>DASSJN010000199.1:0-36578 GCA_035691185.1 Steroidobacteraceae bacterium
AGCAGCTCGCCGCCGACCTCGCCACGCTGGGCGCGCCGACGGTCAGGGCGTCGCCGTCCGTGCTCGCGACGGACGTCACCGAGCAGGATCCGGCGGTGTTCACGCGCGGCGTGCGCGCGGTGCTCGAGGCGATCGCGCGCGGCGACGTCTACCAGGCGAACCTTTCGCGCTCGTGGCGGGCACGACTCGCGGTCGGCGCGACGGCCACCGACCTCTACCGCGCCCTGCGCAGCGCGAACCCCGCCCCGTTTGCGGCGATCGCGGAGCTCGGCGACTTCACGGTCCTGAGCTCGTCCCCGGAGCGCCTGCTGCAGCTGCGCGATGGCGTCGCGAGCACCCGCCCCATCGCCGGGACGCGGCCGCGGGGACGCGATGCGGCCGCGGACGCCGAGCTCAAGCGCGAACTGCGGCTCAACGAAAAGGAGCAGGCCGAGCACGTCATGCTCGTCGACCTCGAGCGCAACGACCTCGGCCGGATCTGCCGCGGCGGCACCGTGCAGGTCGACGAGTACATGACGATAGAGACCTATGCGACCGTGCACCACATCGTCTCGAACGTACGGGGCGAACTTCGCGACGACGTGACGCCGGGCCGCGCGATCGCGGCAGTGTTCCCCGGCGGCACGATCACCGGCTGCCCGAAAGTGCGCTGCATGCAGGTCCTCGCAGACCTCGAGCGCGAGCCGCGCGAGGCGTACACGGGATCGCTCGGGTACCTCGACCTGGGCGGCGCCCTGGACCTCAACATCCTGATCCGCACGCTGACGTTGCGGAACGGCGAGATCGGATTTAGGACCGGGGCCGGCATCGTGGCAGACTCGGTGCCGGACGCGGAACTGGCGGAGACTCGCGCGAAGGCCGATGGCATCCTGCGCGCGCTGGGAGAAGGAACTTGATCGGACGGAGACTCGTGAACGGCGTCGAGGGCGCAGGCATCTCGGCGGACGACCGCGGACTGCAGTACGGCGACGGCCTGTTCGAAACGATGGGCGCCTCGAACGGCAGGGTGCTGCGGTTCGAACTGCACATGGCGCGGCTCGCGGAGGGCTGCCACCGCCTCGGCATGCCGATGCCGTCGACGGACCTGATCGAGGCCGACTGCGCGCGCGTGCTCGAAGGGCTCGGCGCGGCCGTCGTCAAGCTGATCGTGACGCGCGGCCCGGGCCCGCGTGGCTATCCGCCGCCGCTGGAGCCCTCGGTCACGCGCATCGTCAACTCCACCGCGCAACAGGTCTCGGAGGCCGAAGCGGCCCGCCCGATCAGCGTGCGGATCTGCGAGACGCGGCTCGGCCGCAACACGCGCCTCGCCGGCATCAAGCACTTGAATCGCCTGGAGCAGGTGCTCGCGGGAGCGGAACTGCGCGAACCCGCGGTCGACGAGGGACTGATGCGCTCGACCGACGATCGACTGGTCAGCGGGACGGCGGCGAACGTGTTCCTGGTGCGCAAGGGCCGGCTGCTCACGCCCCAGATCAGCGATTGCGGCGTCTCCGGCGTCATGCGCGAACTCGTGCTGCGCACCGCGGCGCGCGAAGGTGTCGAGGTCGAGGTCGGCGACTTCACGCTGGCGGACCTCGAGCGCGCCGACGAAGTCTTCCTGACCAACGCCGTGCGCGGCATCCGGCCGGTCGGTTACGTCGAAGGCCTCAAGACGTTCGTGCCGGGTCCCTTGATCGCGCGGTTGCGCGAGGCGATCGAGGTCCAGGCGCAGTGAGGCTCGTGCGGCGGGTCGTGGCCCTCGCGGTCGCACTGGCCGCGCTCGCGCTCGTCGCCGGTTTCCTGTTCGTGCGTCACTGGCTCGACACGCCGCTCACGATCGGCGCCGAAGCCGTGACGGTCGACGTCGCGCCCGGCCAGACGCTCACGGCCGTCGCGCGCGAACTCGAGACGCGCGGCGTGCTCACGCATCCACGGCTGCTCGCCCTCTACGGCCGTTACACCGGGGCCGACGCCCGCATGCGCGCCGGCGAGTACTCGCTCGCCCCGGGCACCTCGCCGCGCACGCTGCTGCAGACGTTCGTGAGCGGGGCCGTCGTGCAGCACGCAGTCACGATCGTCGAAGGCTGGACGTTTCGCGACCTGCGCCGGGCGATTGCCGACGAACCGACGCTCCAGCACACGACGCAGGGCCTCGGCGACGCCGAGGTCATGGCGCTGCTCGGCGAGGACGGCCGGCACCCGGAAGGTCTGTTCTTCCCCGATACGTACCTGTTCGGCAAGGGCACGCGGGACATCGACCTGCTGCGCCACGCCCGCGACCGCATGCGCAAGGAGCTCGAGCAGGCCTGGTCGACGCGGCACGAGGACCTGCCGTTGCGCGACGCCTACGAGGCGCTCATCCTCGCTTCGATCGTCGAACGCGAAACGGGCCTCGCCGACGAACGTGCGCGCATTGCGGGCGTGTTCGTCGAGCGGCTGCGCCGCGGCATGCGCCTGCAGACCGACCCGACGGTCATCTACGGCCTCGGCGAGAAATTCGACGGCAATCTGCGCCGGGCGGACCTCGAGCGCGACGGCCCGTACAATACGTACACCCGCGCGGGGCTGCCGCCGACGCCGATCGCGCTGCCGGGCGCCGCGGCGCTACGGGCCGCCGTGCAGCCGGCGGAGCGGGGCGAGCTCTATTTCGTCGCGACCGGTCGTGGCGACGGAGCGCACGTGTTTTCGAAGACGTTGGCAGAGCACGAGGCCGCAGTGCGTCAGTACCTCGTGCGCTATCGCCAGCAGAACGCCAAGGGTCGTTGAGTGGCCGGCAGGTTCATCACGTTCGAGGGCGGCGAGGGCGTCGGCAAGTCGACGCAGCTCAACCGCGCGGCTGCGTGGCTGCAGGCCGGGGGTGTCGAGGTCGTGCTCACGCGGGAGCCCGGCGGCACGCCCCGCGCTGAACTGCTGCGCAAGGTATTGCTCGAGCGCGGCGACGAGCCGATGCCGCAGTCCTGCGAACTGCTGCTCATGTTCGCGGCGCGCGCAAGCCACCTCGCGAACCTGGTCGAGCCGGCCATGGCGCGCGGCGCCTGGGTGCTCTGCGATCGTTTCACCGATGCCACTTACGCGTACCAGGGCGGCGGCCGCGGCATGCCCGCGGCGGACATCGACGCGCTCGTGCGCATCGTGCACCCCGACCGCCAGCCGGACCTGACGCTGTTGCTCGACGCGCCGGTCGCCCTGGGCATGACGCGCGCCCACGCGCGCAACGGGGCCGGCGGGCCTGACCGCTTCGAGACCGAGCGCAGCGATTTCTTCGAGCGCGTGCGCCAGTGCTACCTGCAGCGCGCCGCTCGCGAGCCGCGACGCTTCCGCGTGATCGACGCGAGCCGCACGCCGGACGAGGTCGAAGCGAGCGTGCGTGCCGCGCTGGCGCCTTTGCTCGAACCGGCAGCGAGCGCACCATGACCGCAGCCTCCGATCGGACGAGCACGGACGACGCGGCCCCCGCGCCGCCGCCGATCGACCTGCTGCCCTGGCACGCGAGCGCCTGCGATCGACTGAGCGCGGCGGTCGCCTCGAAGCGCCTGCCGCACGGCCTGCTGCTGCAGGGGCCGGCAGGGGTCGGCAAGGAGCGGTTCGCGTCCGCGCTGGCGGCAGCGATGTTCTGCACCGGCCGGGGCGCACGGCTCGAGGCCTGCGGGCATTGCGCCGAATGCCAGTTGAGCCGTGCCGGCACGCACCCCGACCTGCACTGGTTGCAGCCGCTGGAGGACAAGAAGTCGATCGGTGTCGACCAGGTGCGGGAGACGTGCGAGAAGCTCGCCATGACGAGCATGCGACGCGGCTATCGCGTCGCGATCGTCACGCCGGCCGACCGCATGACGACGGCCGCACAGAACGCGCTGCTCAAGACGCTCGAGGAGCCCGCACCGCGCACGGTGCTGGTGCTCGTGACGGCGCGACCGTCGGCACTGCTGGCGACGCTGCGCAGCCGCTGCCAGCGGGTCGAGATCGCGCGGCCGGAGCCCGGCGTGGCGACCCGCTGGCTCAACGAGACGCTCGGCCGCCCGGTGTCGCCGCGCTTGCTGGCGGTGGCCGGCGGCGCGCCGCTCAAGGCCGCGGCGCTGGCGCCCCATTTCGACGAGCTGGAGCAGCAGATGACCGGCCTGCTGGACGCGTTCCTCGGCGATCGCATCGAGGTGACGCGCGCGGCCGCCGAGATGCAGGGGGACGGGCTGCCCGCGCGCCTGGACTGGCTCGAGTCCTGGCTCGCCGGCGCCCTCCAGCGCGCGAACGGGCTCGGCGATGAGACTGCCCTCACGTTTCGGGCGGGTTCTCCCTTGCAAAGGGCCACCACGGAGTTGAACATAACCGCGGCGTTCCAGGTGTTGGATCGCCTGCGCGAGGCGCGCCGCCTGCTGGAGGGCTCGGCCTCCGCGCCCCTGGTGGTCGAAACCGTGCTGCTCGAACTGCGGGCCGCGGCCAGACCGCGCTGACGGAGCACAAGGTTGCCGACCAGATGAGTCCCGCTCCCGCGACGAGACAGCCGAACAAGCCCGGGCTGCTGACGCTCACGATCAAGGACAAGAGCGCGCTGTACCTCGCGTACATGCCGTTCGTGAAGAACGGCGGGTTGTTCATCCCCACGAGCAGCAACTACCGCCTCGGCGACGAGGTGTTCATGCTGCTGAACCTGATGGGGGAGGACGAAAAGCTGCCCGTCGCCGGGCGCGTGATCTGGATGACGCCGAAGGGCGCGCAGGGCAAGCGCACCGCCGGGATCGGCGTGCAGTTCAGCGAGCAGGACCGCGGGCAGACCCAGCGCAAGATCGAGTCCTATCTCGCCGGCGCGCTCGGCGGGGACAAGCCGACGCACACGATGTGAGTGTCCAGCGGATAGTGTCCAGCGGATAGTCGGAAACTGAAAGGCCAGCATCGCTGGCCTTTTTCTTACTAGACACTAGACACTAAACACTGATCACTGGCTTCCGCCTGTCTGGATCAGCGCATCGGCGAGCTCCGTCTCGCCCATTCCGCCGCGCAGCACGTACGCCTCGAACCCGCGCTCGCTCAGGATGTACGCGGCCGCGGAGCTGCGCCGGCCGTTGTCGCAGATCACGACGTAGGGAATCGTCTGATCGAGCGTCTTGATCTTGATGCGCACGAAGTAGAGCGGCACGTTGAGCGAGGGCTCGATGTGCCAGTGCTCGAATTCGCTCGGCAGGCGCACGTCGAGCCACGCGCCGCCCCCCGCCACGATCTGCTGCGCACGGTCGTAGTCGACCCACTGCAGCAGGGGCTCGTTGAGCAGGGTGTTGAAGTCGTCCTTGGCGAGGCGCATCAGCACGCCTTCGCTGAGCATCGTAACGGTCGCGTTGCGGCGGGCGCCCGAGATCAGCGCCTCTTCGCCGAAGGTCTCGCCCTTGCCGAGTTCGGCGAGCCGGATCCCTTCACGGTTGAGCGGCGTCTCCCGGGTCACGGCGCAGCGGCCCTCGACGATCACGTAGAAGTAATCGCCTTCGTCGCCCTGGCGGATCACGACATCGCCGGTCGAATACGTCATGCGCTGCATGCGCATGAACACGGCCTGCAGGTTCGCGGGCGGGATCCGGTGGAACGCGCGGCTCTGCAGCAGCATCGTCATCCAGTCGTCGCCGGGGGCGTCGCCCGCGCGCAGCTCCCCGACCTCGTACGTGCCGGTCTGGTCCCACGTGATCAGCACGTCGAGCAGGTCGCTGTCGATCGACACGTACTCGATGCGCTCGGACGCCACGCGGGCCGAGCAGCGCCGCGGCAGCACCGGGGCGATCGCATGGCGCGCATCCGGCGTGCCGCCGCGGATCGTGCCGACGATGCGTCCGTTGGCCAGGAGTTCGACCAGGCCGCTCGCGAGATAGTAGGTGCGTTTGTCGGTGTCGCCTTCCTTGAACAGGAGGCGGCCCTGGCTGAGCTCGCGCACCGTCGTCTTGCGTGCGAGCGCCCTCAGGTTCTCGTTCTTGAGCCCGTCCAGCGGTGAAAAGGCTCGAAGAACTTTGGGGTCAAGGGCGCTGTCGCTGCTCATTCATGCATGCGTGGCAAAGGATTGGGAATGATATCACGCGACCCGGGCACCGAAGGTCTGCCAGCCCGGGTCGGGCCGGAAGCGTTCGCCATGGCGCGCGACCAGTGCCTCGAGCCGTGCCACGACCTCGGCGACCCCACGGTCCCGCGCGTACTTCAGCGGGCCGCCGCGGAACGGTGCGAATCCCGAACCGAAGATCACGCCGGCATCGAGCAGGTCGGCGTCGCTTACGACGCCCTCGCGCAGCACGGCCATCGCTTCGTTGACCAGCGCGAGCATGAGCCGGTCCTCGAGGTCGTCGGGCACGCGCGTCGAGGTGTCTACGGCAGGCTTCACCGCCTTGCCGTCCCGCCA
Organism: Steroidobacteraceae bacterium; assembly: GCA_035691185.1. Taxonomy (GTDB): domain Bacteria; phylum Pseudomonadota; class Gammaproteobacteria; order Steroidobacterales; family Steroidobacteraceae; genus RPQJ01. Next base: position 6,344 of record DASSJN010000199.1, read on the forward strand.
TTCGTACAGGCCCTGGCCGCTCTTCTTGCCGAGCTTCCCGGCCGCGACGAGCGGAGCCACGGCATCGGGCGCCGGGCCGCCGAAGGCGGCAGACAGGATCCGCCCCACGTGCAGGCAGACGTCGAGCCCGACGATGTCGGCGAGCTCGATGGGGCCCATCGGCATGCCGAATCGGACGGCGGCCTCGTCGATCGTCGCGAGCGGCACGCCTTCCCGTGCGATCAGCATCGCCTCGGTCATGTAAGGCATCAGCACGCGATTGACGAGGAAGCCCGGCGCGCTCCGGCACGGCAGTGGCAGCTTGTCGATCGCACGCGTGAAGGCGAGCGCCGCAGCGCGCGCCTGGGGATCGGTGACGGCGGACTCGATGACCTCCACGAGCGGCATCTGCGCCACCGGGTTGAAGAAGTGGAGGCCCACGAGCCGGCCTGGCCGGGCCAGTCGCTCCGCCAGCGGCTCGAGCATCAGGCTCGACGTGTTGGTCGCGAGCACGGCGTCCGGTTTCAGCCGGGGCTCGAGCCTTGCATACAACTCGCGCTTGGCATCCGCATCCTCGAAGATCGCCTCGATCACGACGTCGGCGCGGGCGGCGCCTTGACCCTCGACGTCGGCCTGCAGCCGTGCCATGTTCTCGGCGGCCTTGCCGGGCACCTTTGCGCGCTTGTCGAAGAAGGCCTGTGCGCGGTCGAGCGCCGGTTGCACGAGTTCGTGTGCCCGGTCCTGCAGCGTCACCGTGAAGCCGCGTGCCGCGCACCAGGCCGCGATGTCGCCGCCCATGACTCCCGCGCCGACCACGTGCACGTGGCCGCCCTTCGGCAGGTCCTTGCCGCCGAGTCCCTTGAGCCGCTCCTGCAGGAAGAAGACGCGCACGAGGTTGCGTGAGGTCGGAGTGCACACGAGCCTGGCCACGGACTGCGCCTCCGCCTCGTAGCCCGTGCGCGGGCTCGCGCCGTGGCGGCGCCACAGGTCCACGATCGCAAACGGCGCCGGATAGTGTTCGCGTCGCACCCTGCGCTCTACCTGTCGTTCGATCTTGCCGGCGACGATGTCGCGAACGAAAGGCAGGTCGAGCAGCCGCTGATCGAGCGGGGCCCGCCGGCGGCGACGCGGCTGCAGGGCGAGCCTCCTGGCTGCGTCCCGGAGCTGCGCGGCCGGCACGACCTCGTCGACGAGGCCGACCCTGAGCGCCTTGTCGGGACGATAGTTCGTGCCGGTCAGCATCATGTCCATCGCCGCCACGACACCGACGAGCCGCACGCTCCGCACGGTGCCGCCGAAACCCGGGTTGATGCCGAGCAGGACCTCGGGCAATCCCAGCGTGACCTTCGGATCGTCGGCACAGACCCGGTGCCGGCAGGCGAGCGCGAGCTCGAGCCCGCCGCCGAGGCAGTAGCCGTTGATCGCGGCGACCGTGGGAAAAGGCAGGTCCTCGAGCCGCTGCATGACGGCGTGGGCCGCGCGCACCGCAGGCACGGCTTCGGCCGGGGTGGACGCTTCCTTGAACTCGGAGATGTCGGCGCCCGCGATGAAGCCGCTCTTGCCGGAGACGATGACGAGGCCGGCCGGCTTCAGCCGCTCGAGTTCGCCGAGGCGATCGTCGAGTTCGAGCATCGCGGCGCGGGAGAGCGCATTGGCGCTCGCGCCGGGCTTGTCGAACGTGAGCCAGGCGACGCGGTCGGCGTCGACCTCGAGTGTCCACTGCGGCGTCGTCTGCGTGGGGGGGGCAGTGGCGTTCATGCGGGAACCCTCGCCACGTCGCGCATCAGCCCGTGACGTGGAAATCGCAGACCAGCGGGCGGTGGTCGGAAAAGTTGACCGCGGGCACCTCGAAGGAGTCGACCTCGATGCCGCGGGAATAGAGGATGAAGTCCAGTTCGAGCCGTGGCTTGCGCGCGGGATACGACGGCAGCCCTTCGAGGTTGGCACTGCGCAGGCCGCTCGCCTCCATGAACAGCGACATCTCGTGCTCGCCCCAGAAGGTATTGAAGTCGCCGGCGACGATCACGGGCTTGGTGGCGCGCCGGACGAGCTCGAACACCTGCCGCAACTGGGCGGCCCGGTGGCGGAACTTGAGCGAGAGGTGCACCAGGAACACGCAGAGGTCGTCGAGCTCGAGTTCGATGATCAGCCGCTTGATGCCCGTGTCGAAGTAATGGAACCGTTCGCCCTCGACGCGCGGCGCCGCGAGGAAGGCGTTCCCCTGCTTGTTCACGATCGGCACGTACGAGTTGAAGGAGTCGGCGCCGTACTTGCACTGGTAGGTCGAGTAGTGCCCGAGCGACTCGGCGATCACCTGGGCCTGGTTCACTCGTCCGGTGCGGATGGAGCCGGTGTCCACTTCGACCAGCCCGACGATGTCGGGGTCCCGCTCCTTGATGAAGCGCGTGATGCCCGTCAGAACCCGGGCGTTGCTGCGGAGGTAGCCCGCACCCGGAACCGGAAGGTGGAAAGCCGCGCCCGTGCCCGTTGCGTAGCGGATGTTGTAGAGCAGGAAGCGCATCAGGCCTGGGGAACCTCTGAGGTTCCATAATTCTACGGGGCTGCCCTGCGAACCGGAAACGCGCACACTGCGCTAGACTAGGTGCGGGCCTCAGGAGGAGACGCCATGAGCAGCGTCACGCAGAAGAACCCGGTGCGCCTGTTCGTCGCCCACACATGGGCCCCCGACGAGGACTACCACCGGATCTTCGAGTACATCGAGAGCACGGACAACTTCTTCTACCGCAACACCAGCACGCCGGACCAGCGGCCGTCGGGCGACAGGGAGGCGCTGCGCGAGTCGCTGCGTCAGCAGATCGGGGACGCCGAGGTGGTGCTCGTGCCCGCTTCGCTCTATCGGCGCAACCTGGACTGGATAGAGTTCCAGATGCACTGCGCCAAGGCGTTCGACAAGCCGATCATCGTGCTCGAGCCGTTCGGCGGCGCGGAGACGATCGCCCCGGCGGTGCAGGAACTGGCGGACGACGTGATTCCGTGGGACCGGCGCCAGCTGGTCGATGCCATCAAGCGGCAGGCGCGTCATGAAGAGACGACGCGCTTCGACATGATCGAATTCAAGCTCGACTGAGGAAAGCCGGCAGGTCCTCGGCGCGGCTGTGCTCCTCGCCGCCGACGACGCGCAGCCGCGGCGCCGCGTCCAGTTCGGTCATCGCGCAGAGTTGCGCGTACATCTCGAGGATGCGCTCGGCGTGCTCCGCCGCATCCTTGTCCGACATCTTGCGTACGGAGGCTTCCGGCGCGGTCATGCCGCCGGTGGCGTGCGCCGCGTGCATCGCCGTGTGCACCGCAGCGAGGCGCGAGCGAAGGCCTTCGGGAATGTCCTTCTCGTGGAGCGGGGCGAGGTGGTCGCGCCAGGCGTCGATCAGCCGCTGTTTCACCGGACCGGCACCGACCAGGACCCGAACCGCGCCGTCGAACGTGTTCCACAGTGCCGCCATGTCGTTCCCCGAAATAAAATACCTGTGCGTTGTCAATGACTTGGAGTCGCTACTTAACGGCCTTCTCATGACCGCTGCGGCCCGTTCAAAACCCCTGTGGAATCAGCGGGGTACGGACCGAATATACGCCGCCACGTAGGAACTTCAATCGTGGAACCGTTCCGAATTGGCGACAATGTCCCGCACGGTGTCCGACGCGCCGTTCAGCGCGCCGGCGGCGCCTCGAACACCCTTGACGCCCCGCGGCCTCGCCGGTCCGACGCCGCTGACCACGCCGCGCCCTTCCGCACGACCATCTGCACGTCGCCGAGCGGCCACGGGTGCGGCGCCGCTTCGTAGCCGAGGCGCTTCAACCCGACGAGCGTGGGCGCGGGCAGTGCCGGGTCGTACGTGATCCGGGCCGGCGGCAGCAACTGATGGTGGAAGCGTGCGGCATCCACGGCCTGCTGGGGCGACATGCCGAAGTCGTAGACGTTGACGATCGTCTGGAACACGGAGGTGATGATGGTCGACCCGCCCATCGTGCCGACGACGAGTTCGACGCGGCGATCGCGGTCGAGCACGATCGTCGGCGCCATCGAGGAGAGCATGCGCTTGCGCGGCTCGATGGCGTTCGCGTCCGCGCCCACGACGCCGTAGAAGTTCGGCGTTCCCGGCCGGGCGCTGAAATCGTCCATTTCGTTGTTGAGCAGGAACCCCGCACCCTCGACGACCACGCCGCTGCCGAAATCGGTGTTCAGCGTGAATGTGTTGGACACGGCATTGCCCCAGCGATCCACGATCGAGAAATGCGTCGTGTGCCGCGACTCGGCGAGGCCAGGGCGGACCGCCTCGATGCGCGAGATCGCAGTCGGATCCACTTGCGCGGCGCGACGCGACACGTAGGCAGGGTCGATCAACTGCGCGATCGGCACCTCGACGAAGTCCGGGTCGCCGGCGTATTCGGCGCGGTCGGCGAAGACGCGCTTCTCCATCTCCGCGACGAGGTGCACGTAGGCGGCCGAGTTGTGCGGCAGGCCCTCGAACCGCGCGCCGAGGGCATCCTTCATGCCGAGCAACTGCAGCAACGCAAAGCCACCGGAGCTCGGCGGCGGCGACGACAACACCGTCTTGCCGCGCCAGTCGGCCGCGAGCGGTTTACGCCAGACGGGGCGGTACTCCTCGAGGTCGCGATGCGTGATCAGCCCGCCGCCGCGCTGCATCTCCTGCACGATGAAATCCGCGGTGATGCCGCGATAAAAGCCGTCGAGCGCCTGCGCCTGCACGCGCGCGAGCGTGGCGGCGAGTTGCGGCTGGCGAAACGTGGCGCCGACCTCGAGCCCGGAGAAATGGCTTGCGAAATTCGTGCTCGCCAGTCGGTCCGCCTGTTCCTGCTGCGCTGTTTGCGCCAGGTCCGGCGGGACGACGAACCCGCGCTCGGCCAGTTCTACGGCGGGCTGCACCACGGTGCTCCACGACAGCTTGCCGTGTCGACGATGCGCTTCCCAGAGACCCGCGACGGTGCCTGGCACGCCCACGGCGCGATGGCCGGTGAGGCTCAGGCCGTCGACGACGTCGCCCGTCGCATCGAGGTACATGTCGCGCGTCGCTGCCGCCGGGGCCACCTCGCGATAGTCGAGGAACGTCGCTTCGCCGTCGACCCAGGCCAGCATGAAGCCGCCGCCACCGATGTTGCCGGCTTCCGGGTAGGTCACGGCCAGCGTGAACGCGCTCGCCACCGCAGCGTCGACCGCGTTGCCGCCGGTCTCGAGGATGCGCGTGGCCACCTCGGCGCTGTAGCGGTCGGGCATGGCGACGGCGTACGAGGTTGCCGGAGCCGCGTGATCATCCGCAGGGGAGGTCGCGGGCGTGGCACAGCCGGTCAGCAGAGACGCCGCGACGTACGCCGTCGCAAGCCATGGTCGGATCGAACGCACGCGGAGCTCCTGCGCCAGTGGGGGATGGGGGCCACGCGATTCTAGTGATGCGGCGGCGCCCGTGCCTGTCGTGTCGCGTTCGCCGTCTATAATCGCCGGGCCGCCGTCCCCGATCCGCCTGCGCCACGCAGCGAACATGGAATTGCCATGACCCAGACTCCGGCCGATGCCACGTCCTGCCACGGTTACGCCGCGTACGACGCGGCGAGTCCGCTGCGGCCGTACTCCTTCACGCGACGGGCGCTGCGGCCGGACGACGTCCGCATCGAAATTCACTACTGCGGCGTCTGCCACACCGACCTGCACGTCGCGCGCAACGACTGGCGCAACACGACGTACCCGGTCGTGCCGGGCCACGAGATCGTCGGCGAGGTGACCGCGGTCGGCCCGGCCGTGAGCCGCTTCAAGCCCGGCGACCGGGTCGCGGTCGGCTGCCTGGTCGACAGTTGCAGGGACTGCCGCGAGTGCGATGCCGGCCGCGAACAGTATTGCCAGAATGGCGCGACCCTCACCTACAACGGCAAGGATCGCCCGACCGGGGACGTGACGTACGGCGGATACTCGACCCACATCGTCGTGCGTGACGAATTCGTGCTGCGCGTGCCCGCGGGCCTCGATCCGGCGCGGGCGGCGCCCTTGCTCTGCGCCGGGATCACGACGTACTCGCCATTGCGCCATTGGCGCGTCGGGGCCGGCTCGCAGGTCGCGGTGGTCGGCCTCGGCGGGCTCGGCCACCTCGGCGTCAAGCTCGCCCACGCGTTGGGTGCGGAGGTCACCGTGGTGACGCGTTCGGCGGACAAGGCCGCCGAGGCGCGCTCGCTCGGCGCCCGGCACGTACTGCTGTCGTCCGACGCGGAGGCGATGAAGCGCGCGATGGGCCGCTTCGACCTCGTGCTCGACACGGTGCCGGTCGCACACGCGGTGGACCCGTACCTGCGACTGACCCAGGCGCACGGCGCGACGGTGCTCGTCGGCATGGTCGACACGATCCCGGCGTTCCACAGCCGCCTGCTGCTCGGCGGCCGCAAGACTCTGTCTAGTTCGGCGATCGGCGGCATCGCCGAAACACAGGAGTTGCTCGACTTCTGCGCGGCCAGGGGCATCGTCGCGGAGTGCGAGATGACGCCGATGCAGCGGATCGACGAAGCATTCCACCGCATGGAAAAGGGCGACGTGCGTTATCGCTTCGTGATCGACATGCAGTCGCTGCGGCAGCAAGGCTGATCGCTCGCGCATGGACATCCGCGAGCATTCGATCACGCTCGTGTCCGTGATCGTCGGCCTCGGGCTGACGGAGCTGCTCGCGAACCTGAACCGGCTGATCCGCGCCCGCCGCGACGTGCGCTGGCACGCGCTGCCGCTGATCTGGGCGGCCGTGTGCCTGATCCTGGTCGTCAATCTCTGGTGGGGCATCTATCTCGGTGCGATCGGCATCGCGACGCCGTCGAACGCGGGCGTCTTCCTGCTCTACCTCGGCGTGCCGGTGCTGCTGTACCTCGTCTGCTCCGCGGCGCTGCCGGAGTTCAGGCCGCCCGGCACGCTCGACCTGCGCGCTGCCTACTTCGAAGGCAGCCGATACTTCGCCGTGTTGCTCCTGGCCTACGTCGTCGCGACGCTGCTGCAGGGTTACATGGGTGCAGGCCACGCGGAGTGGACACCGACGGTGACGTTGCTGCGCCTCGGCATCGTCGTCGTGCTGCTGCCACTCGCCTGGGTGCGACGGCCCTGGTACCACTGGTTCGCCGCGACGTTCATGCTGGGCATCCTCGCGCTGCGCATGCTGGGCCAGACGCTGCGGTAAGCGCGCAGAAGTTCGAACGAGCCACGGCCGGAGCCACGACTTGATCATCTCGACCACGCTCACGGGCAGCAACGCGGACATCATCGGCGACGCGATCGCCTCCGTCGTCGACCAGGTCGATCGCTGTCTCGTGATCGATACCGGCGCGCAGGACGCCTCGATCGAGGTGGCGCGCGCCGTGGCAGGCGAGAAGTTCCTGCCGCGCGAATACCCCTGGAAGAACGACTTCGCGGCCGCGCGCAATTTCGCGCTGCAGGCCGCGACCGAGGCCGGCGGCAGCTGGGCCGTGACGGTCGACACCGACGAACGGCTCGTGTTCGATCGTGGCTTCGACCTGCACGCCGAACTCGCCCGCACAGGGGCGCACGTGCTGCTCGTGAACGACGACGGCGGCCACTACGCCAAGGAGCGCATCATCCGCTTGCCCGCCTCGGTGCGGTGGAATGCACCGACGCACGAGGTGCTCGAGGGCCAGCGCGCAGGGTTCTCGGAGACGCTGCCGGGTGTGCGGTTCCGCGAGTTGCCGAAGGATCCGGCCGCGCTCAAGCGCAAGTTCGAGCGCGACGTGGCGATCCTGAAGAAGTACACCCGGCAGCACGGCAAGCAGCCGCGCTGGTTCTATTACCTCGGCGCGTCGCACCAGGATCTCGGCGAGTACGCCGCGGCCATCGACGCGTACCGAGCCTGCGCCCAACTCGGCGGATGGCCGGAAGAGGGCGCCTGGGCCTGTTACCGGGCGGCCGACTGCTGCTGCAAGCTGAATCGCTGGGCCGACGCGATCCACTTCTGCGTCGCCGGGCTCGCGATTCGACCGGCAACCGCCGAACTGGCCTGGCTGGCCGGGTACGCGGCGTACAAGGCGGGGCGTTACGAGGATGCGATCGCCTGGTCGAACATGGCGATCGCGAACGGTCTCCACGAAGGGCAGGGCGCGCGCTTCCCGCGCATCGGCTTCCGCTTCCCGACGGCGCTCTACGAGGGGCCGTACGACGTCCTGCGCTGGGCGCACAAGGCGCTCGGCAATGCCGACGCCGCGGCCGAGGCCGAGCGCAAGTTCGAGCAGGCCCGCAAATCCCGCGAGGCGGCGAACGCGCCGGGCGCAGTGACGATCGCCGGCCGCACGGGGAACTGAACATGCGCGTCCTGGCCAGGCTTGCCGTTGCGCTGCTGATCGCCGCGGTCGTCGTGCTGGCCGTGGTCATGGTCGTCTACCGCGTGCCTGATCGTCCGGTCGAAGACCTCGCGAGGCGCTGGGCGGGCCCGCCCTCCACGTTCGTCGGCATCGGCGGAATGCGGGTGCACGTGCGCGACACCGGGCCACGCGAGGATCCAGTGCCCATCGTCCTGCTGCACGGGACGGGCGCCTCGCTGCACACCTGGGACGGCTGGGCACAGGTGCTCGAGCGCGAACATCGCGTCATCCGGTTCGACCTGCCGGGCTTCGGCCTGACCGGGCCCGCGCCGGACGGCATCTATACGATCGAACGCTACGTCGAGACGGTGCTCGCCCTGGCCGACGCCCTCAACGTCCACCGCTTCGCCCTGGCCGGCAACTCGCTGGGCGGCTACGTGGCGTGGGCGACGGCCGTGCTGCATCCGGAGCGCATCGAGCGACTCGTGTTGATCGATGCCGCGGGATACCCGTACCGGTCGCAGTCGGTGCCGCTCGCGTTTCGGATCGCACGCACGCCGGTGCTCGGCGCGCTGCTGGGCGAAGTACTGCCGCGGAGCGTCGTGGACAGCAGCGTGCGCGACGTGTTCGGCGACCCTGCCAGGGTCACGACCGAACTCGTCGATCGCTACTTCGACCTCACGACGCGCGCAGGCAATCGCCAGGCGCTGGTCGCGCGATTCGAACAGACGCGCCCCGGTGCGCTCGCCGAACGCGTGCCCGAGTTGCGCGTGCCGACGCTGATCCTGTGGGGCGGCCGTGATCGACTGATCCCGCTCGAATCGGGGCAGCGATTCGCGCAGGAAATTCCAGGCAGCCGGCTGGTGGTGTTCGAACGGCTCGGGCACGTGCCGCAGGAGGAAGATCCCGCCGCCACGGTGGCGCCGGTCATGGATTTCCTCGATCAGCGTGACTGAATCGTCGTCGGCGTGCGCCGCAGGCCCTGCCTACAGCCAGCGTTGGAACCACGCCAGGGCGAGGGCGGCGACCTGTTCGAGTGTGCCGGGCTCCTCGAACAGGTGCGTCGCGCCGGGGACGATCTCGAGCCGGGACTCGCACCGGTGCAGCAGGCGGCGCGCCTGTTCGTTCAGGTCGATGACGACCGAATCCCGCGAGCCGACGATCAGCAGCGTCGGGGACGTCACGCGTGGCAGCGCCTCGCCAGCAAGGTCGGGGCGTCCGCCGCGGGAGACCACCGCCCGCACCAGGTCGCGGCAGTCCACGCTCGCCGCCAGCGCGGCGGCGGCGCCGGTGCTCGCGCCGAAATAGCCGACGGCCAGGTTTGCGGCCCACGGCTGCGTGCCGAGCCAGCGCGTCGCGGCGACGAGACGCTCCGTGAGCAGTCCGATGTCGAAGCGCAGGCTCGCGTCGAAGCGATCGCGGTTTTCCTCGGACGAGGTCAGCAGGTCGAAGAGGAGGGTGCCCATGCCTCCCTGCGCCAGCTGGTCCGCCACGTAGCGGTTCCGGGGGCTGTGCCGGCTGCTGCCACTGCCGTGGGCGAACAGGACGATGCCGCGGGCGCCCTCGGGCAGCTGGACGTCGCCGTACAGCACGGCATCCGCCGTCTCGATATCGACGGCGAACTCCCTGCGTTCGTTGACCTCGGTCATCGGGCAGCCCTCGCTTGCGCCCCGCGACCATTGTTGCGCCTAAGCGGCGACTTGCATAGTGGCGGGTGGTCTCGCCGGGCTCGCAGCGGTCAGGCGCGGCGGAGTCGCACCGGCAGGCGTCGACCGCCCCAGGTTCCCGGGCGGGCCTCGAACACGCCGGGCAGCCGTTCGCCGCAGCCGCCGCACGCGCCCTCGCTCGTCAGGCCCCAGCGCCCGAGTTCGAACCAGTCACGCTCGATCAACAGCGAGCCGCAGCGATGACACCAGCTACTGCTGCCCGTGCGGTCGTGGACGTTGCCGGTGTAGACGTAGCGCAAGCCGTTCGCCAATGCGATGCGACGGGCGCGCGTGAGCGTGGCCGGCGGCGTCGGTGGACGGTCCAGCATCTTCCAGTCGGGGTGAAAGGCCGAGAAGTGCAGCGGCACGTCGGGACCGATCTCCTGCGCCAGCCACTGGGTCATCTCGTCGAGTTCGGCATCCGAGTCATTCTCGCCCGGGATCAGCAGCGTCGTGATCTCGAACCAGACCCGCGTTTCGTGCCGGAGGTACTTGAGGGTGTCGAGCACGGGCGCGAGCTCGGCGCCGCAGAGTTTGCGGTAGAAGCGCTCGGTGAACGCCTTCAGGTCGACGTTGGCCGCGTCGATCGCGGCGAAGAATTCCCGGCGCGGCTGGGGGCAGACGTAGCCGGCCGTCACTGCCACCGTACGGACGCCGGCCGCGCGGCACGCTTCGGCCACGTCGACGGCATATTCCAGGAACACGGTCGGGTCGTTGTACGTGAAGGCGACACTGTCGCAGCCGAGTCGACGCGCCGTGGCCGCCAGTTCCGTCGGCGAGGCTGCGTCCGCGAGCGTGTCCATGGCGCGCGACGTGCTCATGTCCCAGTTCTGGCAGAACTTGCAGGCCAGGTTGCAGCCCGCCGTCCCGAACGACAGCACGGCCGACCCCGGCAGGAAGTGGTTGAGCGGCTTCTTCTCGATCGGATCGACGCAGAAGCCGCTCGAGCGGCCGTAGGTGTAGAGCTCGATGCCGCCCTGCGCCCGACCGCGGACGAAGCACAGGCCGCGCTGCCCTTCGTGGAGCCGGCAATGGCGCGGACAGACGTCGCACTGGACACGGCCGTCGTCGAGGCGGTGCCAGTGACGGGTCGGGTGGGCGACGGGTTCGAAATTCGCGTTCACGACGTTGCCCGCCTTCTTTACGGGCCGTTTGTTGGCTGACTGAAACATTGGACCCGTCCGGCGTCCGGTAGATCCGTGCCGGCAGGTACCTGGAATGAGACCGCGCTTCGTTTGGAGGCGCGGCCGCACAGGCTTATCCTTGCACGATGTCGGTCGAGGAGGGCGGGTCGTGGCGGGCTATGTGACGAACATCGAAAGCAGGACGCTCGAGAACGAGAATTATCGCGAAGTGCTGGTCACGGGCCCGGCGATCCAGCTCGTGCTCATGTCCATTGCGCCGGGCGACGAGATCGGGCTCGAGACCCACGACGACGTCGACCAGTTCATCCGCGTCGAGGCGGGCCAGGGCAAGGCGATCCTCGATGGTCGCGAGCATGCGCTCGAGGACGGGTCGGCCGTCGTCATTCCAGCCGGCACGGAGCACAACATCGTCAACGTCTCCGCAACCGAGCCGCTGAAGCTCTACTCGATCTACTCTCCGCCGGAGCATCCCGACGGCACCGTCCACCGGACCAAGGCCGAGGCCGACGTGTACGAGCGGGAGCATCATCATCCTCCGCAGCACAACGGCTAGCGTCGTCGCCGGGCGAGCGCGGGCCCGTCGCTGCGCGGACCGACCCGAGCCGGGCCTGTGACCGCCTCGCCGTTCGAGCGCTGGCGCCGCGCCACGCTCGCCCCCTTCGAGCACCGCGTGTTCGCGCTGTTCTGGTGGGCCTCGCTCGTCTCCTCGTTCGGCAGCATGATCCAGACCGTGGGGGCCTCGTGGCTGATGACCACGATCGCGCCGTCGCCCGACATGGTCGCCCTCGTGACCACCGCGAACGCACTGCCGTTCTTCTTCCTGTCGCTCGTCGCGGGCGCGTACGCGGATACGCGCGATCGTCGATCGCTGATGCTGCTGTCGCAGGTACTCGCGCTGCTCGCCTCCGCCGCACTCGCCGTGGTCGTGCTGTTGGATCGCACCACGCCTGCGCTGCTGCTCGGGCTGACGTTCCTGATCGGGTGTGGCGCCGCTGCGTTCGCGCCCGCCTGGCAGGCCTCGATCGGCGACCAGGTGCCGCGCGCCTTGATCCCCCCGGCGGTCATGGCCAACGCGGTAGGGTTCAACCTGGCGCGAAGCGTCGGGCCGGCGATCGGGGGCGTGATCGTCGCCGCGCTGGGCGCCGGCATCGCGTTCGTCCTCAATGCGCTGTCGTACGTCGGCATTCTCGCGGCCCTGGGTTGGTGGCGGCCGGCACGGGCGCATGCCGAATTGCCGCCCGAGCCGCTCGGACAGGCGGTCGCGGCTGGCCTGCGCTACGTCGGCCTCTCGCCGCACTTGCTCTCGATCCTGCTGCGTTGTGCGCTGTACACCGTCCCGATCGCGGCCGTGCCCGCCCTGATGCCCCTCGTGGCGCGCGACCTGCTCGGCGGCGGCGCCGCGACCTACGGCATCCTGATGGGGGGATTTGGCGTCGGCGCGATGCTGGGCGCGCTGGCAAGCGCCACCTTGCGGCAACGGTTCACGAGCGACACGCTGCAGAAATTGCTGTCGGCGCTCGCGTGCGTCGCGATCATCGGAATCGGCCAGAGCCGCTGGGTGCCCGTGACGTTGCTCGCGAACGTGCTCGCGGGCGTCGCGTGGACGCTCGCGTTCGCGAACTTCAACATCGCCGTGCAACTGTCGTCGCCGCGCTGGGTGACCGGCAGGATGCTGGCGGTCTACCAGACGGTCGCGTTCGCGACCATCGCGCTCGGCAGCTGGGCCTGGGGCGAGTACGCCAGCACGTCCGGTCTGCGCACGGCGATGACGGTGGCCGGCGTCGCAGCGCTGGTGTCGCTGGTCGCCGCGCGCTGGCTGCCGATCGCCGTGGAGCAACTCGGCTCGCTCGATCCGCGGGCCCGGGCCGAACTCACGCCGCCGAGCGTGGACATCCACGCGACCTCCGGACCGGTCGTCGTCGTCATCGAGTACCGCGTGTCGCCCGAAAACGGCGTCGGGTTCGTGGCGGCGATCAACGAGGTGGGGCGCATCCGGCGTCGCGACGGCGCGCGCGCGTGGTCGATCAGCCAGGACGTCGACGACGTCGAGTTGTGGGTCGAGCGGTTCGAGTGCCCGACGTGGCTCGACTATCTGCGCTGGCGCACGCGGCCGACCCAGTCGGACCAGGCCGTCCGGGAACGCCTCGTGCGATTGATCGTCGGCGAGCACGGCAAGGTGCGCCGGCTCGTCGTGCGTCCGCCGGGCTCGCGTCCGCTCGGCGCGCCTGCCGAGCAGGAGGGCAGGGGCCTGGAAAGGGGAGAGCACGGGCGGTGGTGAGGCACCACGGAGGAGGTTGAGCGTGTCCAGGAAGCACGAATACGACCTGATCGTCGTCGGCGCGGGTTCCGGCGGTGTTCGGGCTGCGCGCGTCGCTGCCGCGCACGGAGCCAGGGTGGCGGTCATCGAGGAGCACCGCATCGGTGGAACGTGCGTCGTCCGGGGCTGCGTGCCGAAGAAGCTGCTGGTGTACGGCGCGCACTTTGCCGAAGACCTGGTCGATGCGCGGCGCTTCGGCTGGGCGGTCGAGAATGCGACGTTCGACTGGCCGACCCTGCGCGACAACGTGCTGGCGGAGGTCTCACGCCTCAGCGGGATCTACGCCGAAACGCTGACCAGCCACGGCGTCGAAATCATCAACGGCAGGGCGGTCGTGACCGGGCCACACACGCTGCGAGTCGGCGCGCGCGAACTGAGCGCGGCGACGATCCTGATCGCGACCGGGGCCCGGCCACGGATCCCGAACATGCCCGGCGCGGAACACGCCATCACGTCGAACGAGGCATTCCACCTCGACGCAGTGCCGAAGCGGATCGTCATCGCCGGTGGCGGCTACATCGCCAATGAGTTCGCCGGCATCTTTCATCAATTCGGTGCGGAGGTGACCCTGCTCAATCGCTCCGACCAGATCCTGCGCGGCTATGACGAGCAGATCCGGGACCGGCTCCTGCAGATTTCACTGATGAAAGGCATTCGCTTTCTGTTCAACGCGACGTTGCAGTCGATCAAGAAGAGCGATGACGGCACGCTCACGTTGGCATTGAAGGGCGCACGCCCGTTGCAGTGTGACGCGCTGATGTTCGCGACGGGGCGCATACCGAATACCGACGGCCTCGGCCTGGAGCAGGTCGGTGTCGAGCTCGACGAGTCCTGTGCGGTACGCGTCGACGATGACAACCGCTCGACCTGCGGGTCCATCTATGCGGTCGGTGACGTGACCAATCGGGTGCAGCTCACACCCGTGGCGATACGCGAAGGACAGGCATTCGCCGATACGGTGTTCGGCAGCACGCCCACCAGGGTGGAGTACGGCTGCATCCCTTCAGCGGTCTTCAGCCATCCGCCGCTCGGAGGCGTGGGCCTGACGGAGTCACAGGCGCGCAATCGCCTCGGCACGGTCAAGGTGTACACGTCCGACTTTCGCCCGATGAAGAACGTGCTCGCCAACCGTAACGAGCGGGCGCTGTACAAGCTCGTCGTCGACGAGACGACCGACAAGGTCGTCGGTGCACACATGATCGGCCCCGACGCACCCGAGATCCTGCAGTTGGCGGCCGTGGCGGTGAAGGCGGGACTCACGAAAGCGCAGTTCGATGCATGCGTGGCCATCCATCCCACGATGGCGGAGGAGCTGGTGTTGTTGAAGTGATTGCGGCTCGTGAGTAGTTCGTGCGGAAAGATCTGTAAGTGATTGAATAACAACGTGCGGCCGACGCTGTCGGACCGCGCCTGCTTCCTCGCACATGAGAAGCCAGGCACCGCCGTGCCGGTCGTCTTGACAATCGGATACCGAAGGTATTTGAATACCGGCAGTATCTGCGAAGGTGTTCGCATGGCTCGCACAGCCGCCGCCCGCGCTCCACGCCGCACGACGCGCGCCGAATCGAAGCAGCGCACGCTCGAGCGCGTGCTCGAGGCGGCGATGGCCGTGTTCCGCCGCGACGGCTATCACGGTGCCTCGCTGGACCGCGTGGCCGCGGCGGCAGGCTTCACCAAGGGCGCCGTGTATTCCGCGTTCGACTCCAAGGCGGAGCTGTTCCTCGAGTTGCTCGCCCGGCGCGCGGCGGAGCGACGCGACGAGATGCATGCCGTGCTGGCGAAGTCGCACGACAGCGCGACGTTCGTCGAGGAATCGGCGCGTCGCTTCGCCCGTTCGGTCGCCGCGGAGCGCGACTGGTGGACGGCCGTGATCGAGTTCATGACGGTCGTCGGACGCGACGACGCGTTGCGGGAGCGTTTCGCCGCCCAACGCGAAGAAAGCCGTGCGCTCATCGCGCAGATCGTCGAGGCCTGGGCGCGACGCCAGGGACAGAAGCCCACGATCTCCGCGCGACGCATCGCGACGCTGATCCTCGCGTTGAACAACGGCCTCACGCTGGAATCACTGCTCGCCCCCGGCGAGGTCGGTGCGCAGGCGTACGTGGAAGGCCAGCTGGCGCTGGCTCGGTCGCTCATGGCGCCGGCCCGGGACGACTGACGATGGGCACGCTGGCGCGCACCGGTCTCGCGCTGCGGGCCCTGCGTGCGGGCAGGAAGCTGTGCGAGCGGGCGAAGTGGACCTCGGCTCAACTCGCGGCGTACCAACGGCGCGAACTGCGTTCGCTGCTGCAGCATTGCGCGGAGCGCTCGCCGTACTACGCCCGGCAGCTCGCGTCGATACCAGAAGGCGATGAACTGCTGGCGCTGGCGCACTTGCCGATCATGGACAAGGCGACGCTGCTCGCGGAGTTCGACCGCATCGTCACGGATCGGCGGCTGCGTCGCGAAGATCTCGAGGCTCACGTCGCGCAAGTGCGCGGCGACGAGCTGCACCTCGGCGAGTTTCGCGTGTTGTGCAGCGGCGGATCCTCCGGCCAGCGCGGGCTGTTTCCGTTTGCGCAGTCCGACTGGCTGCGGTTCCTGTCGGGGCTCGTCCGCTGGAACGTCGACTTCCTCGCGTTGACACCGCGGCTGCCGCGCCGGCGCATCGCGGCCGTGGCCGCGACGACTCCACTGCACATGACCGCGCGCATGGGCCGCACGATCGACGTCGGGGTCCATGCGATGCTGCGTCTCGATGCGCGTGAACCGCTCGAGCGGCTCGCGGCGCAGCTCGACGCCTTCCGGCCCGAGGTGCTGGTGGGCTATCCGTCGATCGTCGCCCTGCTGGCCGAGGAGCAGAGCGCCGGCCGCCTGCACATCACTCCGCGCGCGGTATGCACCACCAGCGAAGTGCGCACCGACGAAATGGAGGCACGCATGGTCGCGGCCTGGGGTGTCGCTCCATACAACTGCTATGCCTCGACCGAGACCGGCATCCTCGCCGTCGATTGCGACCGGCATCGGGGCCTGCACCTGCTGACGGACCATACGCTCGTCGAAGTCGTCGATGAGCGCGACCGGCCGGTGCCGCCGGGCACGCCCGGGCACCACCTGGTCGTCACGAGCCTGCTCAACCGCACGCTGCCGATCCTGCGCTACCGGCTCGACGACCTCGTGACGTTGTCGCCAGAGCCGTGCGCTTGCGGCCGTCCATTTCCGCTCGTCGTCGGGCTCGACGGACGCAGCGACGACGTGTTGCGCCTGCCGGGCCCCGAGGGCGTGGCGATCAAGCTGCACCCGCTCGCGCTGCGCAGTCCGCTCGCTAGTGTCGCGGGGCTGCGCCAGTATCACATCGTGCACGAGCAGGGCTCGCTGCAAGTCGAGGTCGTGACGGCAGATGCCGCGGTGCCCGCCGCGGTGGCGTACGCCGTGCGCGCAGCGCTCGAGAAGTGCGGAGCCGGTGACGTGAGGGTGGACGTGCGTCGCGTGGACGCCATCGCCCGTCACGCCGCGAGCGGCAAGATGAAGCTGATCGAGTCGCGATAGGCGAGCGGAGCCTGGTATCGAGGTGAGAGCAGGGACGCGAGATGGCCCGAATGCAGTTGAACGTCGGCGTCCGACGCAGTCTAAGAACGTAGGCATCGAGCGAGCACGGAGCTCGTCACCCCGACGGAGTCAGCCATGAATTCCCGTACCCGAGCGAACACGCTTGTTGACCCCCAGTCCGCGTATCGCGAGCCGCGCTTCGTCCTTGAAGATGAAAGCCGGTCCGACGCCGAGAAGATCCAGCTTCTGCTGGATTGGCGCCAGGATCTGCTCGAGCTTCAGACCGCGGCCGAGGAGAACATGCCTGATCAGCGCAGTGAATCCAATGGGGCCACGCGACTGCAGGCGGTGATGGATGCATTGATTACGCTGGGCTACAAGTCCGAGTGAAATCGGCGTGTCAGGATCACGAACGCGACGCCAAGCCCGACCGAGCGAGGGCACGTCCCCTAGATTGCAGGCTTGTCCTGGCTACCCGGCACCGCGGCCTCTGCCGCCTTGAAGCCGGCCTTCGAGTGCGTCCCGTCGCAGAACGGTTTGGTCATGGAGCCACCGCAACGGCACAGAGCGAACGGGCGTTTGGGGATCTGATATGGCGCGCCATTCCAGTCCACCAGCGTCACGTCCTCGCCCTCGACCACGTACGGACCGTTCAGGCGTACCTTGATTGTCACCATTGGGGATTTCTCCGGTGAGCTGGAACAAGAAACAGCATACGCCCTCGAGCGAACACAATTTGTTGCCTGCAACAATCCACCTTGGGAAACAGTTGCTTGCGCACGTGCTGAGGTTGTGCAAACTGACAGCCGAGTACAGCTCACCGATCCCATCCAGATGTCCCGAGTGCGCTATCCACCATTCAATTCCTTTCGGCGACCCCTGAGTTTCGTTCGCGTACCTAGCAACCCGAATAGCAACCCAACACCGATTCTGTTTGCAGTGGTCGGGGTGGCGGACCAAGTCACGCGAGAGGCGGTCGAGTTACAGCGTAATGCCGTCGAGCAACTGGTTCAGATAGGCAGAGGCGAGTCTCTCGCCTATGCGAAAGTCTTAAATCTCTCGGGTTTAGCCAAGCTAGAGAGCTTCACAATCCAGAGACTCGAGAAGGACCTCCGGCACATTCTCGAGCGAACTAACGACGTGTCATTAAAGGAATCTATTGCGACGCTGATGCCGTTGGTATCTAGGGTTGCGAAGAGCCGCCAGCTAAGCCTCTGGGTGGACGCCGGTCGCTGAGCGAGGCCGGACGGCGGTATTCTTCGAGATCACACGAATTTATGCTCGCAAGATCCTGCGCCAATTGAACAATTAGCCGGTGGTGTTGGGCGGGATCGCGCACGCGGCGTGGCCAGTCGCGGGGACACTGCCGGCGAGCCCCGCGTTGCCTTCTGCATGCCTGACTCACGGGTCAGTTACAGTACGCATAATGTATATTATGGTAAATAACACATGACCCGACCAGTGGACTTACTGTCATGGTCGGCCTCGCATCTCGGGTTGGGTGTCGAGCCGGCGCAGCTACGCCCAATGTTGCGACCTATGACTTCGGGTCCGCCCGAACCGTGGCCTGCCTGAACCTGACCGCGTCCGGCCGACGGTGCTTCGCACGCACCACGACCGTACCGGCGAGCTTGTCATGCCAGCCTTGTTTGCGCGAATCGAACGCCACCCACACGAACCCGAGCAGCAGCGGAATCGTCGACACGTAGTACCCGAAGTAGCGTCCGACGAATTGCGCCGTGCTGGGCTTCTCACCCGTTTCCGCATCGACGATCCGCGCTCCGATCGCGATCTTCCCTGGCGTGGCCTGGCGATACAGCCAGAAGATCACCACTGCGATCGCGGGCAGCACCCAGTTGATCACGAAGTCGGCCGGGCCCTGGATCAGTGCCCCAGACGTCCAGTACCGCCACCCGTAAATCACGGTCACCATAGGCCAGCAAATCAGGACGATCAGCACCGTGTCGATCAGCGTGGCCGCGACCCTAGGCCAGAAGCCGACGTACTCGAGTTCTTCCGTATTCGTGTCCTGCACTTAGAGGCTCCTTGTCGCCTCGCGAGTCTACTGCCGACCGGATATCGACAACCTTAGTTTCGCTCGTAGACATCGACAAGCGAGTCCGTCCAAGCGCCAAGCAGATTCATCTGCTCGGAACCGGCCACAGGTGTGTAGGACGAACGCGCGCACCAGCGACGACGCGCGGGCAGGCCGCTTCTGGCAACATCTGCGCGGGCCGAGTTGGAGGCGACCTTGCCTAATCCTCATGCCGTGGCCGTGCTGGTCGTGACGGTAGTCGTGTTCTACCTGTACACGCGCAGGTGGATGCGGATGGAACTGGTTTCGCTGCTGCTGCTGGCGTCGTTGCTTTCGATCTTCTACCTGTTTCCATACGTATCGCCGGCGCACCGCATCACCGAGGCCGAGGTACTGCAGTCCTTCGGTCACCCCGCGCTCGTGGCGATCTGCTCGTTGATGGTCATGGGCCGCGGCCTGACGACGACGGGCGCGCTGGAGCCGATCGTGCGCTTGATCGGGCGGGTATGGGAGTTGAACACCGCGGCCGGGCTCCTCCTGACCCTCGGGCTCGCGGCGCTCGCGAGCGGCTTCATCAACGACACGCCGGTACTCGTACTGATGTTGCCGTTGCTGCTGAGCCTGGCCGAGCGCACGGGCTATCCCGCCTCGCGGACGCTCATGCCCGTGAATTTCGCGATTCTCATCGGCGGCATGCTGACGAGCATCGGCACGTCGACGAACCTGCTGGTCCTGTCGATCGCCGCCGACTTCGGCATGAAACCGATGGGCGTGTTCGATTTCACGGCCACGACCGGCATCGCGTTGCTCGTCGCCCTGCCCTACCTCTGGCTCGTCGCGCCTCGCCTGCTCGGCACGCAATCGAGCGAACCGAAGGAGCACGCGCGTGAGTTCGATGCCAGGATCGTCGCCGAGGCTCACAACGGGAAGCTCGTGGGCCGGGACAAATCTGCGCTGCGCCGGGTCCTGGGACGAAATGTGCCGCTCGTCGAGCTGATTCGCGGCGGCGAACGTCTGCCTGCAGACACGTTCGGTACGGTCGAAGCCGGCGACGTGCTGGTCCTGCGCGACACGCCGGCCGGGTTGCGCGACGTCGCGGCCGCCTTCGGCGCCGAACTCTTCGACCTGACCAACCGCGGACCGTTCATCGCATCCGCCGCCGACGACGACGACGTGAGCCTCGGTGAAGTCGTGATCGGAACCGCCTCGACGTTGGTCGGCAGCACGCTTTCCCAGGCGCGATTCGCCGAACGCTTCCACGTGGTCGTCGTAGGCCTCAAGCGCGGCACGGAACAGATCCTCCGCGACGGACTGCCGATCGGCGACGTACCGCTCACTGCCGGGGACGTGCTGCTCGTGCAGGGACGCGACAGGCGCCTGCGCGCATTGAAGGCCGAGCCACATCTGCTCGTCCTCGACAGCAATCTGCAACTGCCGCGCTCGCCGCTGGCGTGGCGGGCGTTGCTGATCATGTTCCTCGTCGTTGCGGCGGCGGCGACGCGCATCATGCCGATCCACGTCGCCGCGTTCCTGGGGGTCATCGCGATGCTGCTCGCCGGCTGCGTCAACTTCGACGGCCTCGGTCGCGCGCTCAGCCCGGCCGTCGTGCTGCTCGTGGCCTCGAGCATCGCTCTCGGACACAGCATCGTCACGACGGGCGCCGCGGCCTGGATCGCGGAGGGCGTGACGGCGCTGGTCGAGCCCGCCTCTCCCGCCGTGCAGATCGCGGCATTCATGGCGTTCTCGGCGCTGCTGACCAATTTCGTCTCGAACAGTGCGGCTGCCGCGGTCGGAACTCCGATCGCGGTGGCCACGGCGACCCAGCTCGGCGCGCCACTGGAGCCGTTCGTCCTCGCGATCATGTTCGGCGCCAACCTGAGTTTCGCGACGCCCATGGCGTACCAGACGAATCTGCTCGTAATGAACGCGGCCGGTTACACCTTCCGGGACTTCATCCGGGTCGGCCTGCCGCTGGTGGTCATCATGCTCGTCACGCTTTCCCTGTTGCTGGTGCGACGGTACGGCTTCTGACGTCGAGCCGGCCAATGGCGGGCAATCAGTAAATGTAGACGGCTCCAGACCCGTCGGCGCAATTCGCGTCCGCCGAGGTACCGCAGTCATCATCGAACTCGTTGCCATTGAAACCCGCCGTGCCACCGTCCTCGCCGGCCGCCCCGACTGCGAGCTGCGAACCCTCCGCATCAAGAGCCAGTGACCAGCCGAACCCGTCGTCGACATCGGGATTCGACGCTTTGGCGTACTGTGTGGGCGTCCAGGAAGAGTTGGTTCGGGTGTAGACGTAAACGGCGCCCGCACCGGGCAGTTCGTCATTCGAGGCATCGTTGGCCGCGTTCGCGAGGCCAGCGGTCCCGCCGAATTCGCCAGGAGCACCGACAGCCAACACGGACCCGTCGCGGTTCAGAACGGCAGCGGAGCCGAAACGGTCCGATGGTCCCGTATTCGATGCCTTGACGTAGACAGGAGCCGACCAGGCAGAGCCGGATCGCGTGTAAACGTAGACCGCTCCCGCCGAGGAGGCGCAATTGGTCGGCGGCGCGGTGTTGCAGTCGTAGACTTGATCACCGTCAATTCCCGTCGTCGCACTACCCTCGCCGGGCGCCCCCGCTGCGAGCGTACTGCCATCCTGACTCAGGGCCACCGAAAAACCGAAAAACTGGCCCGGGCCGGTGTTGGACGCTTTGACGGGGACCGGGTCGCCCGACCACGTGAGACCGGACCGCGTGTAGACATACACAGTTCCCGACCCAGTACGATCCTCGCCTGGAGCGCCCACGGCAAGCGTATTGCCGTCGTGGCTCAGGGCGAGCGAATAGCCGAATAACTGGTTCAGCCGAGCGTCGGCGTAATCAGGGCCCGACCACGCGGACCCAGATCGCGTGTAGACATACACTGCTCCCAACGGTGAGCAAGTATCAGAGCCGATGTCGCAGAAGGCGTCTCCCGGCGCCCCCACGGCAAGCGTATTGCCCTCCCGGCTCACAGCGATCGAAAGGCCAAAGAAGCGGCTGTCGGATGCGCTGAGAGAGGCGGAACCCGACCATGCGGACCCGGATCGCGTGTAGACATAGGCCGCTCCGGAAGATCCATCGCCGTCGCCCGGTGCCCCCACAGCGAGCGTATTGCCATCCAGGCTCAAGGCTATCGAGTATCCGAAATACTGGGCCGGACGAGTGTCCGGCGCCTTGACGTAGACGGGGCCCGACCAGGTCGTGCCGGAACGGGTGTAGACATACACCGCCCCCGACGAAGGTGCGCAGTTGACCGGTGCCGTACTGGCACAATCCTCGACCTGGTTCCCGTCTATCCCACTCGCGGCGCTGTTTTCGAAGGGGGCACCCACGGCCAGCGTGTTGCCGTCATCGCTCAGTGCGATCGAATTGCCGAACTGATGGCCTTCGCCGGGATTGCTTGCCTTCAGATAGCCGATGAGGGGGACGCTCAGGCCAGTGACACTCAACGCATTCGATCGCGTACAACCAGCTTCGTTACATGCCGCGATGACGTAGCGCGCATTCAACCAATCTTCCTGGATTGGCACCACATCGAACTCCGCCGACGTGGCCGTCGCAGGCAGATCTGCGCCGATCTGAACGAAACCGGAGTTGCCAGTCGGATCCTTCATCAACCGGTAGCGGGTTGCGCCAGGCACGCTGGACCAGTCGACGTGCATGTGCCTGTAGACCGCGCGCATCACCGCCTTGGGCGCGCCGGGGGCCGAGGTGTCGTCATCGGTAATGGTGACGAGAACTTCACTCGTGGGCCCCAGGATGGCATCGTCAGACGGGGCGGTCAGGACAACAAAGAAAGTTTCGTCCGGCTCATCAGTCGGATCATCGGATATCTCGATCATCGCCGTCTTGGGCGCAGAATCGCCGGCTGCGAAAGAGACCGTGGTCGAAATGGACGAGTAGTCCTCCGGTTGGGTGGCCGACCCGTCCCGACTGGCGAGGCTGACGCTGACGGCATCGCTGCCACTCGTTCGATTGATCGTCACCGTGGCGGTTCCAGCAGCCTCGCCGACGCTGATCGACGGCGCACTGAACTGCAGGACGCTGGCTTGCGAGGCCCCACCCGGCCCCGATGCCTGATCACCCCCTGTACTCTCGACCGTTTCTCCGTCTTCTCCGCACCCGCCAAGCAGCATGAAGAGGCAGGTCGCGCCAATCCAACCAATCCTTGACGATTTCATGGCTGCCTCCCTGGCGATCAGCGGAAGTCGTGCTGAATGCGCAGGCCGATGGTGAAGTCCTCAAAGTCGACGAGTTCGAAGCTTTCGAGCCGCTGATAATCGACATAGGCGGAAATGTCATAGGCCAACTGCGCCGATGCGCCGGCGGCTATTCGCCAGTACGACTGATCGGGTCGGTTCGTCCGCACGATGATCGGTGGCGTGGGATCCGCGGAGTTGGCGAAAGGATCCGCCGCGAACCGCACGCCGAACACTTCAGTGGCATCCTCGAACTCTCGCACGAACGTGGCGCGAAAATGCGGGATGAGCACTCCCCACGACGTCTTCCACGCGTAAGTCATATTGAGGCGTGCATCGCCTGTCGAAGACTCATAGTTCTGCTCGTCGTACACGAGATCGAGCCCGCTTGCACCCTTCTCGGCGAAGGCATCGATGGACGTGTCCACGAAGAAATAGCCAACCGCCGGCGAAATCGTAAATGCACCGAGCACGATGTCGTACCCGACGGCCACGCCGCCGCTCACTGTGTCTCCATTGGTACTGCCGACCGCACGCCGGTCTACATCCATTTCACCGTCCGTATAGGCAATGTGACGGTTGGTGTCGTAATCCGCCTTCGCGTAATTGAAGACGCCGTCAAAATAGAAGTTCCCCACATAAGCCGCGCCATACAACGACCCTGTGAATGACTCGGTGTCCATGTCGCCGGCGCCTCGAGGCCGAAAATCAACGCTCGACTCACCGAATCCGAGGGAGACACCTGCGACGGTGGCCTCAGAGAAGCGATAGTCCACGCCGGCCGTCAGTCCCCACTGATCGGCGTCGAATCCCCGGTCGACAGCCGAGGCTTCCTTATCGCCCGTTCCGTAATTTCCGCGGAGCCACAGACCGAGTCGATTCCCCAACAGATCGCCGGATCCTTCCTGATCGGCACTGGCACCACCTCCGAGCAGCTTCGTCAGACTCGACGCAACCTGTTCGGCAGGCACATGGTTGTTTCCGAATCGCAGGACCAATCCGCTGAGCGAGAGGCCTCGCTCGCCGGCGCGGAGCGCGAGCATTCGATCCATCACGGCCTCGCTCTGCGTGCGCGAGAACACCAGCGCCTGCGTGCGCATGGCATTGACCTCTTCCCCGCCGAGTTGCTCCAGGCCGGTAAGCCGGACCGCCGGGTCCTCGACGGAAATGAGGCCGTCGCATCGCGCGAGCAGGTCCCGCTGCTCAGGCGTGAGACCTGATTGTTCCTCCCGCGCCAACCGCGGACATAAATCATCCAGATACCTCGCCGTCTGGCGTTCGTTGGGGGGCAGGGTCGTGTCTTCCAGCGCAGGCGAAATCACCGCGCCCACAGTGAGCACGATAGTGGCGGAGCCGATGTTCCCGGAGTTGTCATGCACGACAAGCGTAATGTTGTTGACGCCATCCGGAAGTGCGACCTCGGTCAGCGTCGGCGAGTCGCTTGCACCGAGCGGAGTGTTGCCGTCGCGAAACCACTCGTACAGTACGATCGTGCCGTCCGCGTCGGTGGAAGCCGAGCCATCCAGAGTGACGACTTCACCGGGCTTTCCGTCCGTGTCTGCGACGGTGCGAGACGACCCTGCGTTGGCAACCGGGCCTGTTGAAGCGCCGACCGTGATCGACACAGTTGCGGAGTCGCTCAGGGTGAGCCCGGTTTCGACCTGAGGCTCCAGGACGGTCAGAGTGATCGGATTGGTTCCGTCCGGCAGTCGCACAATGGGCGTGGGTCCCGATGCAATCTGACGCCCTTCGGCATCCGTCCAGAGATACGAACTGATGGTTCGCTCTGGAGCAGAGGGTCTGGAGCCACTGCCATCCAGCTGGACGGTCTCGCCGGGCAGGCCATCGGTATCGGTTACCGTGCGAGCCGGACCAGGATCGGCCGTGGGCAGCGCTTGCTGTGCCCAACCGGACGGCGACGACAAACAGAGGATGATCGATCCGGCCAACGCGACCACGAAGTGGCTTGTGTCGCGACATGCCGTATTCTCGTGCATGTTCATGATCAGTGCTCTCCTCGTCGCCCGGAACCCGGCGTCGGCCCGAAGACCGTTCGGCTAGCGGGTCGCTACCGGAACGAAGAAAAAGTCACCAAGCTCGTGTCCAGCACCCTTTACGGCCTTGAACTCGGGTACCTGGCGAAAACCTGTGCGAGCGGCGGCCGATTTCACACGGCCTTGGAGCTGCGCGAACAGCGAGGGCGCAGACATGACTCCCTGGTTCATCGTCAGGACGTCAATGAACGCGCGGGCGAACACGGAGTTGCCCTGGCCGGCCTCGTCGAGCACCGGCGCGTCGCCGCCCGATGACATCAGCAGGCGCGAGCGCTTTGGCAGCTTGTAACGGACGTACTGGAGCGACACCTTCGCAGGATTCTGCAGGATCAAGTAGCTCGGGTCGTCCGACAGCAGCCCGGCATAACACGAGTCTGCAATGACGAGGACACGTCTGGCCTGGAATCGCGCCAGATGCGCGGTCACCTGTTCCGTCGGTACCCAGAAGTTGTCCGTTGGCGGGGGGTCCGCATTCACGGGCAGCCAGTAACCCGCCTGCAGCCTGTTGATCGCAGCTATGCGGGTGCCATGCCCAGCGTAATAGATCAACAGGTTGTCGTCTGCCTTCAGTACGCGGTTCAGCGTATTGAGCGCCTGAAGCATGGCAACGTCGTCCGCGTCGTCGATGACGGTGACACTGAAGCCGTACTTCTGTCTCAAGATGGTCGCGGCGCGCTGAGCATCATTGATCGGAGTCCGCAGCGGCTCGATCTTCTCGTAGTTCTGATTGCCGATCACGAGCGCGTAGTAGCGCCCGAGTTTCATGCCGCCCAGCTCGCGCGGCGTAGCGGCCGGACCGAGTTCGACGTCGGCGGTGCTGGTGCCCGGTTCGCGGGTCCTGGCAGGAAGCGCGGCCAGTCGCTGGTTTCTCTTGTCGCGATCTGCCTGCAGCTGCGCGACCAGACCACGTAGAGTCTCGATCTCTGCGGAGCTCTGTCCGCTGGGGCCCGGTCGCCGACTCAGCTCTCTTTCGAGCTGACTGACCTGCTTCTCCAGGGCCTCGATCTGGCGAGTTTGCTCTTCGATGAGCCGCTGGAGTTCGGCTCGTTGACGCTCCTGCTCTTCCAAGGCCGCTTTCTGGAACAGCAGGTCGTCCCCTTTGATGCCGCTCGCTTCGCGATACAGATTGAGCGCCTTGAGCCTGTCCGCCTCGACACCGAGTCCCTGCTCGTAGAGCGTGCCCAGATTGAAAAGGGCGCGCGAGTAGCCCTGTTGCGCAGCTTTCTGGTACCACTCGGCCGCCTTGCCATAGTCCGAGGGCACGCCGAGACCGCGTTCGTAAATCTCACCTACCGTGGTCTGCGCCTCCGCGTCGCCCGCCTGCGCCGTTTCCAGCCAGACCTTGAGCGCAGTCTCGAGACTTGCGCGGTCGTAGGAGACCCATTCACCACCGCGCACGCGGCACTCCGTGACCGTGGTGCGCGTCGGACGCCGCGGAGCCTGGAACACACGACCGCCGAGCTGCCGGACCTGGGGCGGCAGGAGGCAATCGACGACCTCAAACTCCTCCCGCCTATGCCCGGCCGCCAATGTGCCGCTGCCCTCCGCTGCGGCCGCGCCTGGTGGCACCCAAACCGTGCACGTGCAAACGAGCGCGCCCGCGGTTCTGGCGAATTTGCGTATGCCTCCAGTCATCTCAATGAGCGGGCACGCCCGATGTGCAGCCCTGGTCAGTCGGCTCGCCCTCCGTAAAGTAGGCGCCTTGTTCAATCCACTGCTGCAGGCGGTTCTTCAGATCTTGGGCAATGTTCTGGTTTCCGCCTCCATGATAGGTACTGTCGCCCTGCGGCTTCTTGAGCAGCGCCGAGTCAGAAACAACGCTGAAGTTCACGTACAAATCCCCTGATTCACTCCACTCGGGGCTTGACGAAGTCTGGGCTACGTCCGTCCAGCATCGCATGCGCTTGAAGCCGTCTTTGGCACTGTTCCCCAGCCAGTGGATCGACGTCAGGTTTGGATACGTCGTGTTCGGGGGATTCTGAGTTGCATGACAGGACTGACAGGCACCGGCCATCGCGTTCCTGAGGCCAGTGAATCCCACGGCATCTCCCTGCTTCGTATCGTCGGTGAAATCATTGTCCTGCGTGCCCTCGAACAGAATCGCGGCGCTTCCGACAACCTTCGATTCCGGGTTGCTTCCCACGATGAAGGCTTCGAAACCGACCAGCGCATAGTCGTCTGATATCGTGGCAACGCCGATCAATGGCCGATAATACGTCGTCATCTTTCCGGCGGGCGGGGTGTACTGCCAAAGCCCCGACGGAGGCGTGGCGTTCAGACTGCCGCCGCCCGACAGCACGCTGCCAAGGCGGAAATTGACGACGGTGCCCTCCGGCGCGCCGACGACACACCCGCTCGTGTTGAGGTCGATTACCTGCGGCGAACTGGCAACTCCGATGGGCAGGTTCTGAATTGCGAGGCTGCAACCGGGAGCCGACAGCGTGGCTGGAACGATGACGGTGAATGACGCTCCGCTCTGGTCTCCGTCCTCGTCCGCGACGACGACGTCGAGCGTGACTGGCGCGACGACCGATTCAGCGGCTGTCACCCGGACGCACAAGCCGCCGCCCTCGGTCGAACAGTCGGCTGCGGTCACTCCCGCACTGAAAGCCGAAGCCCCTATCGTGATTTGCGCCAGGCTCACCTGACCGTCGCCCGGACTCGACGGCACCAGCGCGATGGCCAGGTTGCGAGGCGTGTCTTTGGTGAGCTGGAATGACGCCGGCACGGCTGCACCGTCGATCGACTGCACGACGGGCGTCGTGTCGGCTCGCGTCCAGCGCACGCACGCCGAGGCGTCAGGGTCCTTCACGAGTGCCTCGTCGCATGTGACTGTTTCAGCGTTCGCGACGTTCAAACTGACGCTGTAGATACCCTTCAGGTCTACGCCCACCAGTGTGGGATTTGAGGTGCTCGCAAAGATCAACTCTGCATTGCTGCCGAGTGGTTTTTCGAGATGCCAGGCAAAATTCGTGCTGCCGGGGTCGATGCCCGCACCGCTGAGCGGCAAAGCATCGCCACGCTGGAGCAATTCACCTTCTGCCAGGCCATCGCTGATGTTCGCGATGGGGCCAGGTCGATCGAAGGGCAACGTATCCGGGTCGTCATCGTCCTGGAAATGCGCGCTGAGGATATCAGCCGCGGACGTTTCCTCGGGCAGCCAGAACCGATCCATGGTCAGGCGCGCGAACGGCATCAGGCCACGCTCGAGTTGGTCATTGAGCGAACCGGTCGTTACAAAGTCCTTGTAGCTGCCCATGACGACGGTCGACACCCCGCCACCCGAGGCCTGCAGGGTGTGGCAAGCTCGGCAGTTCGGCGCAAAGACTTTCCTGTAGATGTTCGCGGATCCGGGCGGATTGCTGCGGCCAGAGCCGTCGGGCCATTGGTATCCGTCCGCCCACTCTGGCGGGACATAGTCGCCCGAAAATGACGCGTTCGGCATGCCGGGACCACCGTACCAGCCCTCCATGAGCTGGCGCGCCAGCCTGAAGCGCGTCGAAGCGGCGGAACCAAGCGTCAGATAGGCGATTCCGTTGAGCTTCTTGAACTCCTGCTCTTGCGCGCCACGTGTGTACTTCGCAGCGAGTTCCTGCTCGAACGTCGGAAAGTACGGGTCCCCAGAGTTGGAGAACGCCGTGTCCGTGTCGCTGTACAGGAACGAATCGAGATCCCACGGCATGAATCCGGCGTTGACGTCGCCACCCGCCGAGTAACTGCCGTTAGGCAATAGTCCGCCGGGGTTTCCTCCGTGACACACGACGCACGCCTGAGGCAGGTACTTCTCCCCTCGCCCATCGAGGTTCGCGCTCAGCACTCGCACGAAGTCGCCCTGTCGGTCCGGAGCAAACGTGTAGAACTGCGTGACTCGCGGGCTGTCGGTCGTCGTGCCTGGCAATCTCGTGTATTCCATCGCGACGGCCAGGACGGCCCCGGTCTTCTTGGCCGCACCCTCCAGGCTGGCATAGTTGATGACCACCGCGTATGCGTCACACGTCCCGATCAGCTCGGGGTCGATCGTGCCGCCGAGGTCGGGCTCCGCGCCGTCGCATTCCCCCACGCGCATGAACATGTCCCGGCCGAATCCGAGATCGTAGTTATTGAGATACACGGCGTGCGCAGAGGAGCCCTGCTCGATTGACCCCCAGTCGGTGCCGCCATCGGTGAACCCGGCGATGGCGAGCCATTTCGAGAATCGGTCCTTGGAGAATGACGGATCGATTGCCTGGTAATAGGCCTCCGCAGATGCTCTTGTGTCCCGCGACCTGGACGCCGCTCCCGCGAGGCGCCCCGCGTCGAACGAATCTGGAGCACCCTGTTCGGGGGAGACCCTTGCACTGTCCGCGTCGAGCACGCACACGGCGGCACTCGAACCGACCGGCATCAAGGCGGAGATGTTGATGCGCAGCGTCAGTCGCGCCTCGTCGATTTTCGAAGGATCCAGCGCCCGGGCTTGATCTTCCACGGTCGGTGCGAGCATTGCGAGGACATCGTCGGCGTCGAGTTGTGGTACTGGCAGGGTGAAGCGAGGACTGCCCGCATCGTTGCAGGCGTCACTCGTGGCACCAGGGAGCCAGGCGCCCGTCAGTGTCAGTGGCTCGGGATCCAGCGCGAAGGATTCATGTGTAATCCCGGCCAGGTCCGTGTAGGTCAACCGTCGCTCGATGCTGATGCTGAACGGTGTCTCCTGGCCCAGGTTTACCGGAACGCTGGGTACGGCAACCACCGTGTAGTAGTCGGCTCCTCCGAATTCCAGGAAGGCGTTCGGATCGCGCGCGTCGACGACGTTCACGGTCACGGTCGCGTCGTCGCTGGCACCGTCGGAATCAGCCACCGTCAACGTGAACTCGAGCGTCTGGTCCGCGCCTGCTGGCGCGGTGAAGCTGACTGAACTCGCGCTACGGGTCAGAAGCTTGACGGAATTGGCCGTGTCATT
>DASSJN010000200.1:0-2005 GCA_035691185.1 Steroidobacteraceae bacterium
CGCTTCGGGCGCTGGGATGCGATCCTCGCCCGACCCAATCCGGCGCCGGACCTGCCGTACATCACGGCCATCTGGCACTACGCCCAGGCCATGGCGTCGGTTCGTACGAAGAGAGTCGACGACGCGCGCAGGCACCACGCGGCGCTCGCCAGGCTCGCGGCCGACCCGCTCATGGACACGCTGATGGTCTGGGATCGTTACCCGCTCGCGCACGCAGCGCGCATCGCCGAACGCGTCGTGGCGAGCGAACTCGCGCTGGCGCAGGACGACCGTTCGAACTCGATCGCGGCGCTCGAGGAGGCGGTGAGCATCGAGAACAGGATTCCTTACGACGAACCGCCGGGCTGGCATGCGCCCGTACGACAGACCCTCGGCGCGGTGCTGCTGCAGGCGGGGGACGCCGCCGAAGCCGAGGCCGTCTATCGCGAGGAGTTGCGTCGCAACCCGGCGAACGGCTGGTCGCTCAAGGGCCTGACGCTCGCGCTCGAAGCGCAGGGCCGGCGCAACGAGGCGGCACGCGTGGCGAAGGACTACGCCGCCGCCTGGCGGCACGCCGACGTGCAGCTGGTCGCATCGCGGTTCTAATTGGCGCTCGACTAGGAGTAACGAGCATGCCCAGAGAAGAGGATCGCAGCGAGCAGCAGAAGCCGCCGCAGCAACAGCAGGGACAGCCGGAGCGCGGGTTCGGGCGGGCGCCAGGCCCGTCCGACCCGGCCCAGGGCGGCAGCGGCGAACGCCAGCAGGGCGGCGGCGGACAGTCGTACCAGACTGACCAGCCCGGCCAGCGCGCCGGGCGGCAGCGCAACGGCGGCCAGGATAGTCACTGACGAATGACCACCTCTCCCGTTTTCGCGGGAGAGGTCGCGCGCAGCGCGGGTGAGGGCTGCGGGGTGAGGGCTACTTCTCGAGCCGGTTGTACCGCTGCAGGATCTGCTGCAGCCGCGCGTGGTCGATCGCGACGAGCCTGTTGCCGTCGATGCCCGTCATCGTGCGTGCCGCCACCATCGCGTTGACGATCGATTCCTCCACGGCGAGCACGGTGGCTTCGAACAGGCCATCGAGCTGGTCGTTCGGTATGAACGACACCTGTTGCACGCCGTGGTCGGCATTCGCGGCGGCCGCGTTCGCAGTGGAGAACGCCAGGAAGATGTCGCCCGAACCGTTGCCGGCCGTGCCGCCCGTGCGTGAGATACCCATCGAGGCCCGCGCCGCGATGCGCTTGAGCTGCGTCGGCAGCAGCGGCGCGTCCGTCGCGATCACGACGATGATCGAGCCGAGCTCGTTGGCCGGCCCGTACTCCTTCGTGAACGGCGCGTCTTCCGGCCACTCCCGGCCGACCGGAATCCCTGCGACCTGCAACTGCCAGCGACGGCCGAAATTCGACTGGACCAGCACGCCGACCGTGTAGTCGCCGACGTCCTTGATGCGTACGAGGCGCGACGACGTGCCGGTGCCGCCCTTGAATTCGAACGTATGCATGCCCGTGCCGCCGCCGACGTTGCCTTCCTCGATCGGGCCGCCGTGCGCGCCGTCGAGGGCCGCGAAGACGTGCTGCGGCCTGACGTGAAAGCCGTTCAGGTCGTTGAGATAACCGTCCCAGGTCTCCGCGACGACAGGGAGTCCCCACAGTTGCTCCGTGCCGCCGTTGCGGACCATCCAGTCGATCACTGCGTCGCGGACGACGCCCACGCTGTGGGTGTTCGTGATGCAGATCGGCGTGCCGACGATGCCGGATTCCTCGATCCAGATCGTGCCGGTCATTTCGCCGTTGCCGTTGCCGACGGCGTATGCGCCGAAGACGCCGCTGACCTCCTTGCGACCGCGCGGCAGGATTGCCGTGACGCCGGTGCGGACCGGGCCCTTGCCGACCTGCAGCTTGCCTTCGCCTTCGACCAGCGTCGTGTAGCCGACCTCGATCCCGGCGACGTCCGTGATGGCGTTCAAGGGTCCGGTCTTGCCCGGAAACGGAATGCCGAGGTCGCGCGCCCGCGGCCGGTCGGCGGCC
>DASSJN010000201.1:0-40812 GCA_035691185.1 Steroidobacteraceae bacterium
TCCTGATCGGGCAGGGCGACGCGCGCATCCTGCGCGACGTCAAGCTCTCGGCCAACCGCGGGATGGTGCTCGACCGCAACGGCGAGCCGCTCGCGGTGAGTACGCCGGTCGACACCGTGTGGGCCGACCCGCGCAAGCTGACGCAGCGGCCGCAGGACTTCGCGCGCCTCGCCAAGGCGCTCGGGCGCGACCCGCAGTGGCTCGCGCGCCGCGTGACGAGCAACCTCGATCGCGAATTCGTCTACCTCGTGCGCCACATGCGCCCGCAGGACGCCGCCAAGGTCAAGGCGCTCGGCATCCCGGGGGTCGACACGCTGCGCGAATATCGCCGGTACTACCCGCACGGCGAGGTGACCGGGCACCTGCTCGGCTTCACCAACGTCGACGACGTCGGGCAGGAGGGGGTCGAGCTGGCCTTCGACCAGTGGCTCGGCGGCGAGCCCGGCATCAAGCGCGTCATGCGCGACCGCGAAGGTCGCACGATCGAGGACATCGAGCGCATCAAGGCGCCGCGCCCCGGGCAGGACCTGCGCACCAGCATCGACCTGCGCGTGCAGTACCTCGCGTACCGCGCGCTCAAGCAGGCCGTGCAGGAGAACGACGCGCGCGGCGGCTCCGTGGTCGTGCTCGACGTCGCCACCGGCGAAGTGCTGGCGATGGTGAACCAGCCGGCGTTCAACCCGAACGATCGCGAGCAGTACCTGCCGTCGCGCTACCGCAATCGCGCGACCAACGACTTCTTCGAACCCGGTTCGAGCATCAAGCCGTTCGTCGTCGCGGCAGGCATGAAGTCGGGCCGCTTCCACGCCGACACATTGATCGACACCGGCCCGGGCTCGATGCGGGTCGGCATCAAGACCGTGCGCGACAAGCACAACCTCGGCACGATCGACGTGCGGACCGTGCTCGCCAAGTCGAGCAACGTCGGCGTCGTGAAGATCGCGCTGTCGCTGAAGCCGCAGGAAATGTGGGCGACCCTGCACGACCTCGGTTTCGGCGCGGTCACCGGCTCGGGCTTTCCCGGCGAATCCGCCGGCATCCTGACCGGGCACGAGCACTGGCGCTCGATCGGCCAGGCCACGATGTCGTACGGCTACGGGCTCTCCGTGACGCCGCTGCAGCTTGCGCAGGCCTATGCCGTGCTCGGCACCGGCGGCCTCCGCCGCCCCGTGAGCCTGCGTCGGGTCGAGTCCGCGCCGGAAGGCGAGCGCGTGCTCGAGGCGTCGGTCGCGAAGGAAGTCGTCCGCATGCTCGAATCGGTCGTCAGCGACGAGGGCACGGCGCGGCGTGCGGCAGTCATGGGATATCGCGTCTCCGGCAAGACCGGGACGGCCTGGAAGGCGGCCGACGGCGGTTACAACGCGACGAAGTACATGGCGGTGTTCGGCGGCCTCGTGCCGGCGAGCAACCCGCGGCTCGCGGCGGTGGTCGTGATCGACGAACCGAGCGCGGGTCGCTTCTACGGCGGCGAGGTCGCGGCGCCGGTCTACTCCGAGGTGATGTCGGGCGCACTGCGCCTGCTGGCCATTCCGCCCGACGACCTGCAGCGCGTGCCCGCGACGACGCTCGTGCAGGCGCAGGACCCCTGGTGAGCCCGGACATGGAACGGACCAAGGACACCGCTCCGGGCTACCGCATGACCCTCGGGCGACTGCTCGAGGGCTTCGACGTCGCGACGCCGCACGGCGTGCAGGTCACCGACGTCGTGCAGGACAGCCGCGAGGCGACGCCCGGCTCGCTGTTCCTCGCGTGCCGCGGGCGCACGACGCACGGCCTGAGCCATGTGAACGCCGCGATCGAGCGCGGCGCGGTCGCGGTGCTGTGGGAAAATGGCGGCGCCGCCGAGGCGCCGGTGCTGCCCGAACGCATCGCGGCGATCCAGGTCCCTCACCTCGGTCGACTCGTCGGCGAAATCGCCGATCGCTTTTTCCGTCGTCCCTCCGCCGACCTGCGAGTCGCGGGTGTCACCGGCACCAACGGCAAGACGACGACGGCGTACCTGCTCGCGCAGTCCTCCGACCTCGTCGGTCGCCGCGGCTGGTACGTCGGCACCCTCGGTCACGGTCGGCCCGGCGACGCGATGCAGCCCGGGCTCACGACGCCGGACGCCGTGACCGTGCAGCGGCGCCTGGCCCAGGCGCGCGATGCCGGCGCTGCGACGCTGGCGCTCGAGGTGTCGTCGCACGCACTCGACCAGGATCGTGTGGCCGGCGTGCACTTCGACACGGCCGTGTTCACGAACCTGACGCGCGACCACCTCGACTACCACGGCTCGCTCGAGGCCTACGGCGCGGCGAAGTCGCGGCTGTTCCACGCGGCGGAGCTGCGCTGCGCCGTGCTCAACGTGCGCGACCCGTTCGGGCGCGAACTCGTCGACCGGCTCGACCCGGCGGTCGAGAAGATCGTCTACACGACGGCGAACGACGTCTGGGCGGAGCGGGGCACGGGCTGGATCCGCGTGCCCGAGCTGCGTGCGGCCTCGACCGGCCTCACGATCCACCTCGAGAGCAGCTGGGGCGCGGGCACCCTGCGCTCGCGGCTCGTCGGCGAATTCAACGCCGAGAACCTGCTCGCCGTGCTCGGCGTGCTGCTCGGCTGGAACGTGCCGCTGCAGAAGGCGCTGGCCGCGCTCTCGCATTGCGTGGCGCCGCCGGGGCGCATGGAAGCATTCGGCGGCGGTGCGCAGCCGCTCGTGCTGGTCGACTACGCGCATTCGCCCGACGCCCTCGGCAAGGTGCTGGAGGCGGCGCGGGCGCACGTACGCGGGCGCCTGTTCTGCGTCTTCGGCTGCGGCGGCGACCGCGATCCGGGCAAGCGCCCGCTGATGGGCGCGATCGCCGAGTCCGCCGCCGACGTCGTCGTCGTGACCGACGACAATCCGCGCACGGAGAGTTCCGCGGCGATCATCGAGCAGATCCTGGCGGGCATGCAGGCGCCGGCCGCGGCCCACGTCGTGGCCGATCGCGCCGAGGCCATTGGACACGCCCTCGCCGAAGCCGAGGGCGGCGACGTCGTCGTCGTGGCCGGCAAGGGCCACGAGGACTACCAGATCGTCGGCGCCGAGACGCGGCCGTTCAGCGATCGCGAGATCGTGCGCGCGTACTTCGGACCCTCACCCCCCTTGCCCTCACCCCGGCCCTCTCCCGCTGGCGCGGGCGAGGGAGACTCATGATCACGCGCGACCTGCAGACGTTGGCAACCGTGACCGGCGGCGTCCTGCACGGCGCGAACGCGGGCTTCGGCCGCGTCGTGAGCGATTCGCGCGCGATGGAGGCGGGCGCGTTGTTCGTGGCGCTCGCCGGCGATCGCTTCGACGGGCACGACTTCGTGGCCGACGTGGGTCGATGCGGCGCGGCGGGTGCGCTCGTCAGCCGGCGCGTCGAGGCCGCGTTGCCGCAGGTGGTCGTGCGGGACACGCTCGTGGCGCTGTCGCGCTTCGCGCACGCATGGCGCAGGTCGTTTCGCGGCCCGGTGGTCGGCATCACCGGCAGCAACGGCAAGACGACCGTCAAGGAGATGGCGGGCGCCATCCTCGCCGAACTCGGGCCGTGCCTCGTCACGCAGGGCAACCTGAACAACCACATCGGCGTGCCGCTCACGCTGTGCCGGCTCGACGACACGCATCGCTGCGCCGTGATCGAGATGGGTGCGAACCACCCCGGCGAGATCGCGCATCTCGCCGCGCTCGCCCGGCCCGACGTCGGGCTCGTGATCAACGCGGGCCCGGCGCACCTCGAAGGCTTCGGCGGGCTCGACGGCGTCGCGCGCGGCAAGGGCGAGCTGCTCGAGGCACTCGACACCGCGGGCACGGCGGTCATCAACGCGGACGACCGGTTCGCGACCTTCTGGCACGGACTGGCGCGCCGCGCAGGGCGTGTCGTCACCTTCGGCCTGCGCGAGCGCGCCGACGTCTCGGCCAGCCACGTGCGCAGCCGGCTCGGGGACGCAGGGTTCGCGACCTCCTTCGAACTCTCGACGCCCGAGGGCAAGCGCACGATCGAGCTCGCGCTCGCCGGCGAGCACAACGTCATGAATGCGCTGGCGGCGACCGCGGCGGCGATGGCGGCCGGCGCGAGCCTCGACGCGGTCCAGCGCGGACTGCAGTCGATGCGGGCCGTCGCCGGGCGACTCGAAGTCAAGCACGCGCGCGGCGGGGCGCGCCTGATCGACGACGCCTACAACGCCAACCCGGGTTCGCTGCGCGTGGGGCTGCGGGCGCTCGCCGACGTGCCGGGCGAGCGCTGGCTCGTGCTCGGCGAAATGGCCGAACTCGGCGACGAAGGGCCGCGCCTGCACGCGGAGATGGGCGCCTTCGCGCGCGAGTGCGGCGTGACGCGCCTGCTGGCGGTCGGCGCGGGCGCCGGGCCCGCCGTCCAGGCGTTCGGCGCCGGCGCCAGCTGGTACCCGAGCACCGAGGAGCTGATCGCAGCGCTGGAGCCCGACCTGCACGAGGGACTCACGATCTACGTCAAGGGCTCGCGCGTGAACCGGCTCGAGCGCGTCACGGCGGCCCTCACGGGCGCGACGGCGACGGGGAGCCACTAGATGCTGCGTCACGTTGCCGCCTGGCTGGCCCAGTACTACTCGGTCTTCAACGTCTTCGGCTACCTGACGCTGCGCGCGATCCTCGCCGCGCTCACGGCGCTCGCGATTTCGCTGCTCGTCGGCCCCCGCATGATCCGCTGGCTCGCCGAGTACCAGGTCGGCCAGCGCGTGCGCTCGGACGGCCCGCAGACGCACCTGAGCAAGGCGGGCACGCCGACCATGGGCGGCGCGCTGATCCTGGCCGCGATCGTCGCGGCGACGCTGCTCTGGGCCGACCTCGCGAACCGATTCGTGTGGGTGGTCCTGCTGGTGACGGTCGCGTTCGGGCTGGTCGGTTTCTGGGACGACTATCTCAAGCTCGTCGTCGGCGACTCGCGCGGGCTGATCGCGCGCTACAAGTACTTCTGGCAGTCGGTGGCGGGCCTCGGCGCGGCGCTGGCGCTCTATTACACGGCGCAGACCGCGGCCGAAACCACGCTCTACGTGCCGTTCTTCAAGAACGTCCTGCTCCCGCTCGGCGTGCTGTTCATCCCGCTCACGTATTTCGTGATCGTGGGCTCGAGCAACGCGGTCAACCTGACCGACGGGCTCGACGGCCTCGCGATCATGCCGGCCGTGCTGGTCGCCGGCGCGCTCGGGGTGTTCGCCTACGCCTCGGGCAACGTCGTCTTCTCGAACTACCTCGGCATCCCGTACATCGCGGGCGCCGGCGAGGTGCTCGTGATCTGCGCGACGATCTTCGGCGCGGGCCTCGGCTTCCTCTGGTTCAACACGTACCCGGCCCAGGTGTTCATGGGCGACATCGGCGCGCTCGCGCTCGGCGCGGCGCTCGGCGTCATCGCCGTGGTCGTGCGCCAGGAACTCGTGCTCGTGATCATGGGCGGCATCTTCGTGCTCGAGACCGTCTCGGTCATCCTGCAGGTGGGCTCGTTCAAGCTGCGCGGCAAGCGGATCTTCCGCATGGCGCCGATCCACCACCACTACGAACTGAAAGGCTGGGCCGAGCCGAAGGTGATCGTCCGCTTCTGGATCATCACCGTGATCCTCGTGCTGATCGGCCTCTCGACGCTGAAGCTGCGATGACCGACGCCGCCTCCAACCTCGCCCCGCTCGAAGCCGGCACGCGCGCGCTCGTGCTCGGACTCGGCCGCACCGGCTTGTCCGTCGCCCGCTACCTCGGGCGCAAGGGGCTCGGCGTGCGCGTGGCGGACACGCGAGCCGAGCCACCGGGCATCGACGCCTTGCGTGCGCAGGTGCCGGAGGCCGAGCTGCGCACCGGTGCGTTCGAGTCGAGCCTGCTCGACGGGATGGCGCAGGTCGTGATCTCGCCGGGCCTGTCGCTGCGGCAGCCGCTCGTGCGCGAGGCGCTCGGGCGGGGACTGCCGGTCGTCGGCGACATCGAGCTGTTCGCGCGCGAAGCGCTGGCG
This sequence comes from Steroidobacteraceae bacterium, assembly GCA_035691185.1. Classification (GTDB taxonomy): domain Bacteria; phylum Pseudomonadota; class Gammaproteobacteria; order Steroidobacterales; family Steroidobacteraceae; genus RPQJ01. The sequence goes on from DASSJN010000201.1 coordinate 5,973, forward strand.
CCGGTCGCGGCGATCACCGGCACCAACGGCAAGAGCACGGTCACGACGCTGGTGGCGGAACTTGCGAACGCGGGCGGTCGCCGTGCGCTCGCCGGCGGCAACCTCGGCGAGCCCGCGCTCGACCTGCTCGAACGACCGCTGCCGGAGCTCTACGTGCTCGAGCTCTCGAGCTTCCAGCTCGAGACGACGCACTCGCTGCGCACGGTCACCTCGACCGTGCTCAACGTGACGCCCGACCACATGGATCGCTACGCGGACCTGGCCGAGTACGCGGCCGCGAAGGCGCGCATCTTCGACGGTTGCGACGTCGCCGTGGTCAACGCCGACGACGCGGCGGTGCGGGCGATGCCGCGGCCCGGCCAGTCCGTCGTCTCGTTCAGCCTGCAGTCGCGCGACGCCGACTACACGCTCGCGACGGCGCCCGCGCCGATGATCGTGCGTCGTGGCGAGCCGCTGATGCCGCTCGCCGAGATGCGCATCCAGGGGCTCCACAACGCCGCGAACGCGATGGCCGCGCTCGCGATGGCGGAGGCGCTCGCGTTGCCGCTCGGGCCTGCGCTCGAGGCGCTCGCCGGCTTCCCGGGGCTGCCGCATCGCTCGCAGTGGGTCGCCGACGTCGGCGGCGTGCGCTACGTCAACGATTCCAAGGGGACCAACGTCGGCGCCACGCTCGCGGCGGTCGCCGGTCTCGACGGCCCGCTCGTCGTCATCGCGGGCGGCGACGGCAAGGGCCAGGACTTCGCCGAACTGCGGGATGCGTTCCGCGGCAAGGTCCGCCACGTCGTGCTGATCGGTCGCGACGCCGCTTCGATCGAATCGTCGCTCGCCGGCATCTGCGCGACGGAGCGCGCCGCCGACATGCGTTCCGCCGTGCGAGCCGCGCACGCGGCCGCGCAGGCCGGCGACACGGTCCTGCTCTCGCCTGCGTGCGCGAGCCTCGACATGTTCCGTGACTACACCCACCGCGGCGACGAGTTCGCCGACGCGGTCAGGAGCCTTGCCGCATGAGCGCGTCGGCTGCCACCGTGAGGTCGTACGCGCGCTCGAGCGGCCAGCCGCGCCGGCTGATCCTCGACGGCTGGATCGTCGGCCCGGTCGCAGCGCTGCTGCTGATCGGCCTCGTCATGGTCGCCTCCGCGTCGATCGGCATCGCCGAGAAGGAGACCGGGCACGCGTTCACGTACTTCCAGAAGCAGTTCGTCTTCGTCTTCGCGGGCCTCGCCGCCGGTGCGGTCGGGCTCGCCGTGCCGACTCGCGTCTGGGAGAAGTACTCGATCTGGCTGCTGGCGGGCGCGTTCGTGATGCTCGCGCTCGTGCTGGTGCCCGGCATCGGGTACGAAGTGAACGGCGCGCAGCGCTGGGTCCGGCTCGGGATCATGAACTTCCAGGTCTCCGAACTCGCTCGCGTGATGTTGCTGACCTACGTCGCGAGCTACGCCGTGCGGCGTGCCGACGAACTGCGCGGCGGTTTCGTGGGCTTCATGAAACCCGTGGCGGTGCTCGGGCTCGCCGCGGCGCTGCTGCTCGCCGAGCCCGACTTCGGCGCGGCGACCGTGCTGTTTGCCACGGGCCTCGCCGTGCTGTTCCTCGCCGGCGCGCGGCTGCATCACCTCGCGGTGCCGGTCGTGTTCGGCACGGCCGGCCTCGCGTTGCTCGCGCTGGTTTCGCCGTACCGCCTGCGGCGCCTGACGGGGTTCCTCGATCCCTGGGGCGATCCGTTCGACAGCGGCTTCCAGCTCACCCAGTCGCTGATCGCCATCGGCCGCGGCGAGTGGTTCGGCGTCGGGCTCGGCGCCAGCGTGCAGAAGCTCTTCTACCTGCCCGAGGCGCACACCGACTTCGTGTTCGCGGTGCTGGCCGAGGAGTTCGGCTTCGTCGGCGTCGTGGTCGTGATCGGGCTCTACGCCGTGCTCGTCGGCCGGGCGCTCGCGATCTCGCGCGATGCCGCGCGTGCCGGACAGACGTTCCAGTCGTACGTCGCCGCCGCGATCGGCATCTGGCTCGGCCTGCAGGCGTTCGTGAACGTCGGCGTCAACATGGGCCTGCTGCCCACCAAGGGCCTGACGCTGCCGCTGCTGTCCTATGGCGGCAGCAGCATGCTGATCACGCTCGGCTGGCTCGGCGTGCTGCTGCGCATCCACCACGACACGCAGGCGAGCGGCCGCGCCGGGGCCGTGCCACGCGAGGCCCGCCGGTCATGACGCGCAAGGTTGCAATGGTCATGGCGGGCGGCACCGGCGGGCACGTGTTTCCCGCGCTCGCGACCGCGCGCGTGCTCAAGCGGCGCGGCTTCGACATCGTCTGGCTCGGCACCGAGCGCGGCATCGAGGCGCGTCTCGTACCCGCCGAAGGCATTCCCGTCGAGTGGCTCAGCGTGAGCGGGTTACGCGGCAAGGGTTTCGGCGCGTTGCTCGCGGCGCCGGTGCGCCTGCTCGTCGCCGTGAGCCAGGCCCTGCGCGCGATCCGCAAGCACCAGCCGCGCGTCGTGCTCGGCGCCGGCGGTTTCGCTTCCGGCCCGGGCGGTCTCGCCGCCTGGCTGCTGCGTCGCCCCCTCGTCGTGCACGAGCAGAACGCGGTGGCTGGCCTGACCAACCGCGTGCTTGCGCGGCTGGCGACGCGCGTGCTCGAAGGTTTTCCGAACAGCTTCGGTCGCGGGGTCAAGGCGGAGCGTGTCGGCAACCCCGTCCGTCCCGAGATCGTCGCGGTGGCGTCGCCCGAGCGGCGCTATGCCGGCCGCGAAGGACGCACGCGGCTGCTCGTGTTCGGCGGCAGCCAGGGGGCGGCGAGGCTCAACGCCGTGTTGCCCGCCGCGATCGGTGAGTTGCCGCCCGAGCTGCGCCCCGACGTGCTGCACCAGACGGGCAGGCACGGCCACGGGGAGACGGCGCAGGCCTATCGCAGCCGCGGTATCGAGGCCGACGTGCGCCCGTTCATCGACGACATGGCGAGCGCGTACGGCTGGGCCGACCTCGCCGTCTGCCGCGCGGGCGCATTGACCGTGGCCGAACTCGCCGCGGCCGGCGTGCCGGCGATCCTCGTGCCGTTCCCGGCCGCCGTCGACGACCACCAGACCCGCAACGCCGAGTATGCCGTGCGCGCGGGCGCGGCGCGGCTGCTGCCCGAGAGCGAACTCACGCCGATGTCGCTGGCCGCGGTGCTGCGCGAGCTGCTCGCGCAGGGGCGTCCGCGGCTCGAACAGATGGCGCACGCCGCCCGCCGGAGCGCCATCGTCGACGCGGACGAGCGGCTCGCCGATGCGTGCGTGCAGGCGGCGGGGGAGGCGGCATGAAACAGCGCATGCGCCGATTCGACCGGATCCACTTCGTCGGCATCGGCGGCAGCGGCATGTCGGGCATCGCCGAGGTGCTGCTCAACCTGGGCTACGCCGTGCAGGGCTCGGACCTCAGGCACGGCGAGGCGACCCGCCGTCTCGAGAGCCTCGGCGCGAAGATCATGATCGGTCACGCCGCGGCCAACGTGGACCGCGCCGACGTCGTCGTCGTCTCGAGCGCGATCGACGCGGCGAACCCCGAGGTGGCGCAGGCACTCGCACGCCGGGTGCCCGTGATCAAGCGCGCCGAGATGCTCGGCGAACTGATGCGCTTCCGCTACTCGATCGCGGTGGCCGGCACGCACGGCAAGACCACGACCACGAGCCTCGTCGCGAGCGTGCTCGCCGAGGGCGGCGCCGACCCCACGTTCGTGATCGGCGGCCGGCTCAAGAGCGCCGCGAGCAACGCGCGCCTCGGGGCCGGCGAGTATCTCGTCGCCGAGGCGGACGAGAGCGACGCGTCGTTCACGCACCTGCAGCCGATGATCGCGATCGTCACCAACGTCGACGCGGACCATCTCGGCACGCACGGCGGCGATTTCGAAAAGCTCAAGACCAGCTTCGTCGAGTTCCTGCACAACCTGCCGTTCTACGGGCTCGCCGTGCTCTGCAACGACGACGCGAATGCGCGCGGCCTGATCCCGCGCATCTCGCGGCCGTACGTGACCTACGGCTTCGACGAGTCGGCCGACGTGCGTGCGGTCGAGGTCGAGCGCCTGCCCGGTCGCTCGAAGTTCACGGTGCTGCGTCCGCGTGGCGCGCCGTCGCTGCCCGTCACGCTGAACCTGCCGGGCCGCCACAACGTGCTCAACGCGCTGGCCGCGATCGCGGTGGCGACCGAGCTCGAAATCGACGACGCGGCGATCCAGCGCGCACTCGCCGGATTCCAGGGCATCGAACGCCGCCTGCAGTGGATCGCGGACATCGACACGGGTGCCGGCACGGTCACGCTGGTGGACGACTACGGCCACCACCCGACCGAAGTCACCGCGACCGTCGAAGCGGCGCGCCAGGGCTGGCCGGACCGCCGCGTCGTGCTCGTGTTCCAGCCGCACCGCTACACGCGCACGCGGGACCTGCTCGACGAATTCGCGCAGGTGCTCGCGGACTCCGACGCGCTCGTCGTCGCCGAGGTCTACCCGGCCGGCGAGCCGCCGATCCCGGGCGCCGACGGCAAGACGCTGTGCCGGGCGATCCGCACGCGGGGCAAGGTCGAACCCGTGCTGCTCAAGTCCCTCGACGAGATGCCCGAGGCACTCGCCGGCATCGTGCGCGACGGCGACGTCGTGCTGACGATGGGCGCGGGCCCGATCGGCGCCGCGTCCCACGAACTCCCGCGTTCACTGCCCGCCGCCGTGGCGGCGCGAGGCCGCAGGCCATGACCTTCAGACAGATCACCACCGACCCTCGGGATTTCGGTCGCGTCGCCGTGCTGCTCGGCGGCACCTCGTCGGAGCGCGAGGTGTCGCTCGATTCGGGCCGCAACGTGCTCGAGGCGCTGCAGCGCCGCGGCGTCGACGCACACCCGGTCGACGGCATCCCCGCGCTCGTGCAGGCGCTCGCCGCGCCGGGCGGCCGCGAGTTCGATCGCGTCTTCAACATCCTGCATGGCAACCGCGGCGGTGGCGAAGACGGCGTGCTGCAGGGGCTGCTCGAGGCCCTCGGCGTGCCCTACACGGGTTCCGGCGTGCTCGGCTCGGCGCTGTCGATGGACAAGATCCGCACCAAGCAGGTGTGGCTGTCGGTCGGCCTGCCGACGCCGGCCTACGTGAGCCTGCAGCGCGGCGAGGACGTCGTCGCAGCGGCGCACAAGCTGGGCTTGCCGGTCATCGTCAAGCCGGCCTGCGAAGGCTCGAGCGTCGGCATCACCCGCTGCTTCAAGGACGCCGACCTCGCCGCGGCCGTGGAACTCGCGGCCCGCTACGAGGGACCGCTGCTGGTCGAGCAGCTCGTGCAGGGCGAGGAGTACACGGTCGGCATTCTAGGCGCCGAGGCCCTGCCGTCGATCCGGATCGTGCCGGCCGGCGAGTACTACGACTACCACGCCAAGTACGTCGCCGAAGACACGCAGTACCTCTGCCCGGGCCTCACCGGCGCGGCCGAGCAGGAGCTGCAGACGCTCGCGCTGGCCGCGTTCTTCGCCGTCGACTGCAGCGGCTGGGGCCGCGTCGACTTCATGCGCGACCGCGCGGGCAAGCCGTGGCTGCTCGAGGTCAACACGGCGCCCGGCATGACCAGCCACTCGCTCGTGCCCAAGGCGGCGCGCCAGCGCGGCTTCGAGTTCGACGACCTGGTCTGGCGGGTGCTCGAGACGAGCTTCCAGTCGCGCGCCGGCACGGGGGACGCGCGATGATCTCGCTGCCCTTCCTCGGCCGGCAGCCGCGCAGCCAGGCGACGCGCACGGGGCCGCACTGGTACGAGCGGCTCGACTGGCACGCGATCGGAGCCTCGGCCGCGGTTGCCGCGACCTGTGTCGTCGTGACGTTGCTGCTGATCTTCGCGCTCGACCGCCCGGTGCGGCGCGTGCTGCTCGAGGGGCCGTTCCAGCGCGTCGCGCCGCCCGAGATCGAGGCGGCCGTGGCGCAGGCGGCGCGCGGCGGCCTGGCATCCGTCGACCTCGCGCGCATCCGCCAGCATGCCGAGGCGATCGACTGGGTCGACAGCGCGGTCGTCACGCGGGTCTGGCCCGACGCGGTCAGGATCGTCGTCCACGAGCAGGTGGCCGCCGCGCGCTGGAACGACGCCGGGCTGCTCAACGCGCGCGGGGAACTCTTCATCCGCAACGCGCGGTACGTGCCGCCCGAACTGCCGTTGCTCGAGGGACCGGAGGGCAGCGAAGCGGACGTGGCGCAACTCTACATCGAGGCGCAGGGCCGACTGCTCGAGGCCGGCCTGCGTCTCACCGGCGTCCGCCTCGACGAGCGCGGCGCCTGGGAACTGCGGCTGGGCGACGGCCTGCAGGTCAGGCTCGGTCGCCAGGCCGTGCACGAGCGCCTCGAGCGCTTCATCCGACTCGCGAGCCCGATGGTGGCGAAGCGCGTCGCCGAGATCAGCTACGTGGACATGCGCTACACCAACGGATTCAGCGTGGGCTGGAACGCCCGCAACGCACTGGCCGTCGGACCGCGAGAGGACGCGACTCCCGATGCCTAGAAAGGAGGACCGGAACCTGATCGTCGGGCTCGACATCGGCACCTCCAAGGTCGTCGCGATCGTCGGCGAGCTCGCGCACGACGGCACGATCGAGGTGGTCGGCGTCGGCTCGCACCCTTCGCGCGGCCTCAAGAAAGGCGTGGTCGTCAACATCGATTCGACCGTGCAGTCGATCCAGCGCGCGGTCGAGGAAGCCGAGCTGATGGCCGGCTGCCAGATCCATTCGGTCTTCGCGGGCATCGCCGGCAGCCACGTGCGCAGCCTCAACTCGCACGGCATCGTCGCGATCCGCGACAAGGAAGTGATGCCCGGCGACGTCGAGCGCGTGATCGACGCGGCGCGCGCGGTCGCGATCCCCGCCGACCAGAAGATCCTGCACATCCTGCCGCAGGAATTCATCATCGACGCGCAGGACGGCATCCGCGAGCCCGTCGGCATGTCCGGCGTGCGGCTCGAGGCGAAGGTGCACATCGTCACGGGCGCCGAGAGCGCCGCGCAGAACATCGTCAAGTGCGTGCAGCGCTGCGGGCTCGAGGTCGAGGACATCGTGCTCGAGCAGCTCGCCTCGAGCTACGCCGTGCTCGCCGACGACGAGAAGGAGCTCGGCGTCTGCCTGATCGACATCGGCGGCGGCACGACCGACATCGCCGTGTTCGCCGGCGGCGCGATCCGCCACACCGCGGTGATCCCGATCGCGGGCGACATGGTCACGAACGACATCGCGCAGTCGCTGCGCACGCCGACGCACCACGCCGAGGAACTCAAGGTCAAGTACGCCTGCGCGCTGTCGCAGCTCGCGAACGCCGACGAGACCATCGAGGTGCCGAGCGTGGGCGACCGTCCGGCGCGCCGCCTGGCGCGACAGACGCTCGCGAGCGTCGTCGAGGCGCGCTACGAGGAGATCTTCGTGCTCGTTCGCGACGAACTCGCGCGCTCGGATTACCACGACAAGATCGCCGCGGGCATCGTGCTGACGGGCGGCAGCGCCAAGATGGACGGCGTCATCGAGCTGGCCGAGGAAATCTTCCACGCGCCGGTGCGGCTCGGCCTGCCACAGGGTGTGAGCGGCCTCGTCGACGTCGTGCGCAATCCGATCCATTCGACCGGCGTCGGGCTGCTGCTGTTCGGCCGCAGCACGCGCCACGTGCACCCGGCGCCCACGAGCGGCATCGGTGCGCGGAAATTGCTCGATCGCATGAAGAGCTGGTTCCAGGGGAACTTCTGAATCCAGGGGATGGGGGACAGGGACAGGGGATAGGGGATAGGGGATAGGGGATAGGGGATAGGCGTCAGAGGGGCGTGGATGCCCTTCGTAGATTCGGCTGAGCGGGCTTGTCTTTTTCAATTACGGAGCAGCAACCTATGTTCGTACTCGCAGACACGGAAAACCAGGGCGCAATCATCAAGGTGGTCGGCGTCGGCGGCGGCGGCGGCAACGCCGTCACCCACATGGTCAACTCGGGTATCGAGGGCGTCGATTTCATCTGCATCAACACCGACGCGCAGGCGCTGAAACATTCGAAGGTGAAGGCGAGCCTGCAGATCGGCTCGAACATCACCAAGGGCCTCGGCGCGGGCGCCGACCCCGAGGTCGGCCGCCAGGCGGCGATGGAGGACCGTGATCGCATCGTCGAGCTGATCGAGGGCTCGGACATGATCTTCATCACCGCCGGCATGGGCGGCGGCACGGGCACGGGCGCCGCGCCGATCGTCGCGCAGGTCGCCAGGGAACTCGGCATCCTGACCGTCGCAGTCGTCACCAAGCCGTTCGAGATGGAAGGCAACAAGCGCACCGCGCTCGCCGACCAGGGCATCAACGAGCTGCACAAGTTCGTCGACTCGCTGATCACGATCCCGAACCAGAAGCTGCTCACGGTGCTCGGCGGCGACATCACGCTGCTCGACGCGTTCAAGAGCGCGAACCAGGTGCTGCAGGGCGCCGTGCAGGGCATCGCCGAGCTGATCACGCGGCCCGGCATGATCAACGTCGACTTCGCCGACGTCAAAACCGTCATGGCCGAGACCGGCATGGCGATGATGGGCTCGGGACACGCCAAGGGCGAGAACCGTGCCCGCTCGGCCGCGGAAGCCGCGATCTCGAGCCCGCTGCTCGAGGACGTGAACCTCTCGGGCGCGCACGGCCTGCTCATCAACGTCACGGCGGGCATGGACCTGCGCACGAGCGAGTTCCACACGGTGGGCGAGACGGTCAAGCAGTACGCCTCGGACGACGCCACGGTCGTCGTCGGCTACGTCATCGACCACGAGATGTCGGACGAGATCCGCGTCACCGTGGTCGCGACGGGCATCGGCCGCAGCCAGCCGAAGGTGCTGCAGAAGCCGCAGGTCGAGGTGGTGGCGGGCGGTCGCGGGCGTCGTTCCGCCGCGGGACCGTTCGGCCACAACTATGCCGACCTCGAGGGACCGGCCTACACGCGTCGCCCGCCACGTGCGGTCGGCGACGGCGTGATCCCGACGGACATCGGCGAGGAGTCGTACCTGGACATTCCGGCGTTCCTGCGTCGCCAGGCCGACTGAGAAACCAGGCCTCCCTCGTCTCAGCCGCGAGGGAGGCGTGCGGAACCCGGCGGGGGCTCCTGCTCCGGGCCCCTGCCCGGTTCCGCGTCGCTCGAGCACGGCCAGGGACAGGCCTTGCTCGACACCTCTGAGAGGCCCATGCCATGAACGAACCCGAGCCCCGCACACCGCAGGCGTTGGATTATCGCGCCGAGTGCGACGCGCTCCACGCCGCCCTCGTCGCCGCGCCGGCCGACGCGTGGGACGCGCCGACCCAGTTCAAGCAGTGGACGTTCGACGACGTGCTCGGCCACCTCTACATGTTCGACTGCGCCGCGGAGGTCGCCGCGCGCAGCCGCGAGGAACTGCAGGCCGTCTTGACGCCCGTCATGGCGAGCCTCGCGGTCGGCAAGACTTTCCAGCAATGCACGCGCGAATGGCTGCAGGGCTGCGCGGGCGAGGCACTGCTGCAACGCTGGCAGGACCAGTATCGCCGCCTCGCCGCCGTCTTCCGCGACCTGGATCCGAGCCTGCGATTGCCGTGGTTCGGTCCGGACATGAGCGCCCGCTCCTTCATCAGCGCCCGCCAGATGGAGACGTGGGCGCACGGACAGGCGATCTTCGATGCACTCGGGCTCGAGCGCGTCGAACACGACCGCCTCTACAACATCGCCGTCATGGGCGTGAACACGTTCGGCTGGACGTTCACCGTGCATCGACGCGCGATGCCGGCGGCCAGGCCGTACGTGCGGCTCGAGAGCCCCTCGGGCGCGACGTGGGAGTGGAACGACGCGGCGAGCGCCGACCGCGTCGAAGGCAGTGCGGTCGAGTTCTGTCGGGTGGTCACCCAGACCCGCAACGTGCAGGACACGCGGCTGCGTGTGAGCGGGCCAGTCGCCCAGGAGTGGATGTCGATCGCGCAGTGCTTCGCCGGTGCGCCCGTGCTGCCCCCGGCACCCGGCACCCGCTTCAGAAGCCCTGCAGGGCGGCGTAGCGGTCGCGGTGGAACGCCGTGGTCCCCAGCGTAGCCTGGGCGACCCGAGCGCGCTTCAGGTACAGCCCGACGTCGACCTGGTCGGTCATGCCGATGCCGCCGTGCAGTTGCACGCCCTCGTTGCTGACGAGGTGCACCGTGTCGTTGACGCGCGCCTTGCAGACCGACGCCAGCCGCGGGATGTCCGCCGACCGGTCGTCGTCGAGCGCCGTCAGCGCCTCGTAGACCACGGAGCGGGCGAGCTCGATGTCGGTGTACATCTGCACGGCCCGATGCTGCAGCGCCTGGAAGCTGCCGATCGGCACGCCGAACTGCCGCCGCTGCTTGAGGTAGTCGAGCGTCGTCTCGAAGGCCTGCTGCGCCATGCCGAACATTTCCGCGGCGAGCAGGATGCGCCCGACGTCGAGCACGCGCTCGAGCAGCGGTCCGGCCGCGCCTGCGTCGCCCAGCAGCGCGGAGCCCGCCACGCGGACGTTCGACAGCTCGACGTCGGCGCTGTTGCGGCTGTCCGCCATGGCAAGCCTGCGACGCGCGACGCCCGCGGCGCCGACATCGACGAGGAACAGCGAGAGCCCGTCGCGATCGCTCCGTTCGTCGGAGGTGCGTGCGACGACGAGCAGCACGTCGGCGACGTGGCCATCGACCACGAAGCGCTTGCGGCCGTTCAACACGTAGCCGTCACCCTCGCGCCGCGCGATCGTCGCGATCTCGAACGGCCGGTGCCGCGCGTGCTCCTCGTGCGCGAGCGCGACCACGGCCGTGCCCGCGGCGATCCGCTCCAGCAGTTCGCGCGCCCCGTCGTGCGGGCACGCCAGCTTCAGCGCAGTGCCCGAAAGCACCACGGTCGATTGCATCGGGGAGGCCGCGAGCGTGCGCCCGAGCGCCTCGAGCACGAGCCCGAGCCCGAAGTGACCGAAGCCGTTGCCGCCGAATTGCTCCGGGACCAGCATGCCGGTCCAGCCGAGAGCGGCCATTTCCGACCAGGCGGCGCGGTCGAACCCCGTGGCGTCGTCGGTGTCGCGCAGTCGCCGCAGGTCCGAGACCGGCAGCCGGTTGCGGGCGAAGTCGAGCGCGGTCTGGCGCAGCAGCGCCTGGTCTTCGTCGAGCACGAGTGCCATGTCGTCGCCTCAGTCGGGCAGGCCGAGCACTTGCTTGGCCACGATGTTGGTCTGGATTTCGCTGGTGCCGCCCTCGATCGAGTTGCCCTTGGAGCGCAACCAGTGGCGGCAGACCTCGGTTTCCTCGTCCGTGAACGGCGCGCCCTGCCAGCCGAGCGCGGCCAGGCCCATGATCTCGACCATGAGCTCGTGCTTGTCCTTGTTGTGCTGGGCCCCGAGCGCCTTGGTGATCGACGACGCGGCGGACGGCCCGTGCTTGCCGGACTCGAGCTGCACGCGACGCAGCGTCAGCCCGATCGCCTCGCCCTGCATCTCGTGCCGGGCCACGGCCTCGCGCAAATGCGCGTCCGCAATGCGCCCGTCGCGCTCGCCCACGTAGGCCCTGGCGAGGTCCGCCAGCGAACGTCCGGCCGGCGAACCGCCGAGGCCGGTCTGCAGGTGCGTCGAAATGTTCGCGCGTTCGTGCTGCAGCAGTCGCTTGGCGATCTTCCAGCCTTCGCCCGGCTTGCCGACCAGGTTCTCCTTCGGCACGCGCACGTCGGTCAGGAACACCTCGCAGAACGGCGACTTGCCCGAGATCAGCTGGATCGGCCGCGCCTCGATGCCAGCGCCAGCCATGTCGATCAGCAGGAACGAGATGCCGCCGTGCTTCGACTCGGTATTGGTGCGCACGAGGCAGAAGATCCAGTCGGACTGGTCGGCGTACGAGGTCCAGATCTTCTGGCCGGTGACGAGGTAGTGGTCGCCCATGTCCTCGGCGCGCGTCTTGAGGCCGGCGAGGTCGGAGCCCGCGCCTGGTTCCGAGTATCCCTGGCACCACCGGATCTCGCCGCGTGCTATCGACGGCAGGAACCGCAGCCGCTGTTCTTCGCTCGCGAACTCGAGCAGCACGGGCGCGAGCATCATGAGGCCGAACGAAATCAGCGGCGAACGGCAGCCCGCCGCGGCGAGCTCCTCTCGCAGCACACGCGCTTCCTCGACCGACAGCCCGGCACCGCCGTACGCGGGCGGCCACTCCGGCGTGGTCCAGCCTCGCGCGGCCATGCGCTCCAGCCAGACCTTCACGTCGGGGTTCGCGTAGCGCGTCCTGCGGCCGCCCCACGGCGTATCGGGGCCGTCGACGCGCAACGGTTCGCGCAACGAGGGCGGGTAGTTCGCGGCGATCCAGTCGCGCACTTCGGCGCGGAACGTATCCAGGGCGCTCATGGGTGCTCCGTCGGCGTTGCCTGTGGTCGGCGCTCGATGCCGGCCACGGTGCGGGTCGCGGCGAGACGATCGATCTCCTGCTCGCCGTAGCCGCATTCGAGCAGGATTTCGCGGCTGTCGGCACCGATTCGTGACGCGGGCCGGTCGTCGCACTCCGCCTCGTCGTACAGGCGGAACGGCGAGCGCGCATCGCGCAGCCGGCCTTCGGTCGGGTGGTCGTATTCGTAGAAGAACCCCGTCGCGCGCAGGTGCGGGTCGTGCAGCAGCTCGCCGACCGAGTTCACGCGCGCGCAGGGAATGTCGCGCTCGCGCAGGTCGCGCAACCAGTCCTCGCTGGTTCGCGTCGGCGCGACCTCGGCGATCACGGCATAGAGGACATCGACGCGCTCACTGCGCAGCACCGGGTCCTGCACCTGGGGCGAGTGCGCCACCTCCGGCCGACCGATCAGCTCGAAAAAAGCCGCCCAGTGCGTCGTGTTGTACGGGAGGATCGCGACGTAGCCGTCGCGCGTGCGGTAGGGCTTGCGATTCGGCGCGGCGAGCCGGTCGTAGCCCGTGGATCCGAGCGGCGGCTCGAACGTGGCGCCGCCGAGCTGCTCGGACATCAGGAACGAAACCGTGCTCTCGAACATCGGCGCTTCGATGCAGCACCCCTGGCCGGTCTGCGCACGCCGCGCCAGCGCCGCCGCCACCGCGATGGCGAGGTGCAGGCCACCGACCTTGTCGCAGAGGATCGTCGAGAGGTAGCGCGGCTCGCCGCGTTCGTTGGCATTGAGCGCCGCGACGCCCGATGCGGCCTGGATGACGTCGTCGTAGGCCGGCTCGGCGGCGTTCGGCCCGCGCTGGTCGTAGCCCGCCGCGAAGGCGTAGACGAGGCCCGGTCGCAAGGCTGCGAGCCGGCCGTAGTCGAGGCCGAGCCGTGCGGCCGCCTCGGGGCGCATGTTGTGCACGACGACATCGGCGCCGTGCACGAGCCGGTCGAGCACCTCGCGGGCGGCGGGTTGCTTGAGGTCGAGCGCGAGTGATCGTTTGTTGCGGTTGAAGCCGAGGTAGCCCGCGCCCATGGCGCGCGAACGGCCCGGGCGCACGGTGCGGAACAGGTCGCCGTGCGGCGGCTCGATCTTGATCACGTCCGCACCGAGGTCGCCGAGCGTGCGCGTCGCGTAGGGCCCGAGCACGATGGTCGTGAAGTCGAGGACCCGGGTTCCGCTCAGCAGCGGCAGCATGCGTCGATACCTGCGTGCGCGTCGCGACGACGTTCGGGGATGTTGGCCATTGACCCGCAAGTGTATCGAAGCAATAGTTCCTGCGGGTGCGCGTCCGCGCGCCTGCCACCGGACGACGAGAGGCAAGGGCGAGCGTGGGACCGTTGCAGGGCCTGAAGGTGATCGAGATGGCGGGAATCGGTCCGGCGCCCTTCTGCTCGATGATGCTGGCGGACATGGGAGCGGACGTCGTGCGCGTCGATCGTGCCCCGGCTCGGCGCGGCCGGCGCGAGATCGACTGCCTGCAGCGGAACCGGCGCTCGATCGCGCTCGAGCTGAAACATCCCGCGGCGGTCGAGACGTTGCTCGAGCTGATCGCGGGCGCCGACGTGCTGATCGAGGGCTTCCGACCCGGCGTCATGGAGCGCCTGGGCCTCGGCCCCGAGGTGTGCCTGGCCCGCAATCCGCGCCTCGTCTACGGGCGCATGACGGGGTGGGGCCAGTCCGGCCCGCTCGCGCACGCGGCCGGTCACGACATCAACTACATCGCCATCACGGGCGCGCTGCACCTGATCGGCGAGCGCGGCCGCAAGCCGGTGCCGCCGCTGAACCTGGTCGGCGACTTCGGCGGCGGCGCGATGATGCTGCTCGCGGGCGTACTCGCGGCACTGTTCGAGGCCGGGCGTTCGGGCCGCGGCCAGGTGGTCGATGCCGCGATGACCGACGGCACGGTGGCGCTGCTCGGCATCTTCTTCGCGCAGCGCGCCGCGTTTCGCGACTTCCAGGACGCGACCGGCGGCGAAATGCTGGCCGGCGCGGCGCCGTACTACGGCACGTACGAGACCCGCGACGGCAGGTTCCTCGCGATCGGCGCGCTCGAGCCGCAGTTCTATGCCTTGATGATCGAGAAGCTCGGCCTGGACCCGAAGTACCGCTCAGCCGGTTTCCCCGCGAGCCGCACCGGCAACGACGAACTGCGCGGGGCGATCGCGGCGGCGGTGGCCACGCGCACGCGCGACGAGTGGGCCGCCGTCTTCGAGGGCACCGACGCCTGTGTCGCTCCCGTGCTGAGCATGGCGGAGGCGGCGCGGCACCCGCACAACGTCGCCCGCGGCACGTTCGTGACCGTCGACGGCATCGAGCAGCACGCGCCGGCGCCGCGGTTCAGTCGCACGGCCACGGCCCCCGTTCGGCCCCCCCGCCCGGCGGGCGCCGACACGGTCGCGGTCCTGCAGGCGGCCGGGTTCAGCGAGGCGCGGATCGCCGAACTGCGCGCCGCCGGCGCACTCGGCTGAATCGGAGGCCGGGCTCGATTCCAGTCTTGCCTGATCGACGCTCAGATCCCAATTTCTACGGATAGCGCCGCGCGCGGCGCGGCACAGACTGCGTCGGGACAGCAACAACATCGACCTGCCGGCAAGGAGCCTGTCATGAGGGGAACCCGCAAGCTGGTGCTGGCAATAGCCAGCCTGGGCGCGATCGCGTCGACCGCACGAGCCGCCGACATCGAGGTGATGACTCAGAACCAGTACGTCGGCACCGATGTGATCGCGCTCGCCGCCGAGCCCGATTTCAACGCCGCCGTGGTCGACGCGCTCAGGACCCGCGCGGCGACGCGACCTGCGGAGCGCATGAAGGCGCTCGCGCGGCTGATCGAGATCCGCCGCCCTGCGCTCGTGGGACTGGTGGAGGTCTACGACTTCGACTGCCGGGACGAAAACGCCGCGGACGCGCGGGGCTGCCAGAACCCCGAGATCGCCGGATCGTTCATCGACCAGCTCGAGGCGACCAAGGCGGCGCTGCGCGGCCGCTACGATGACGTCGGGACGGTCGTGAACATCGACTTGCCGGCGTCGCTGCCGGCGCCGCTGAACGCGCTTCCCGGCATCCCGATCGTCTACGACGAGCGCGTCATCTACGTCTCGGTCACCGACCGCGACGTGATCATCGCCCGCAGTGACGTCGCGGCCACGCCGGTGCCGTTTGCGTCCCTCGGTCTCTGCATACCGTCGGCCGACGGCTGCAATTACCAGCAAGCCGCCTCGGCCGAGTTGACGATTGCGCCGTACCCGGTGCCGATCGAGGTGCGCTTCGAGCGCGGCTTCGTCGGCGTCGACGCCGTCGTGGACGGCCGGTCGTACCGGTTCGTCGTGACGCACCTCGAGACGCGTCTCGAAGGCATGGGACCGGAGGCGCGCGGCTTCCAGTCGGCGCAGGCGTACCAGTTGACGCAGGCGCTCGCGGCGGCCGCGTATTACCTGCCGGCCGGCAAACAGATCGTGGTCGGCGACTTCAACTCCGATCCGCGCGATCCGGTCTATCCGGTGCCGCCCGGCATTCCCGAGTTCCTGGGAGTGCCGCCGTACCTGCAACTGCAGCAGGCGGGGTTCTTCGACGTGTGGCCCTTGCAGCCGGGGACCGCCACGGCGAAGGGCAACGCCTTCGACGGCCTGAGCTGCTGCCAGTGGGAGGACCTGACCAACCGTCGCTCGGACCTCTATGAACGCGTCGACCTGATCTGGTCCTCCGAAATGCCCAACGTCCGCGACGCCCGGCTGCTCGGTGAATCCATCGGCGACAAGACCCGGCCGAAGGGCAGGGGCCTCTGGCCGTCCGACCACGCATCGGTCGCGGCCAGGCTGTCGTACGGTCGATGACCGCGGGGGCGCGCATCCGACGCCTTGGTAAACAGGGACGTTGACGTCGCCGCCGGCGGCCGGTTGTACGCACTGCACAAAGACGCCATCATGGGCAGCAGCCCCGCTCAAGGGGCGGCTCCCTCTCGCAGGAAGCATCGAGCAGACCGCCGCCCGGCGCCCGTCCGCGCGGCCAGAACTGGAGTACGCGATGGCAGACGCATTCATCTTCGACCACGTGCGCACGCCGCGTGGTCGCGGCAAGCCGGACGGCTCGCTGCACGGCATCACCCCGGTCCAGCTCGCCGCGCAGGCACTGCAGGCGGTGCGTGACCGCAACGGGCTCGACACGGCCCTGATCGACGACGTGGTGCTCGGCTGCGTCTCGCCGATCGGCGAGCAGGGCGGCAACATCGCGCGCGTCGCGGCCCTGGTGGCCGGCTACGACCAGACCGTCCCGGGGCAGCAGCTCAACCGCTTCTGCGCCTCGGGTCTCGAGGCCGTCAACAACGCAGCGGCGCAGGTCATGTCGGGACAGTCGCACGGCGTGATCGCCGGCGGCGTCGAGTCGATGTCGCGCGTCCCGATCGGCGCGGACGGCGGGGCCTGGATCGGGGATCCGGCCGTCGCCTACGACACGTATTTCGTGCCGCAAGGCATCGGCGCCGACCTGATCGCGACGCTCGACGGCTACCGCCGCGGCGACGTCGACGCCTTCGCGGTCGAGAGCCAGCGGCGTGCCGCGACCGCGTGGACCGAGGGCCGTTTCGCGAAGTCGGTCGTCGCGGTCAAGGACGTGCTCGGCCGCGTCGTGCTCGACCGCGACGAGCACATGCGACCGGACACCACGGTCGAGAGCCTCGCGGGACTCAAGCCCGCCTTCGCGGCGATGGGCGAGCAGGGCGGCTTCGACGCAGTCGCGCAAATGAAGTATCCGCAGGTGGACGCGATCGACCACGTGCACACGGCCGCCAACTCGAGCGGCATCGTCGACGGCGCGGCCGGCGTGCTGATCGGCAGCAAGCGCTTCGCGCGCAAGACCGGGCTCCAGCCGCGTGCGCGGATCCGCGCGTTCACTTCGATCGGCAGCGAGCCCACGATCATGCTGACGGGCCCGGCGCTCGTGACGCAGAAGCTCCTGAAGCGCGCGGGCATGGGCGTCAAGGACATCGACCTGTTCGAAGTCAACGAGGCGTTCGCCTCCGTGGTCATGCGCTTCATGCGCGCGATGGACGTGCCGCACGACAAGGTCAACGTGAACGGCGGGGCGATCGCGATGGGCCATCCGCTCGGGGCGACCGGCGCCGTCATCCTGGGCATCGCGCTCGACGAACTCGAGCGACGGGACCTCGGCACCGCGCTGATCACGCTCTGCGTGGGCGCGGGCATGGGCACCGCCACGATCATCGAACGCGTCTGAGCCGCGCCGCGAGCAGGAACCGCACACATGTCGAAGCATTTCAACGTCGCCGTCGACGCCGACGGCATCGCCCTGATCACGATGGACAGCCCGGGCCGTTCGATGAACGTGTTCGGGCCCGAAGTCGAGGCCGAACTCGAGCAGATCCTCGAGCGGGTCGTGTCCGACGCCTCCATCAAGGGCGCGATCGTCACGTCCGGCAAGCCGAGCTTCCTCGCCGGCTACGACCTGACCGAGTTCCTCGGCAAGTTCGGCCCGCAACTGAGCGCCGCGGAAGCATACGAGAAGTTCTCGGGCGGCTTGCAGCACCTGCTGCGCAAGCTCGAGACCTGCGGCAAGCCGTGGGTCGCGGCGATCAACGGCCTCGCCCTCGGCGGCGGGTTCGAGCTCTGCCTCGCCTGTCATTACCGGGTCATGGCGGACGACCCGAAGGTGTTCCTGGGCCTGCCCGAAGTGAAGGTCGGACTGCTGCCGGGCGGCGGGGGCACGCAGCGCATGCCGCGCCTGATCGGAATCGCGCAGGCGCTGCCGTACCTGCTCGAGGGCGGCAACATTCCGGCCGGGGACGCGAAGAAGCTCGGGCTCGTGCACGAGATCGTGCCGCCCGGCGAGTTGATCGAGGCCGCGCGTCGCTGGTTGCTCGGCACGCCGACCGCCGTGCAGCCGTGGGACCAGAAGGGTTATCGCGTGCCGGGCGGCGTCGGCTTCCAGAGCGCGAGCGTCACGCAGACCTTCACCGGCGCGACGACCCTGGTTGCCAAGAAGACCTTGCACCACTACCCGGCCCCGGCCGCGATCCTCTCGTGCGTCTACGAAGGCACGCTCCTGCCGCTCGACAAGGGCCTCGAGGTCGAGGCGAAGCATTTCGCCAGGCTCGTGACGAGCCCGGTCTCGCGCAACCTGATCCGCACCATGTTCGTGAACAAGGGTGCCGCCGACAAGCTGTCGGCCCGTCCCGCCGGCGTGCCGAAGAGTCAGGTGCAGAAGCTCGGCGTGCTCGGCGCCGGCATGATGGGCGCGGGCATTGCCTACGTCTCGGCGCTGGCCGGCATCGACGTCGTCCTGATCGACTCGACCCTGGAGCTCGCCGAGAGGGGCAAGGCCTATTCGGCGAAGCTGCTGGCCAGGGACGTCGAGAAGGGCCGCCGCTCGCAGGAGCAGGCGGAGACCGTGCTCGCCCGCATCCGGCCGACGGTCGATTACGCCGCGCTCGACAGCGCCGACCTCGTGATCGAGGCCGTGTTCGAGCACCGGGGGATCAAGGCCGAGGTGACGCAGAAGGCCGAAGCGGTCCTCCGCAAGGACGCCGTCTTCGCGAGCAACACCTCGACGCTGCCGATCACCGGCCTCGCCAAGGCCTCGCAGCGGCCGAAGAACTTCATCGGCGTCCATTTCTTCTCGCCGGTCGAGAAGATGCCGCTCGTCGAGATCATCGTCGGCAAGCAGACCAGCGACGAGACGATCGCGCGGGCGCTCGACTACGTCGGCCAGCTCAGGAAGACGCCGATCGTCGTCAACGACAGCCGCGGCTTCTACACCAGCCGCTGCTTCGGCACGTACACGGCCGAGGGCGCGAAGATGCTGTCGGAAGGCATCGATCCACAACTGATCGAGAGCGCAGGCAAGCTGGCCGGCATGCCGGTCGGCCCGCTCGCCGTCAGCGACGAGGTCAGCCTCGAGCTCGCGTACAAGGCCATGAACCAGTCGCGCGAGGACCTCGGCGCGAAGTACAAGGAGCCGATCAGCTGGCCGGTCGTGAAGCACTTCGTCGAGGACCTGAAACGCCTCGGCCGCAAGAGCGGCGCCGGCTTCTACGACTATCCGGCCGGCGGCAGGAAGACGCTCTGGCCCGGCCTCCGGCAGGAGTACAAGCCGCTCGAGCCGCAGCCCTCGGTCGAGGAGCTCGAGACGCGCCTGCTCTACGTCCAGGCGCTCGAGACGGCGCGCTGCTACGAGGAGGGCGTGTTGCGCAGCGTGCACGAGGCGGACCTGGGTTCCATCCTCGGCTGGGGCTTCCCGGCCTACACGGGCGGCACGCTCTCGTTCATCGACACGGTGGGCCCGGCGCAGTTCGTCGCCGAGTGCAAGCGGCTCGCGAAGCGTTACGGCGAGCGCTTCAAGCCGACACGGGGGCTGCTCGCACGCGCCCAGAGTGGGGAAACCTATTACGCCACGGCGGCGCCGTCCGCCGCGCAGGCGTCCTGAAGCAACGGGAGGATCGACATGAGCGTCGTATTGCTCGAGCAGCGCGGACGCGTCGCGGTCATCACACTGAACCGGCCGGAATCCCTGAACGGTTTCACGACGGAGCTGCGCGTCGCGTTGAAGAATGCGCTGCAGTCCGTCGCGGCCGACGACTCGGTGCGGGCAGTCGTGCTGACGGGCGCGGGCCGCGGCTTCAGCGCGGGAGCGGACCTCAAGGCCGAGCCGATGACCTCGGGCGCCGACGTCGAGCGGCAGCTCAACGAGGAATACGGCGCCGCCCTGCGCTCGATCGCGCGCATGCCGAAGCCCGTCATCGCCGCCGTGAACGGATTCGCGACCGGCATCGGCGGCTCGTTCGCGCTCGCCTGCGACCTCGTCGTCATGGGTGAGAACGCGTTCTTCCAGGTGCCGTTCCAGAAGATCGGCCTCGTGCCGGACGGCGGCATGACCTGGCTGCTGACCGAGCGCGTCGGGCACCGCCGCGCGTTCGAGATCGCCGTCAGCGGCGATCGCGTCCCGGCCGCGCGCTGCCTCGAGTGGGGCCTCGCGAACCGTCTCGTGCCGGAGGAGCGCCTGCTCGAGGAGGCGGTGGCCTGGGCCGAGCAGCTCTGCGACACGGCGCCGATCGCGCTCGGCTACCTGAAGCAACTGCTGCGCGGTGCCCCCGACATGGGTTACGACCAGACCATCCGCGCCGAGGCGCGGCTGCAGGCGCCGTGCATCGACAGCGAGGACTTCCGCGAGGGCGTCGCGGCGTTCCGCGAGAAGCGCGCGCCCAGGTTCACGGGCAAATGACTACCCTCACCCGCGCGACGCGCGACCTCTCCCGCCGAGGCGGGCGAGGTAGGGGATGAACGTGCCCGCGACGATGTCCGGCATCGAAGCGGCCACGACGCCGATGCGCGCCGGGCTCGAGATCGACGCCGGGCGACTCGAGGCCTATCTCGCCGCGTGCATCGAGGGATTTGCGGGCCCGCTCGCGATCCGGCAGTTCAAGGGCGGCCAGTCCAACCCGACGTACCTGCTCGTGACACCCGCCAGGAATTACGTCCTGCGCCGCAAGCCGCCGGGCCAGCTCCTCGCTTCCGCGCACGCGGTCGACCGTGAGTTCAAGGTGATCAGCGCCCTGGGACGTCACACCGACGTTCCCGTTCCGCACGCCCACGTGCTCTGCACCGACGACGCCGTCATCGGCACCTGGTTCTACGTGATGGACCACGTCGAGGGGCGCATCTACTGGGATCCCTCGTTTCCCGACGTGCCGCTGCAGCAGCGTCGTGCGCATGCTTTCGCGTTGTGCGACGGCCTCGCGCGGCTGCACCGCGTGCGCCCGGAGGCCGCAGGGCTCGCCGACTACGGCAAGCCGACCGGCTACCTCGCACGGCAGATCGCGCGCTTCAGCAAGCAGTACGCCGAGGACACCGCCGGCGGGCGGGTCCATTCGATGGAACGACTGATCGATTGGCTGCCGCGGAACATGCCAGGGCACGAACCGCCCGCCGCCGTCGTGCACGGCGACTACCGCGCCGACAACGCGATCTTTCACCCGACGGAACCGCGCGTCGTCGCGATCCTCGACTGGGAACTGTCGTCGCTCGGCAACCCGCTCGCCGATTTCGCGTACCACCTGATGGTCTACCGGTTACCGACGCTGTCGATCCCGATGCTCGGCGGTCGCGACGTCGGCGAACTCGGCCTGCCGACCGAGCAGGAATACCGCGCGCATTACGAGCAGGTCACCGGGTTCGAAATCGATCCGCGCGATCTCGAGTTCTACGTCGCGTTCGGCATGTTCCGGCTGGCCGGCATCTTCCACGGCATTCGCAGCCGCGTCGTCCGCGGCACGGCGGTCAGCGCCGAAGCCCGTCGCTACGCCGGATTCACCGACGCGATCTGCGATCTCGCCTGGGCCCAGGCGCAGCGGGCGAGTCACCTATAACCGTCATAGGAACAATCACTTAGGGCATACCTTTCGCGTGTGGTAGAGTGCGCGGCTAATTCGATCCTGCTGCGGTTTCTCCGCCAACCATGCTCAAGCAACGCACGCTCAAGAACTCGATCCGCGCGACTGGCGTGGGCCTGCACACCGGCAAGAAGGTGCTGATGGTCCTGCGGCCGGCGCCGGCGAACACGGGCATTGTGTTCAGGCGCACCGACCTCGACGAGAGCGTCGACATCCCGGCCGCGGCCGGCAACGTCAGCCAGACCACGCTCGGTACCAGCCTGACGCAGGGCACCGCGACGGTGTCGACGGTCGAGCACCTGATGTCGGCGCTCGCGGGGCTCGGCATCGACAACCTCGTGGTCGAACTGAGCGCGGGCGAGGTGCCGATCATGGACGGCAGCGCCGGGCCGTTCGTGTTCCTGCTGCAGTCTGCCGGCATCGAGGAACAGGCCGCGGCGAAGCGCTTCGTGCGCATCAAGAAGAGCATCAAGGTCGAGGACGGCGACAAGTGGGCACGCTTCGACCCGTACGACGGTTTCAAGGTCAACTTCGAAATCGAGTTCGACCATCCGGTGTTCAAGCGCCGCTCCCAGGTCGCCTCGATGGACTTCTCGACGACGACGTTCCTGCGCGAGGTGAGCCGCGCGCGCACGTTCGGCTTCATGCGCGACCTCGAGTACATGCGCGCCCGCAACCTGGCGCTCGGCGGCAACCTCGACAACGCCATCGTCCTCGACGACTACCGCATCCTGAACGAGGACGGCCTGCGCTACGAGGACGAGTTCGTGAAGCACAAGATCCTCGACGCGATCGGCGACCTCTACCTGCTCGGCCACAGCCTGATCGGCGAGTTCAGCGGCTACAAGTCCGGACACGGCCTCAACAACCGCCTGCTGCGCACGCTGATGGCGGACCAGGCGGCGTGGGAAGAAGTCACGTTCGAGCGCCCGGCGGATGCGCCGATCAGCTACGTCGCGGCGGCGACAACCGCCTGAAGAAGTGTCTAGTGTTCAGTGTCCAGTGTTTAGTAGGAAGGCGGCCGTGGGCCGCCTTTTTCTTCGCGGCCAGGCCGCGCGGCGACTGAACACCAGACACTAACCACCAGACACTTTCCCCCTCCCCCTCACCTTCACGCTCACCTTCCCGATCGGCGGCTCGCCGGCCTGCTCGAGCCGTGCCTTCAGGCTGCGCGCCGCATAGCGCACGCGTGGCGTCCACGCGGCCGAATCCATGATCACGACGAGGTCGTCTCCGCGTCGGGAGGCAGAGACGAGGTGCGGCTGCAATGGGTCGGCCAGTTCGACGCGCACCTTGTCGGTCAGCGACTGCGCTGCCTTGGCCTTGCGGGCCAGGTCATCGAGCCGGGGCGAAAGCCCGCCGAGCAGGGGTTTGAGTGCGTCGGACATTTTTCAATCAAATATTCACAAAACCGCATATTATTTGCCAAGCACACCGCGGCTGCGCCATAGTTTGACGATTCCGTGACACGACGCAACGTTGCCCGAGAACAGGCCGGGCGAAGTGTCCCTTTCGCCAGTACGAACAGGTTGTGCCGTGGCATGAATTTGCGGATCACCACCGGCCGTGCGGGCCGCACCAGGCAGATCGACCTCACTGGCCCGCGGACGGTGTTCGCGGCCGGGCTGATCGTCGCCGCCGTGTTCGTCGCGGGCCTCGTGCTCGGCCGTTTCCTGCTCGGCGGCAATGCCGAGCAGCGGGCGTTTGCCCGTGCCCTCGCGCAGCAGAAGCAGGACCTCCAGGCGGCCCGCGGCCAGATCGACGGCCAGGTCACCGCGCTCGTGGCCCGCGTGGGCATGCTCAACGCGCAATTGATCCGGCTCGATGCACTCGGCCGGCGCCTCACCGACCTGGCCGGGCTGGACCGTGGCGAGTTCGACTTCGAGCGGGCGCCGCCCGCCGGCGGGCCGGAGGGGCGCGAGACGCTGGCCGGCTCGGCCGAGGTGCCGGAACTCACCGCCGAGCTCGACGTGCTCGAGTCGCAGATCAACGACCGGCACCGGCAGCTCTCCGCCCTGGAAGTACTGCTGGCCACGCGTGAGCTCGGCAGCCGGATCATGCCCGGCGGCCTGCCGCTGATCGGTGGCTGGATTTCCTCGCATTTCGGCCGTCGCACGGACCCGTTCACCGGTCGCGGCGCGTTCCATGCGGGCGTGGACTTCGCGGGCGCGCCGGGCAGCAAGGTCATCGCGGTCGGCCCGGGCGTGGTCTCCTTCTCGGGCTACAAGTCCGGCTACGGCAACCTCGTCGAGATCACGCATCCGACGGGCTACATGACGCGGTATGGGCACAATTCGCGCAACCTCGTCCGCGTCGGGCAATCGGTGCAGAAGGGCGACCCGGTCGCAGTGATCGGCAGCACGGGACGGTCGACCGGCACCCACGTCCATTTCGAAGTGCTGCGCGACGGCAACGTGCTGAACCCGGCGAAGTACCTGGCGGCGCCGTGAAGAAGTGTCTGGCGGATAGTGTCTAGCGGTTAGTCGGCCGGCGGCCTCCGGCCGCGTTTCCGTAGAGCCCCGCACGGGGCGCACCGTTTGAACGCCCGGCGCGCCGCGCCGTCCGACCATCCGCTAGACACTATCCCCCTAGACACTCTCCTAACCCCTTGTATCTACAGCGATCGGCCCCCACTACCGGGTTCCTGTAGAATTTCCGCCTTTCCCCACCCCGTTTCGCCCGGAGCCCCTGTGGCCAACTGGCTCACCCGCATCTTTGGCAGCCGCAACCAGCGGCTGATCGGCGAATACACCGCCGTCGTCCGCAAGATCAACGTCTTCGAACAGAGCCTTCAGGCCCTCTCCGACGCCGAACTCGCCGCGAAGACCGTCCAGTTCCGCGAGCAGCTCGCCCGGGGCCGGATGCTCGAGGACCTGCTGCCCGAGGCGTTCGCGGTCGTGCGCGAGGCCTCGCGCCGCACACTCGGGCTGCGGCATTTCGACGTGCAGCTGATCGGCGGCATGGTGCTGAACGACGGCAAGATCGCCGAGATGCGCACCGGCGAAGGCAAGACGCTGGTCGCGACGCTGCCCGCCTACCTGAACGCGCTGCCCGGCAACGGCGCGCACATCGTCACGGTCAACGAATACCTCGCGCAGCGTGACGCCGACTGGATGGCGCCGGTCTACAACTTCCTCGGGCTCACGGTCGGCGTCGTCAAGGCCGGACAGACCGCGGACGAGAAGCGCGCCGCGTACGGCGCCGACATCACGTACGGCACCAACAACGAGTTCGGTTTCGACTACCTGCGCGACAACCTCGCGTTCCGGATCGAGGACCGCATGCAGCGCGAGCTCGTGTTCGCGATCGTCGACGAGGTCGACTCGATCCTGATCGACGAGGCGCGCACGCCGCTGATCATCTCGGGGCCGGCGGAGGAGAGCACCGAACTCTACCTGCGCATCAACGAGCTCGTTCCGCGGCTCTCCAAGCAGGCCTCGGAGGAAGGCGAGGGGGACTACTGGGCGGACGAGAAGTCCAAGCAGGTCCACCTCTCCGACGAGGGGCACGAGCACGTCGAGGAACTGTTCCTGCAGGCCGGCCTGCTGCAGGAGGGCCAGAGCCTCTACGACCCGGCCAACATCCGGCTGATGCATCACCTGAACGCAGCGCTGCGTGCGCACGCGCTCTACCGCCGCGACGTCGAGTACATCGTGCGCAACGGCGAGGTGATCATCGTCGACGAGTTCACCGGCCGCACGATGCCGGGCCGCCGCTGGTCCGACGGCCTGCACCAGTCGGTCGAGGCCAAGGAAGGCGTGCGCGTGCGCGAGGAGAACCAGACGGTCGCCTCGATCACGTTCCAGAACTACTTCCGCATGTACGGCAAGCTCTCGGGCATGACCGGCACCGCGGACACCGAGGCGTTCGAGTTCCAGCAGATCTACGGGCTCGAGGTCGTCGTGATCCCGACGCACCGGCCGATGATCCGCGACGACGCGCCCGACCTCGTCTACCTCACGCAGAAGGACAAGTACGAGGCGATCATCGAGGACATCCGCGAGTGCGTGAAGAAAGGCCAGCCCGCGCTGGTCGGCACGACCTCGGTCGAGACGTCCGAGCTGCTCTCGGGTCTGCTCAAGCAGCAGGGCATCGATCACAACGTGCTCAACGCCAAGCAGCACGAGCGCGAGGCGCACGTCGTGGCGCAGGCCGGCCGTCCCGGCACCGTGACGATCGCGACCAACATGGCCGGCCGCGGCACCGACATCGTGCTCGGCGGCAACCTCAAGGCCGAGCTGGCGTCGCTGCCGCCCGAGGACACCGCGTCGCGCGAGGTCGCCGAGACCGAATGGAAGCAACGCCACGAGCAGGTGGTGGCGGCGGGCGGCCTGCACATCGTGGGCACCGAACGCCACGAGTCGCGCCGCATCGACAACCAGTTGCGCGGCCGTTCGGGCCGCCAGGGCGACCCGGGCTCGAGCCGGTTCTTCCTCTCGCTCGAAGACAACCTCATGCGGATCTTCGGCGACCCCGAGCGCACCAAGCGCTGGCTGCAGACCGCGGGCATGAAGGAAGGCGAGGTGATCGAGAGCAAGATGCTCTCGCGGCAGATCGAGCGCGCCCAGCGCAAGGTCGAGGCCTACAACTTCGACCTGCGCAAGAACCTGCTCGAGTACGACGACGTCGCCAACGACCAGCGCAAGGTCATCTACCAGCAGCGCACCGAGCTCATGGCGGCCGAAGACATCTCGGATTCGGTCACCGGCATCCGGGCCGAGGTCGTGAATGACCTGATCGACCCGTTCGTGCCGCGCGAGAGTCCGGAGGAGGAGTGGAACCTCGACGGGCTGCGCGAAGCGATCGCGCGCGACTTCGTGGTCGACATCGACGCGAAGGCGTGGCTCGAGGCGGACAAGGACCTCGCGGAGCCGGGCCTGCGCGAGCGCGTGGTCAGGGCCGTCGAGGACGCGTACCAGGCGAAGGTCGACGCGGTGGGCGCCCCGATCATGCGTCATCTCGAGAAGGCCGTGATGCTGCAGGAGCTCGACCGCCACTGGCGCGAGCACCTCGCGGCGATGGATTACCTGCGACAGGGCATTCACCTGCGCGCCTACGCGCAGAAGAACCCGAAGCAGGAATACAAGCGCGAGGCGTTCGAGCTCTTCGGTGCGCTGCTCGACCGCATCAAGCACGATACGATCTCGCTGCTGTCGCGCCTGCAGGTGCGCTCCGAGGCGGAGATCGAGGCGCAGGAGCGCGAACGGGAGCGGCAGCTCGCACGCCGGCTGCAGATGCAGCACGCGGCGCCGCTGTCTGTGATTTCCTCGGACGCGGCAGAGGCGTCGGGCGGCGCCGAAGCCGGGCTGGCAGGCCCGGGCTTTGCCGGCGGCGGCTTCGTCGGCGGCGGTGGCCCGGGGCCGACGAGCGGGCCGGGGCCCCTCAGCGCGGGCCAGCCGGAGCAGCCCGTGGTGCGCGACGGCCGCAAGGTGGGCCGCAACGAGCCGTGCCCCTGCGGCTCGGGCAAGAAGTACAAGCACTGCCATGGGCAGCTCGCACGCGAAGCGTGACGCTTTACCTCTCCCGCCGAGGCGGGAGAGGTCGGCGCAGCGCGGGTGAGGGCTTCGTCATTGATCGATCGCATCCACGTCGTCGCCGGCGCGCTCTACGACGAGCGCGGACGCGTGCTGATCACGCAGCGCCCCGCGGGCAAGCCGCTCGCCGGCCGCTGGGAATTTCCCGGCGGCAAGATCCACGACGGCGAGGAGCCGTACGCGGGCCTCGTGCGCGAGCTGCGGGAGGAACTCGCGGTCGAAGTGCGCGCGGCCGAGCCCCTGATGCGCTACGACGTCGCCTACCCGGACCGTACCGTGCATCTCGACATGTGGATCGTCACGTCGTGGAGCGGCACCGTGACCGGCCTCGACGGCCAGGAGTGGAAGTGGGTCGAGCCGGCGCGCCTCGGCGCAGAGGACATCCTGGCGGCCGACCAGCCGATCGTGGCGGCACTGCTCGCACGTGCGGCCGCTGCTAACGCCGTGTGAGTGCGTACGCCACTTCGTACAGGCTCTCGACCCCGGCGGCCGCGAACTTCGGGCTCGAGCCGATGATGTCCACGCGCTCGAGTTCGCGCACGTCGAACGCGTCGCGATAGAGGCGCTCGATCTCGTCCGCCTCGACCGAGAACGGCGGTCCCGGCTTGCGATGCTGGGCGTACTCGAACCCGATCAGCAGCGTCCTGGACCCGGGCGGCATCAGTTCGGCGAACTGGAGCGCGTATGCCACGCGCAGGTCCGGCGGCAAGGCAACCAACGCCGCCCGGTCATACGCCGCCTGCACCGGACCGAGCAGTTCGGCCGTCAGATCGAACGCGTCTCCCTGCAACAGCTCGACCGCACCGGCGGCGTGTCGCTGGAACGGCCCGTGCGGGCGGACGTCGACCGGCGCGCGCTGCTCGCCGAAGAAGTCCTCCACGGCGATGGCGCTCAGTTCGCTGCCGACCACCGCATGGCCCCGCACGGCCAGCCACACCATGTCGAGGCTCTTGCCGCAGAGGGGCACGTAGACGCGCGCGCGGGCCGGCACGCCCAATGAGGGCCACCAGCGCTCGAGGAACGGGTGCGGGCCCGACTGGTGGAAGCCGATCTGGCGCGTGCGCCAACGGTCGTGCCAGAAATCGTGCTCCACCGCTGGTCTCGCCGCTGCGTCAGTGACGACGCGGGTCGTCGGACTGCAGGTCGGGCGTGCCCGCTTCGCCGGCGTCTTCCGGCGCGTCGTCGCTCGGGATCGCGCGCTGCTCGGTCATCCACGCGCCGAGGTCGATCAGCCGGCAGCGCTCGCTGCAGAACGGACGCCACCTGGCCTCAGGCGACCATTCGACGGGTCTCTGGCACGTGGGGCACGCGAACGTCGGCACGGTGGGGAATCTTACCTCTCCCATGCGTGGGAGAGGTCGGCGGCACCCCGGGTGAGGGCGCTCAGGTACAGAGCGACAGCATGAACGGCACGTCGGTCGTCATCTGGACCGGGTGCGTGTTGGCGTCCTGCCAGGCCAGGAAGCGCACGCTCACGCGATAGTGGCTGCCGCTGATTTCGGGATAGACGTCCGTGCCCACCGGCAGCGTGATGCGGATGAGCTGCACCGGGACGTCGCGCTCGAGTGTCAGGTGGAACACGCCGTTACCTGCGATCTCACGCCGGGACTTGGCCTGTTCCCGCGTCATCCAGAGCAGCTCCGAGATCGCATCGCCCAGCGGCCGGATCACCGCCAGCCAGTGCGCGAAGTCGGCCCCGCGCACCTCGTCGGGCTGGTTGAGCCAATGCGTGTAGTCGGGCAGGTCGAATTCACAGGTGCCGCCCGGGATCGTGCTGCGGTGCTTGATCGCGTTGAGGAACTCCGAGTCGCGCAGCTTCTGCATGAACAGCGCGCCGACCGAACTCAGCTCGTCGCGCATGCGGTTCAGCTTGGTCAGCAGGACACGCAGCCGGTTCGCGTCGACGCCCGGCCGGGTCGCGAACGCGGCGAGCTGGGCCGTCTGCCGCTCGAGTTCCTTGAGCACTTCGCTGCGGATGTCGCCGCGCTGCGTGATCGCGAGGATTTCGAGCAGCCCGGAGACGGCCGCGCGCGTGGACCACGGATCCGGTCGCGTGTGATGGTGGACCGCCTGCTGGTACAGGAAGTCGAGGCGCAGGAAATTCCGCATCCGCTCGTTGAGCGGCTGCTCGTAGGCGACGACGCGCGTTGCCGCGTCCGCCTGCGGTGCGACGGCCTCGTTTGCATTCATGATCGGCTATTGTGCGTTATGGCCGTTTCGCGGCACAACCCGCGGATGGATTTTCCGGTTCCTCTCCCTCTCGCGCGTCAGCGGGAGACGGTTGGGGTGAGGGTCTTGCTCTTCGCTTCGGCCAGCTTCAAATACTTCTCGTGCAACCCTGCGACCTGCTCCGCGAGCTCGGCCAAGTGGCCGGTGTTCACGATGACGTCATCCGCCATGGCCAGCCGATCCGCGCGCTGGGCCTGGGCTTGCAGCGAGGCGCGTGCCTGCGCCTCGGAGACGTGGTCGCGCGCCATCAGGCGCTCGACCTGCACGGCCTCCGGCGCGTCGACCACGAGCACGCGGTCGACGTGGTCCCGGCGACCGCCTTCGGCCAGCAGCGGGATCACGAGGACCTGGTAAGGCGAGGCGTGGGCGGCCGCCGTGGACTGGAGCTCCAGCTCGGCACGAATGGCGGGATGCAGGATCGACTCCAGCGTGCGGCGCGACGTGGGGTCGTGGAAGATCATTTCGCGCAGGCGGCGGCGGTCGAGGCGGCCGTCCGGACCGACCACGTCGGGGCCGAAGGCCGCCGCGACGAGTTCGAGCGCGGGCTGGCCGGGCTCGACGACTTCGCGTGCAATCACGTCGGTGTCGATCAGGGGCACGCCGCGCGCGGCGAACAGGTTCGCGACCGTGGACTTGCCGCTCGCGATGCCGCCGGTCAGGGCGACGCGCAACGGCCTCGGCGCGGGAGGAGAGTCGGGGCTGCTCACGGCGAGACGATCATACCGCAGCCCTCCCCGCGCTTTGCGCGACCGCTCCCGCGCGCGGGAGCGGTCAGGAACGTCAGCGGTTCAGGCCCGAGAACTCCATATACCCGCCCACGATCTGCGGTCCCCACATCAACGCGATCCACCCGGCCGCCGCGAGGTAGGGCCCGAACGGGATGGGAATGTTGCGGTCGCGCCCGCGCACGACGACGAGGGCGATGCCCACGACCGCCCCGGTGAAGGCGGAGAACAGCAGCACCAGCGGCAGCATCTGCCAGCCCATCCAGGCGCCGAGTGCGCCGAAGAGCTTGAAGTCGCCGTAGCCCATGCCTTCCTTGCCGGTGAGCAGCTTGAACACCCAGTACACGATCCAGAGGCTCAGGTACCCGGCGGCCGCGCCGATGATGGCGGAGCCCGGATCGACCGGGGCGGGCGGCCTCAGGCCGGCGTGCCAGGCGAGGCTCAGCACCAGGCCGAGCCAGAGCAGCGGGATCGTGATGGCGTCCGGCAGGATCGTGTGATCGAGGTCGACGGCCGTGAGCGCGATCAACGACCAGGTGAGGAGCAGCGCGGCCAGTGTCTGCCAGTGCCAGCCGAAGCGGATCGCGACGGCCGTCGAGAGGACCGCGGTGACGAGTTCGACGATCGGGTAGCGCGGCGAGATGCGCGCGCGGCAGTTGGCACACTTGCCGCCGAGCAGCAGGTAACTGACGACCGGGATGTTCTGGTGCGCCTTGATCTCGGCGCTGCAGTGCGGGCAGCGTGAGCGCGGGACGATCAGGTTGTACGTGCCCCCTCTCCCACCACTGGTGGGAGAGGGTGGGGGTGAGGGCTGCTGGGGTGAGGGCTCTTGCTCGGCCAGCATCTCCCGTGCCTGCGCCGTCCACTCGCGGTCCAGCATGATCGGCAGCCGGTGGATGACCACGTTCAGGAAGCTGCCGATCATCAGGCTCAACAGGAAGACGCTGCCTGCGAAGAGCCACGGCGTGGTCGCGAAGATCTCTCCCAGCTCGCTCATCCGGTGTGTCCCTCATGCGAGAACGCCGCGCACGGGCGCGGCGTTCTCGTCTGCCTCGTCTGCTGGTTGCTGCGTCAGATGACCGCGCCGAGCTTGAAGATCGGCAGGTACATGGCGACGACGAGGCCGCCGACCAGTACGCCGAGGATCACCATGATCAGCGGCTCGAGCAGGCTGCTCAAGCCGTCGACGGCCGCATCGACATCGGCCTCGTAGAAGTCCGCGACCTTGCTGGCCATTTCATCCAGCGAACCCGACTCTTCACCGACGGCAATCATCTGCACGACCATGTTCGGGAACAGGCCGGTGTTTTCCATTGCACGCTGCATGCGCATGCCGGTGGAAATCTCGTCGCGCATCCGCATCACGGCGTCCTGGTACACGATGTTGCCGGTCGCGCCGGCGACGGATTTCATCGCCTCGACCAGCGGCACGCCGGCGCCGAACATCGTCGCCAAGGTGCGGGCGAATCGAGCGATTGCGGCTTTCCTGAGGATCGGGCCGATGACGGGGACCTGGAGCGACATCTTGTCGATGAACTGCCGCAACGGCCGGGATCGCTTGTAGAAATACCCGAAAATGAAGCCTGCGGCGACGACCACGATGAGCAGCAACCACCCGTGCGTCTGCATCCAGCGCGACAGGTTGATGACGAACTGGGTGAAGGCGGGCAAGTCCGCGCCGAAGCCCTGGAACAGGCTCTCGAACTGCGGGATCACGAACAGCAGCAGGATGACGGTGACGATGACCGCGACCGCGAGTACCGCGGCCGGGTAGAACAAGGCTTTCTTGATCTTCTTCTTGAGGGCCTCGGTCTTTTCCTTGTACGTCGCGATCTTGTCCAAAACCGTCTCGAGCGCGCCGGCATGCTCGCCGGCCTCCACGAGGTTCACGAACAGATCGTCGAAATACAGCGGGTGCTTCGCGAGCGCCTGGTTCAGGGCGTGCCCCGTCTCGATGTCCTGCCGGATCGCGAGCACGAGCTTCTGCATGGCCGGCTTGTCGTTGCCGACGCCGATGATCTCGAACGCCTGCACCATGGGGATGCCGGCCGTGAGCATCGTGGCGAGCTGCCGGCTGAAGATCGCGATGTCTTCCGGCTTGACCTTGCCCTCGCCCCTGAAGAATTGCCGCTCCTTGCGGATCCTGCTCGCGGCAATGCCCTGCCGACGGAGATCCGCCTTCAGCTCCATCTCGTCCTTGGCGAGCCCGCGTCCCTTGACGCGGTTGCCCTTCCTGTCCTTGCCTTCCCAGAGGAAGGGAAACTGTTTCCCTGCGACGAGCTCGGCCATGTGCGGTTTGCCCCGGTACGTTCGTGTGTGCCGCGTCGGACCTGAGTCAGTCCACCGTGACGCTGTTGATCTCTTCGAGCGAGGTGACGCCCAGGCGGACCTTGTTCAGGCCCGACTGGCGCAGCCCCCACACGCCTTCGCGAACGGCCTGCTCCTTGATCTCGAGCACGCTGCCGCCGCTCATGATGACCCGCCCGATCTGCTCGGACACGGGCATCACCTCGTAGATGCCGACACGGCCCTTATACCCATCCGTGCAGTTGCCGCAACCGACGGGACTGAAAATCTGGAGCCCGTTCGCGATTTCATCGTCCCCGAAGCCCTCCTTCTTCAGGGCCTCGGCCGGGATCTTCATCGGCGCCTTGCAGGTGCTGCAGAGCCGGCGCGCCAGCCGCTGCGCGATGATCAGGCTGACCGACGTTGCGATGGCGTACGGCTTGACGCCCATGTCGACGAGACGCGTCAGCGTCTTCGGCGCGTCGTTGGTGTGCAGGGTGGACAGCACGAGGTGGCCGGTCTGGGCCGCCTTGAGCGCAATCTCGGCGGTTTCCAGGTCGCGGATTTCGCCGACCATGATCACGTCCGGGTCCTGGCGCAGGAAGGCGCGCAGGGCCCCGGCGAACGTCAACCCGACTTTCGGATTGATGTTCACCTGGTTCACGCCGGACAGCATGATTTCCACGGGGTCTTCCGCCGTGGAAATGTTCGTATCCTCGGTATTCAGGATGTTGAGGCCCGTGTACAGCGAGACCGTCTTGCCGCTGCCGGTCGGTCCCGTCACGAGGATCATGCCGTGCGGCCGCGCGAGCGCGTCCATGTAGAGTTGCTTCTGGAACGGTTCGTAGCCCAGCAAGTCGATGCCGAGCATCGCGCTCGAGGGGTCCAGGATACGCATCACGATCTTCTCGCCGAAGAGCGTCGGGCACGTGCTGACACGGAAGTCGATGGCCCGGTTCTTCGAGATCTTCATCTTGATGCGGCCGTCCTGCGGCACGCGTCGCTCGGCGATGTCGAGTCGCGACATGACTTTCAGGCGGGCGGCGAGCTTGATGGCGAGCTGGACGGGGGGTGCGGCCACTTCCTTGAGCACGCCGTCCAGTCGGAAGCGGATCCGGTAAGACCGCTCGTACGGTTCGAAATGGATGTCCGACGCGCCTTTCCTGATGGCGTCGAGCATCACCTTGTTGATGAAGCGAACGATCGGCGCATCGTCCACGGCGTCCGACGACCGCTCGGAATCCTTGGCCGCGTCGGTCTCGTCGCCGGCCGAGACCTCGAGACCGTCCATCTCGAAGTCTTCGCCGGCCAGCTCCGGCATGGAAGTGTCGACCTGCTCGATCGACTTGGTCAGCAGCTGGTTGAGCTTGTCTTCCTCGACGACGATGGCTTCGATCGAGAAACCGGTCGCGAACTTGACCTCGTCGAGCGCGTGCAGGTTCGTCGGATCCGAAACCGCGACGAACAGCCTCTTGCCGCGCTTGACGAGCGGCAGCACCCGGTGCTTGCGCAGCATCTTTTCGCTGACGATCCGCACCGTGTCGAGATCGGGCTGGATCGCATCGAGGTCGATCAGCGGGGCGCCGAACTCCTGGGAGGCGGCGATGGCAATGTCGCGCGCGTTGGCGACGCTGTGCTCGACCAGGAAAGTGACGATGCCGACCCGGCGCTCCCTGGCAGCGGCAATCGCCTCGACCATCTGGGCGTCGCCGACCAGGCCATCCACGACCAGGCGCTGCGGCAGCCCCTGCAGGCCACTTCGTTGTAGCGTCTGGGTCGAGGTCGCGAAATCGCTCATGGACTTAGCCTGGGCCCCCCTGGGGTTTCGCGCGAGCCTGATTTTACAGGTGCAAGCCTAGCAAAAATGTTAAGTCGCGGCGGCATTGTCGCCGAGCCGCTGCAGGATGAATGTGAGGCCGTCCACAAGGCGGACAGGCGACCGACGAGCGGCTGGCCAGAGCAATTCGCGTGCAGCTGCCGCAAGTCGGTGCGCAAAAGAAAATGCCCGCGATGAGACATCGCGGGCATTTTCCAGCGCTCGTGAAACCGAGCTTACGGGCGGCAGGTCGACGGCATGTACTTGCCGGGGATCGTGCCCGCCACTGGAGGAGCGACAGCCATTGTCGCGCCAGCCGGAACGGCGGCATCCTGGCAAACCCAGACGACGTCGTCACTGGGGCTCACGCCGGGGGTCAACTTGGCGGTCAGGCCGGTGATCGCTGCATTGGCCTGGTCGCCATAGGTGACCGTGATCACGCCACCAGTGACGGTGATTCCGGTCACGTACTTACCCTGCGGCGGAGCGGTCCAACCGAGGT
>DASSJN010000202.1:0-7804 GCA_035691185.1 Steroidobacteraceae bacterium
GCTGATCTTCTCGCTGCTGTATGCCGAGATGCGCTACCGGGCGCAGCTCGAATCGCAGGTGCGCGAGCGCACGATCGAGCTCGAGCACGCGCGCGACGAGGCCGAGAGCGCCAGCCGCGCGAAGAGCGCGTTCCTCGCGACCGTGAGCCACGAGCTGCGCACGCCGCTCAATGCGATCATCGGCTTCAGCTCGATCCTGCTGCAGGACAATCTCTCCGCCGAGCAACGCAAGCAACTGGGAATCATCAACCGCTCGGGCCTGCAGCTGCTGGACCTGATCAAGGAAATCCTCGACATCACCAGCATCGAGGCAGGCCACCTGTCGATCGACGTCGAGCCGGTGGACCTGCGACGCGTGCTCGAGGAGCAATGCGAAGTGCTGCAGGTGCAGGCGCGCGAGGGCGGGCTCTACCTTCGCCTCGCCGACGGCGACCCGTCGGTGGTCGTGATGGCCGACCACGGCCGCCTGAGCCAGGTCGTGCGCAACCTGCTGTCGAACGCGGTGAAGTTCACCGATCGCGGCGGCGTGACGGTGCGGTGCCAGTCCAGTGGCGAGACGGTCCTGGTCGAAATCGAGGACACCGGCATCGGCATTCCTCCGGAGCAGCAATCGACGCTGTTCATCCCGTTCCAGCGCGGAGACAAGCAGCGCGCGCACCGACCCGGCACCGGTCTCGGGCTCGCGATCAGCCGCCGACTCATCGAGGCGATGGGTGGGCACATCGGCTTCGAGAGCGTGGTCGGGAAGGGGAGCCGTTTCTGGTTCACGCTGCCGCTCGCGCGAGAGAAGCGCCGGTCGACCAAGCGCGCGTAGCCGTCTGCCGTTCCTCTACACGATCCCCTGGATCGCGGCAGAATAGGCGGCTGCAGAACGCCTGACTCCCGGGAGCGCCGCCGTCCATGAAGACCCGCATCACCGAACTCTTCGGCATCGAGCACCCGATCATCCAGGGTGGCATGCATTTCGTCGGCCTGGCCGACCTGGCCGCGGCCGTCTCGAACGCAGGCGGCCTCGGCATCATCACCGCGCTCACACAGGGCACGCCCGAGAAGCTCGCAGCCGAGATCGGGCGTGCGCGCGAGCTCACCGACAGGCCGCTTGGGGTGAACCTGACGTTCCTGCCCGCGTTCTCGAACCCGCCGTACGACGAGTTGATCCAGGCGACGGTCGAAGGCGGCGTGCGGATCGTCGAGACCGCCGGCCGCAGCCCGGAGCAGTGGATGCCGCTGCTCAAGCAGCACGGCATCAAGGTGATCCACAAGTGCACCTCGGTGCGGCACTCTCTCAAGGCCGAGAAGATCGGCTGCGACGCCGTGAGCGTCGATGGCTTCGAGTGCGGCGGCCACCCGGGCGAGGACGACGTGCCGAACTTCATCCTGCTGCCGCGCGCGGCCGAGGCGCTCAAGATCCCGTTCGTCGCCTCGGGCGGCATGGCCGACGGCCGCAGTCTCGTCGCTGCGCTCGCGCTCGGCGCCGAAGGCATGAACATGGGCACGCGGTTCATCGCGACCCGGGAGGCGCCCGTGCACGAGAACGTCAAGCAGGCGCTCGTGCAGGCGTCGGAACTCGACACGCGCCTGATCATGCGCCCGCTGCGCAACACGGAGCGCGTGCTGCGCAATTCCGCGGTCGACAAGCTGCTCGAGATCGAGCGGGAGAGAGGCGCGCAGACCTCGATCGACGATATCCGCGAGTACGTCGCGGGTTGCTACCCCAAGGTCATGCGCGAGGGCAACCTCGAGGCCGGCGCGTGGTCCTGCGGCATGGTCGCCGGGCTGATCCACGACGTGCCGACCTGCAAGGAACTGATCGACCGCATCATGGCCCAAGCCGAGGCGATCATGGGTCAGCGGTTCGGCGCCATGCGCTCGTGATTCTTCTGGAGGTCAGATCTCGCCGCGCCGCGCGAACTGCGCGATGTGTTCCCCGGCGCGGAAGGCGAGCGCCATGATCGTCATCGTCGGCTGGCCGCGCCCGGAGGTCACGAAACTCGAGCCGTCGCAGACGAAGAGGTTCGGCACGTCGTGCGCGCGGTGATGGCGGTCCACCACCGAGGTGCGGGGGTCGTTCCCCATGCGCGCGGTGCCGAGCAGGTGGGGGCTGCCGTTGGCGTCGAGCACCGGATCCTCCCACACTTCGAGCGCGCCGGCCGCCTGCAGGACCTCGACGCCCCGATCCTGCAGGAACCGTGCGAAGGCCAGGTCGTCCGGATGGTCGCGGTACGTCACGCGCAGCGCCGGCAGTCCCCACGCGTCCTTCAGGTCGGGGTCGAGGTCGACCCGGTTGGAGGCGAGCGGCAGCGACGTGCCGTGCGTCGCCACCATCATCGCGCGTGGCATCGACTCCAGCAGCGCTTTGAGCGGCGCACCCCAGCGCCGGCCGGGAGGCGGCGCAAATGCGGCCCACACGGCCGGCATCGGGCCGCTGCGAGCGTCGAGCCCGCCGCCGCCGTAGAAGCCGCGCTTCGGGTCGGCGTCGTAGAAGTCGTGCAGGATCCGCGTCACCTGCACGCTCTTGAACTCGTTGAGTTCGTGCTCGAACAGCGCGTGCACCTGTGCATACGTGTTGAACATGAGGTTGCGCCCGACCAGGCCACTCGAGTTGGCGAGCCCGTCGGGGAACTGCGCGTTCGCGGACATCAGCAGCAGGCGCGCCGATTCGGCGCCGTTCGCGCACACGACGACCGCTCGTGCCTTCTGGAAACGTTCGTGTTTCGTGGCGTCGAAATAAGCGACGCCGGTCACGCGGCCGGCGGCGCCGGTCTCGATCCGCGCGACGTAGCTGAGCGGGCGCACCTCGCACGAACCGGTCGCCTCGGCGTCCGGGATCGTCGTGTACAGCGCCGATGACTTCGCGCGCATCTCGCAGCCGTAGCCGATGCAGAACCCGCAATGCGCGCACGCGGGACGGTCGTGATACGGCACGGAGGTGATCGCCATCGGCGCCGGAAACGGGTGCAGGCCCAGCTTGCGTGCGCCGCGCTCGAACAGCACGCCGGAGGATTTCACCGGCAGCGGCGGCATGGGGTACGGCTTGCTGCGCGGCGGGTCGAAGGGGCTCGCGCCCGCCAGTCCCGAGACCCCGACGTCCCACTCCACCCTGGTGTAGTAGGGCTCGAGTTCCGCGTACGTGATCGGCCAGTCCTCGAACGTCGTGCCGGGGATGGCGCCGAGGCGACTGCGTTCGTCGAAGTCGACCTCGTGAAAGCGCCAGAAGTTCGCCGTGAAGTGGTTGCTGCTGCCGCCCACCATCGGCGCGTACCAGGCGGCCGGGAGATCGACGACGCGTCGCGCGGCCTCGCTCGCCGAGGCGCGGAACGTCTGCGGGTTGGTGTCCAGCGCGTTGCTGAGCCCGAGGTCGAACCACGTGTCGAATTCGTCGTGACTGAAGTCCGCCGCCGAGCGACGCGGCCCCTGTTCGAGCACGAGCACGCTGAGGCCGGCGCGGGACAGCTCGCTCGCGACGACGCCACCGGCCGCGCCCGACCCGACGACGACGAAGTCGACGGTCTCGTTCGGCCCGAACGTCCGACCAGTCACGCGCGCGGATCCGGGTAGGGCGCGAACCCCGCGTAGCCCGCGTCGTAGTGGCCGAACGGCGGCTGCCAGGCATGCTGGTCGACGAAGCCGACCAGCTTCCAGCCGTACTTCCTCCGGTTGCCGCCGTACCGCGGCGACGCGAGCAGGCCTACGATCGTCAGGAAGCGCACCTGCTCGAAGAACGGGGTCCGCTCGACGTGCTGCAGATAGGCGAGCTGCTCCGCCTCCGGCAGATCCGCGAAGTGGCGGGTACCCGGGTGGTGACGCGCACACCGCGCCCGGAAGTCCTCGAGCCCGTCGAGGAATTGCTTCGCGCCGGACGCCCAGGCCCCCGCGTGCACCTGGTCGATGAAGTACACGACTGCGGCCTCGCGTGCGCCCGGAGTGTCGCCACCCGGGACGATCTGCGCCGTGATCGCCTCGATGTCCCGTGCCTGCGTGGCGCTCAGCAGCCGCAACCGCGAGTGATCACCCGGGTCCGCGAGACTGGCGGCGTGAGCGTGCTCCGCGGCGGCCGTGACCTGGGGCCAATTGGCGGCGAGCCACGCAAACCCGAGCGACCCGCCCGAGGCCTGCAGAAAGCGTCTGCGCGACACATCGCCCGGATCCATGGCGTTCCTCCCGGTGATCTTTCCGTTTTTGGCGAGTATGGACCTCGCCCCGTGCCGGCGCATGCCCGCTTCTGCTGCGCCGCAATGCGTCTGGCACGGCGCTGACCGATCGCATATCTTCGCTGCGCGTCCACCGACGAACAGCAAAACCAGGGTCGCACGCATGGTGCCGAGTGCCATCGGGAAGCGCCGCTCCGCGGCCAGGGAAGAGGCGAGCGCGCTCTACCAGAAGCGTCGCAAGGAAATCGTCGAAGCGGCGGTCCGGGTGTTCAATCGCCTGGGCTTCGCCGGCGCGAGCGTCAGTGCCGTCGCGGCGGAACTCGACATCGACCGGGCCTCGCTCTATTACTACGTCTCGTCCAAGGAAGAACTGTTCGACGAGATCCTGCGCGAAGTGGTCGGGCGCACGGCGGCGATCGCGAGAAACGTCGAGTCCGGCCCGGGCGACGCGCGCCGCAAGCTCCGCGAACTCATCGTCGGACTGATGACCGCATATGCCCAGAGTTACCCGCTCATGTACATCTACGTGCGCGAGAACCTGACCCAGCTCGGCGGCACCCGCGCGGCCTGGTCGCGCCAGATGCGCAAGTTCAACCGCGAGATCGAGGATTCGGTCATCGCTATCGTCGAGGCCGGCTATGCCGACGGCAGCCTGCGCGACGTCGGCCCTTCGCGCATCGTCGCCCTCGGCATCCTCGGCATGCTCGGCTGGACGCACCGGTGGTTCCACCCGACGCGGTCGGAAGAAAGCGCCGAGCAGATCGCGCGGACGTATGCGGAGATCGTCGTCTCGGGGCTCGGCGCGAGGTAGCGCGGGGCGCCGCGTGTCGCGCGGTGAACCAACACCGGCGGGCCGGCGTCCAAGCGGTGAGGAACAGACGCGAGGAGACGCTCGTGACCAGGCAAATTTCCGCTTTCGCCGCCGGGGTGCTCGGCGTGTCCGCCGTCATGCTCACCGCGTGTGGGCGCACGCCGACCGAGCCGTCGTACGCAGCGCAGGGCGTGCAGGAACCGGATGCCTCCGTGACCGCCCCGGTCGTCGCCGCGAGCACGCCCGAGGCGTCACTCAGTGCGCGCGAGGAGGAACTGGCCGCGCGGGAGCGCGCACTGCGCGAAGAGCGCGAAGCGTTGCGCCGCGAGCGCGAGCAACTCGCGGTCGAGCGCGCGCGCGCCGGGGACACGCTGACCGGGTCGCGCACCGCATTCGACGCCGACGTGGCGCCCGCACCGCGTGCGCCGGCCGGCAGCATCCAGAAAGTCCCGACGCCGCCCATCGTGGTGCCATCGGGCACCGCGCTGCAGGTCGAGCTGGCCGCCAACGTCGACACCAGGGTCGCGCGCGTCGGCGATCGTGTCGAGGGTCGCCTGGCGGAAGACCTCATGGTCGACGACGGCCGTGCAGCGCTCGCGGGCGCGGTCGTGTCCGGCACGGTCACCGGACTCGTCCCGGTCAGCGGCGCGATCGACCGGGCGCCGACGCTCGAGTTGACGTTCGACTCGTTGCAGGCCGCGAACGGCGCGACCGTCCCGATCGCCGCACGTTATGTCGAGCGGGGCGAGAGCGTGACGGCACTGAATGCTGCTGCGGTGCAGAAGACCGGCGGCGAAGCGAAGCTCCGCGCCGGCACGGTCATCACCGTGCCGACGGAAATGTCGTTCTCGGTCTACTGAGCGACAGCGACCGGACGCCTAGAGCTTCCCCTCGAACGCCACCGCGTCGACGGGCAGCTCGAACGCGATGAAGAGCGTGCAGGGCCCCTGGCTGCGGCACGTCGCCGCGTGCGGCGCCTTGGCCGGCCCGTACGCGTACTGACCCGTCTGCAGCACGACCGGCGAGACGCCCTGGTAGGTCACTTCGAGCTCGCCCGTGAGGAGCACCATGCGTTCCGGCGAAGTGTGCCAGTGCGCCGGGACCGCGTAGCCGGCGGGCACCTGGAAGAACACGTCCGCGCCCGGCTTCCCCGGATCGCCGCGCAGCACGGCGATCCGGCAGCCGCCCGGGAACATCGGCGGACAGTCGCCCCACTGCAGGTTCGGGTCGTTCACCTTGATCGCGAGCGGCGTGTTCGCGGCGTCGGGCACGACGGCCTCGGCCTTCGCTTCCGCGGTCACCTTCTTCACGGGCGCCGGCGCGGTGCTGCCGGGCACGGTCTGCGCCGCCGGTGCGGCCTGCTGCGCCTGCGCCATCGACGCGCCGGCCGCGCCCACCACGATGGCCACGATCGTGGCCGCGTAGATCAATGCGTTCTTTCGTGTCATCTCGATGTCCTGCCTGCGTGCAATGTCTCGGTGCCCCGGCGGCCCGGAGTGCCCGGCGCCCAGCGTCCCGCCCTTTTAGTTCGTAGCGAGGCGAGCGTATGTAGGACGACGGCGTCAGTCCGCCTTTTCCGTCGTCCGGCCGAGCACGGGCTCGCGCCGCGGCGCCACCCAGAGCCGCAGCACGAACCACGTGAGCGCGACGGCGCCCACGCTGAAGATGACGTCGCCCGGCATGCGCATCCAGACCAGCAGCTCGATGGTCGGCCGCTGCATGAACTCCGCGGAGCGTGCGTACGCATAACCGTGCTCGATCGCGGCGAGCAGCTGCAGCGTGCCGAGAGGCAGCAGCGTCAGCAACGCCATCAACGCGAGGCCGATGTTCAGCGACCAGAACGCGAGCTTGAGCGGCCTCGAATCCCAGACCATCTGCCCGCGCAGGCCACGCAGGCAGAACAGCACGAGCGCGATGCCGAGCATGCCGTACACCCCGAAGAGCGCGGTATGCCCGTGCAGCGGCGTGAGGTTCAGGCCCTGCATGAAATACAGCGACAGCGGCGGGTTGATCAGGAATCC
This sequence comes from Steroidobacteraceae bacterium, assembly GCA_035691185.1. GTDB lineage: Bacteria > Pseudomonadota > Gammaproteobacteria > Steroidobacterales > Steroidobacteraceae > RPQJ01. The sequence continues at coordinate 6,984 of DASSJN010000202.1, forward strand.
GAACAGTCCGGCGCCCACCAGGTTCCAGAACGAGACCGCGATGAAGAACATCAGCGGCCAGCGATAGCGCCCCATCCACGGCGTGGCGTGGCTGAGCTGCCAGGTGTGATAGGCCTCGAAGCCGATGTAGGCGAGCGGCACGACCTCGAGCGCACTGAAGCTCGCGCCCAGCGCCACGACCGAGGTCGGCGTGCCGACGAAGTAGAGGTGGTGCAAGGTGCCGAGCACGCCGCCGGCCATGAAGATGATCGTCGCGAACAGCACGGCGACGGTCGCCGTGGACACGCGGATCAGGCCCAGGCGCGTGAAGATCAGCGCCATCACCGCGGTGGCGAAGACCTCGAAAAAGCCCTCTACCCACAAGTGCACGAGCCACCAGCGCCAGTACTCGACCTCGGAGATGTGGGTGTGCTCGCCCCACATCAGGCCCGCGCCGAAGAACAGGCCGATCGCTGCGGTCGAGAGGAACAGCAGGCCGACGATCGAGCGCGATTCGCCGGGCATTCGCACCACGGGCCACATCGCGCGGCCGACCAGGAACACCCACAACGCGAGCCCGATGAACAGGTACCACTGCCAGAAGCGGCCGATGTCGGCGTACTCCCAGCCCTGATGCCCGAACCAGAAGTTCCACTCGAGCCCGAGCTTCTGCATCACGGCGAGCCACTGCCCCGCGAACGAGCCCACGACGATCACGAGCAGGGAGACGAACAGGAAGTTGACGCCGAGGCGCTGGTATTTCGGTTCGTGCCCGGAAAGCGCCGGTGCGATGTAGAGGCCGGTGGCGAGCCAGGCCGTGGCGATCCACAGCACCGCGAGCT
>DASSJN010000203.1:0-3782 GCA_035691185.1 Steroidobacteraceae bacterium
CGACCAGCTGCGCGCGCAGCTCGACCCGGACGCCACGGTCGCAGCGACCGTGAGCCCGAGCTCGGACTGGGTCGGCGACGGCGAGCGACGCCGTCACGTCGTGAGTTACCTCAACGATTTCCTGTTTCCCGCGCAGCGCGCCGACGCGCCTGTGCGCATGCTCTCGGGCGGCGAGCGCAACCGGCTGCTGCTCGCGCGGCTGTTCGCCAGGCCCGCGAACGTGATCGTGCTCGACGAGCCGACCAACGACCTCGACATCGAATCGCTGGAATTGCTGGAGCAGACCCTGCAGGACTATCCAGGCACCCTGCTGCTCGTGAGCCACGACCGCACGTTTCTCGACAACGTCGTGACGCAGGTGCTCGCGCCCGAGGGCGGCGGCGTCTGGCGCGAATACGTCGGCGGCTACGGTGACTGGATGCGCCAGCGACCGACCACCTCTCCCGCTCTGGCGGGAGAGGTCGCGCCACGCGCGGGTGAGGGCTCCGGATCGACGCGTACGGCGTCGCGAAACCCCTCCTCCGCCGGAACCAGTGATCTAGCGAAGAAGCTCAGCTACAAGGAGGGCCGCGAGCTCGACGAGCTGCCGGCCCGGATCGAGGCGCTGGAGGCCGAACAGAAGACGCTCACCGTGGCGATGAGCAGCGCCGACTATCACAAGCGGGGCGGCGACCAGATGCGACGCGATGCGGCGCGGGTGCAGGACATCGAGCGTGAGCTCGAGGCGGCGTTCGAACGCTGGGCGGAGCTCGACGCCCGGCGCGAAAAATAAGGGCGCTCATCGCGTCAGCCACTGCAGCTGCCAGAGGTCCTTGCCGGTCGCCAGGACGATCGGCCGCAGCGCCAGCTCACCGGCCTTGCCGAGGCTGCGTTCGAGGTAGCGCAGCTCCTGGATCTGCGCCTTGAGTTCGTCGTCCATCGGCGGCTCCTCGAAGCCGCTTTCCTTGAGCATCAGCACGCCCTTCGCGCGCAGCGCGAGTTCGACGTGCAGCCGCAGGTAACACAACATGTCGGCGACGACCGGGCCGTCGAACTTCCCGCGCAGCGTCTCGAGGTACCTCCCTGCGTGGGAGCCGGAGAATTCCCCGGCGTTGATCGCCTGGAGCAACTCCACGTCCGAGTCGAGGTCCGACTCGAGCCAGTCGCGCAGCGACTTTTCGCTGTGCTCGAACACGAAGTAGATCAGCGGCGGCAGCAGCATCAGGATGCCGAGCGTCGCGAACACCGGCTTCAGCAGCAGCATGTTGTAGACGCCGTGCAGCAACGCCGCGGCGACGAGCCCCGGCCCGAACACGCGCACCCAGCCGTCCGGGCGCCGCTCGGCGAGCGAGATGGAGACGATCGCGAACACGGCCGTGGCCCCGCCGTGCATGATCGCGGTGCCGAAGCCGCGGATGACCTGCACGGCCGGATGGGTCTCCGGGCGCATCATCAGGTAGTAGAGATTCTCGAACAGCGCGAAACCCGTGCCGACCGCGAATCCGTAGATCGCGGCGTCGACGAGCATGCCGACGCGGCGCGTGCGGATCAGGTAGACGATCAGCGCAGCCTTGAGCGTTTCCTCGAGCCAGGGCGAGAACCAGCGCGCGTAGTCGACGTAGTCGAGCTCGAATTCGTAGAGCAGGTAGCCGTTGATCCAGTAGCCCGCAAACGCCGCACCCACGCCGGCCAGGGCGGCGATGCCGATCGCTCGTGCGCGCACCACCTTGAAGCTGTCGAAGTAGACCAGCGCGCCCAGGAAGACGAGCACGGGCAACAGCGCCACCGTGCCCCGAAGCAGGCCCTGGAGCGTCATCGGAGCCGGGCCCGCGACAAGCGGCGTACCTCAGAGGACCTTGAGCGAGAGCATGACCTCGTCTTCGCCCTTGCCGTCACCCTCGAACCCCCTCGCGTACCCCAGCGACAACATCATCGACAGCCGATGCAGCACGTTGAGCCGCAGGTCGAACTGCACGCCGAGATTGTAGGCGTCGGTGCGATGGCTGGGCGAGTCCGGGTCCGTGACCAGCATCGAACCAAAGACCGCGGGCCGGATCCAGCTCCCGTAGAAGCCCGGCGAGCCGAGCGCCTCGAACCGGATCGGCGGCAGGTTCAATTCGAGCATTGCCTTGCCGAACGACCGACCGCCGAGGGCATCGATCTCGAACCCGGGAAAACTGAGCAGCTCGCGGTAGCGCTTGGGATCCTCGTGATCGACGTAGTTGTTGCCGAACGCGCCGAAATAAGTGTTCGCGAGCGGGTCCTCCCGGTCCCCGGACGACGCTCCCGCGCCGGTCCGCAACCAGAGCGAGGAGTGTCCCCAGCCGAGCGGCAGCCCGACGTCGAACTGGCCGAACAGTCCCGGCGTCACCTCGCCGTCCGCCTCGTAGGCGTGCGCGTAGACGGTCCACAGGTGCCCCGTCTCGTCGTCGACGCTGCCGATCGAGGCGCGGGGATTTTCGTACTCGAGCCCGAACTGCGCCTCGGTCAGCTTGTCGGTCGGCGAGGGGATGTTCTGGAAGTGCGGCAGCGCGTCGAGGTCGCCGAAGTACGCGAGCTTGCCGACGAGGTTGAATCGCTCGGGCGGGTCGAAGATCAGCGGGCGTTCGTACTCCACGTACGCGCTGTAGCCTTCGCGGCTCCGCTTGGTCGGCCCGAACAGGTCGTAGAAGTCGCCTGCGTTCCAGCGCAGGCCGGTCGTCCAGAACGAGTGGCTCAATTCGACGGACGCGTGCAGCCGTTCCTTCGACTTCAACTCCGAGTCCGGGCTGTAGCTCAGTGTCGCATTCACCGCGTCGAAAGCCACCCAGTCACTGAAGCGCGCATGGGCCCCGACAGCGACCGAATCCTTGTAGCCCTCGACGATCGGGTAGAGCGCGTCGAGGCTCAGCTCGTGCAGGGAGTCGTACGTGCCCTGCCGACGGACGGCCGACTCGTAGTCCACCTGGCTGGGTGGTCCCGCACCCCAGGACTGCACGACCGGATGCTCGGTGGCGATCCGCTCGCCGAGGAACGTGATCGCGCTGAGGTCCTCGGTCGGCACCGGCTCGATCGTCGCGGGCACGAAGCCGTCCGCCGTGTAGTGGAAGATCAGCAGGCGGCCGTCGCGCATCGGCAGCGGCCGGAAATAACCGACCTCGGCGTTGCTCAGGGCGTCGAGCTTGCCGTTCGCCAGTTCGTAGCGATAGATGTTCGAAACGCCCGTGTAATACGAACTGCCGTACAGGTAGCGTCCGTCGGGCGAGAACACGAAGGCTTCGGGCAGGGCGGTGCCGAACTCGAACCTGCGCTCGGGCGCGGCATCGCCGGCCAGCAGCTTTTCGGTCGACATGACGCGCACCTGCATGACCTGCATGCCGGAGCGGTCTCCGTCGGGCCCGGCCACCGACGTCGAGACGTACTTGCCGTCGGGCGAGACGTCGAGGTCGAACGCAACTTCGCCGAACGGGAACACGTGGACGCTTTTCCATTCCGTGTACGGGAACGGTATCCGCACGAGGATCACGAACCCATTGTTCGTCCGCAGCCCCCAGAGCGACTTGTCCGTCGGGTTGAGGGCGAGGTCCCCGATGCGCGCGCCCTTCAGCAGCAGCCTGGACGTGCGGGAGCGCAGGTCGTACGCATTGAGACTGCGGTAGTTCTGGTTGTCGGTCGTGTAGAACAGCGTCTCCGAGGCTGGGTCGTACGCCACGGAGGCCACGCGGGACGAGATCGCACCCTTGATCTCTGCGAGTTCGTCGATGCTGCCATCCTTCAGCGAGATAGAGACGAGGTGCGGAAGACGGCCAGGGTAACGTACGGCG
>DASSJN010000204.1:0-4281 GCA_035691185.1 Steroidobacteraceae bacterium
GCCCGTCGTGATCACGGCATCGACCGCCGGGTCGGCGATCCAGCGCGAGACGATCGCGCGGATCTGGTAGATGTCGTCGGGCACGATCGCCTTCTCCGCAAGTCGGTGTCCCGCCCGCGTCAGGCGCTCGACGAGCAGCCGCCCCGACTTGTCGCTCTGCTCGTCGCGGCTATCGGACACCGTGAGCACGGCGATGCCGACCGGCAGGAACTCGCGCGCGTGAGGGCCGCCGTGTGCAGAAGTCATGGACGCTCTCCGTTCAGACGAGGCCGGCGAACGGCTGCACGTCGACGTCGGTGCCGGGCTCGACGTGGCCCTGCTCGGGCGGCAGCACGATGAAGCAGTTCGCCTCGCTCATCGAACGCAGCACGCCCGCGCCCTGGTGCCCGGTGCTGCGGACGGTGTAACCGCCCGCCGGCAGCCGGGAAAGCACGCCACGCTGGAACTCGAGCCGCCCCGGTTTCTTGCGCAAGCGCGTCTCGCACGCTGCACGCACGAGGATCGGCGGCTCGGGCGCGACGACGCCCGCGAGCGCACGCAGCGCCGGCTGGACGAGCTGGTAGAACGTCACCATGACCGACACCGGGTTGCCCGGCAGGCCGAAGAACCAGGCCTTGCCGAACTGCCCGAAGGCGATCGGCTTGCCCGGTTTCATCGCGACCTTCCAGAACCCGAAGCGGCCGTGGCGCTGCAGCGTTTCGGTCACGTAGTCGGCCTCGCCCACCGACACGCCGCCCGAGGTGATGATCGCATCGGCCTGCGCGGCGGCCGTCTCGAGCGCCCGCAGCGTCGCCTCGCGCGTATCGGGGATCACGCCGAGGTCGACGACCTCGAGCTCGAGTCGCGACAGCATGCCGTGCAGCGAGTAGCGATTGCTGTCGTAGATCTGGCCGGGCCCGAGGTCCTCGCCGGTCGAGCGCAGCTCGTCGCCGGTCGAGAAGATCGCGACCCGCGGCCGGCGGCGCACGGTCACTTCGCCGACGCCGAGCGACGCAAGCAGTCCCAGTTCCGCCGGGCGCAACGCAATTCCCGCCGCCAGGGCCAGCTCTCCGCGCCGGAGGTCCTCGCCGACCGGACGCACGTTCTGGCCGGCGCGGTGGCCCGGCTGCACCTCGATCCGGCCCGCGTCGAGACGCACGTGCTCCTGCATCACGACCGTGTCCGTCCCGTCCGGGACCGTGGCGCCGGTCATGATGCGCACGCATTGGCCGCGCTGCACCTGGCTGGGGAACGGGCGCCCGGCCCACGAGGTGCCGACGATCTCGAGCGAGGCCGTGCCGGTCGCGGGCAGGTCGCTGGCGACCAGTGCGTAGCCGTCCATCGCCGAATTGCGATGCGAAGGCACATCGACCGTCGAGCGCACCTCGCGCGCCAGCACACGACCGAGCGCGCGGCCCAGGACGACGGTCTCGTCACCCGACACTGGCACCATCGCGGCGACCATGCGGGCGCGCGCCTCGTCGAGCGGCAGCGCCTTGTGCCCGTGACCCGGCAGGTCGCAGGGATCGACCCCCGCCGGCAGCGGTTCGTGTGCAGCCTTCGCCATCGTCGTCGATCGCCTGTCCAGGGGGATTCCCCCAATGCTACTCAGCGCGAGGCGTCCGGGGAAAGCAAGCGGAATTCGATGCGTTGCCGTTCGTCGGGGTCGTTGACGTTGACGAAGGTGTCGGGTTCGTCGCTGAAGTCCGCGTCGGCGACGCGGACCTGGCCGAACCACGCGTCGATCTTGCGGCCGCCGCCGGCGAGGTAGGCCTGCAGCGCCGGCGCGACGCGAGCCCGCAGCACCAGGAAGACCGGCTGGCGGCGTTCCCCGTCGCTTGCGACGGCGATGTCCGCCTCGTGCGATACGCATGCCGCGTGCAGGCGGCGCACGAGGTCCGGCGCAATCAGTGGCGCATCGCAAGGCACGGTGGCCATGAACTCGGTGGCCACGTGCGGCAGCGCGCTCAAGACGCCCGCGAGCGGGCCGAGGAAACCGTCCAGCGTGTCGGTGACGACGGGGTGGCCATACTGCGCGTAGCGCTCGCGGTTCCGGTTGGCGTTGATCAGGACGGCCGCGACTTGCGGGCGCAGCGCGTCGAGCACGTGTTCGATCATGGGCCGGCCGGCGAGCGCCACGAGCCCCTTGTCCTCCCCGCCCATGCGACGACCCAGCCCACCGGCCAGGACGAGGCCGGTCACGGAATCGCGCGGATCGCGGTCGGCAGGAATCGGACTCGGCATGCGCCGCATTCTGCCGCCCGTGGGCCGGGTTGTCCCCTTCGACGGCAGACGACCCCAGGGACGTAACAGGGCGCGACAATTTGACGCGCGAACTGCCTCGATTGCGTCATTGTGTCGCGGCGAGTAGCCTCGGTTCGTATCGTCGCGGGGGGATCAGCGCAGACATGTCGGCAACAGTGGATCTCGTTTGGGCGGGCGCAGGCTCGACTGCGACCGCGCCGGCCACGGCGGGCATGTCGCTGCTCGTCGTGGGCCGCCGCTCGGCGGCCGACGAGCCGCTGCGCAGGTCGCTGCGCAATGCGCTCGCCATGGCGGAGTTCGCGGAAACCGTCGCCGACGCCGAGCGGCTGCTGCCGCGGTGTCACTTCGACTGCATCGTGGTCGAAGCCGGCTCGGCGATGGATCCTGCGCTGGCGTGGATCGAGGAATTGCGACGCGACGGTTTCGCCCGCAGCGTCTGTGTCGCCGCCGCCAGCGAAGCCTCGGTCGCGAGCGCCAGCCTGCGCGCCGGCGCATCTGCCGTGCTCGCCCTTCCGCTGGACGCGAAATCGCTGCAGCGTTTCCTCGCGACGCAGGCGACACCCGCGGCCGGCAAGGCGGCGAACGCGGCGGCGCGCATCGGCAGCGTGAACGCGCCGCGGGTCCAGCTCGTGGGCCAGAGCGCGCCCATCCGCCATTTGCGCGACATCGTCGAACGAGTCGCGCCCACGCCGGCCACCGTCCTGATCGAAGGGCAGACGGGGACGGGCAAGGAACTCGTGGCCCGGCTCCTGCACGAACGCAGCGGCCGCCGCGGTGCGTTCGTCCCGGTCAATTGCGGCGCGATTCCGCCGGAACTCATGGAGACGGAGCTGTTCGGCCACGCGAAGGGAGCATTTACCGGCGCCCATCAGCAGCGCGAGGGACTGTTCCTCGCCGCCAAAGGCGGCACGCTGTTCCTCGACGAGATCAGCGAGATGCGCAGCGACCTGCAGGTCAAGCTGCTGCGCGCGCTCGAGGAGAGCCGGATCCGGCCGGTCGGTTCGGATCGCGAAGTGCCGATCGACGTGCGCATCGTCGCCTCGGCGCAGCCCGGCCTGCGCGAACAGGTGCAGCAGCGCCGTTTCCGCCAGGACCTCTTCTACCGGCTGAACGTCGTGCACGTGATGCTGCCGGGGCTGCGCGAACGGCCCGAGGACATCCGGGTGCTCTTCGAGCATTTCATGCAGCGTGCGGCCGACGAATTCAGCATGGCGCCCGTCGCGCTCGACGACGCGCAGTTCGCGCAGCTCCGTGCACGGGAGTGGCCCGGCAACGTGCGCGAGTTGCGCAACTTCGTCGAGCGCACGGTTCTCATGGGCGGCCCGCCCGCGGACGAGTCGACCGAGCCGGCCGCCGCGACCGGGACGGCCGAAAGCGCCGCGGGCGCCTATCCGCTCGACTGGACGCTCGAGCAGGTCAAGCAGGCGCACATCCTGCGGGTACTCGTCCTGAACGACGGCAATCGCTCCGCGACGGCGCGGCAGCTCGGCGTGTCGCGCAAGACGCTCGAACGCCGGCTCGGCCCGGGCGGCGTGCACGACGGCGACGACGAGTGATGGATCGACCGTCTTCCCGACCGGAGGTGAACCGATGACGCAAGCCAGCTTCGACGAACAGAAGTTCGCGGACGAGATCCGCAAGTTCCTCAAGAAGGTCGGCATCACGTCCCACATCGAGCTCGAGAATGCCGTGCGCGCTGCCGTCGCCGGCGGCCAGATCGACACGTCGCAGCCGCTGCGTGCGCAGATGGTGCTCGAGGTGCCCGCGATCGGGCTGCGTCACACCGTCGACCAGTCGCTGCAGCTCGAGTGAGACAAGGAACCTAGGCGGTCCAGACGATGTCGCCGAGCTCGCTGAAATCGTAGCCGCCGAACACCTGGGCGATGCGCTGGCACTCGACGCCGCGGAGCACGTCGAGCAGGCCGCGCAGCAGAGTGCGGAAGAACATCGCGCGCGACATCGCGAGGTCGAACGCCTCCCAGCCGATCGGCACGAACTCGAGCCCGAATTCGCCGGCCGCTGCGCGCGCTCATGGTG
>DASSJN010000205.1:0-2183 GCA_035691185.1 Steroidobacteraceae bacterium
TCGAACTAGGTGGAAACGAACGACGCGCGAACGGGACGGACGCGCGGCCAACAGGAGCGAATCGAGCATGGGCAGGAAATACTTCGGTACCGATGGCGTCCGCGGCCAGGTCGGCGAACATCCGATGACCGTGGAGTTCGCGTTGCGCCTCGCGAGCGCCGCGGCTCGCGTCCTTGCCCCCGAAGGCGGCACCGCGCTCGTCGGAAAGGACACGCGCCTCTCCGGCTACATGTTCGAGGCCGCGCTCGAGGCCGGCTTCGTCGCGGCCGGCGTCAACGTGCAGCTGATCGGCCCGCTGCCGACGCCCGGCATCGCCTACCTCACGAAGAAGTTCGGCTGCCGGTTCGGCGTCGTGATCAGCGCCTCGCACAACCTGTTCGAAGACAACGGCATCAAGTTCTTCGACGCGCACGGCAGCAAGCTGTCGGACGAACTCGAGGAGCAGATCGAGTCGTACCTCGACCAGCCGGCGCTCACGCGTGAGTCGATCCACCTCGGGCGCGCCGTCCGCGTCGACAAGTCGCGGGTCGTCTACCAGGAGTTCTGCGCGTCGGTGCTGCCGCGCGGTCTCGACCTGTCCGGGCTAAAGATCGTCATCGACTGCGCGAACGGCGCGGCGTACAAGGTTGCGCCGCGCGTGCTGGCCGACCTCGGCGCGGAGATCATCCCGATCGGCTGCTCCCCGAACGGCCGCAACATCAACCTGCGCTGCGGCTCGACGGCGCCCGAGTTGCTGCAGGGCACGGTGTCCGGCGTGCGCGCCGACGTCGGCATCGCGCTCGACGGCGACGGCGATCGCCTCGTCATGGTCGACCACCTGGGTCGCATCGCGGACGGCGACCAGCTGCTCTACGTGATCGCCTCCGACCGCAAGCGCAACGGCGGGCTGCGCGGACCGGTGGTGGGCACCGTCATGAGCAACCTCGGGCTCGAGCAGCAGCTCAAGGCCGAGGGCATCGAGTTCCTCCGCGCCAGGGTCGGCGACCGCTACGTCCACGCGCTGCTCAAGGAGCACGGTGGCGTGCTCGGGGGCGAGACTTCGGGGCACCTGCTGTGCCTCGACCGGACCACGACCGGCGACGCGCTCGTCAACGCACTCCTGGTGCTCGCCGTGATGAAGCGGACCGGGCGCCCGCTGGCCGAGCTGGTCGCCGCGATGCCGAAGTTCCCGCAGGTCATGGTCAACGTGCGGGTGAAGCAGCGGATCGACCCGGCCAGCACGCCGTCGATCCAGGACGCCGTGCGTCGCGTGGAGGATGCGCTCGCGGGTTCCGGTCGCGTCGTGCTGCGCGCTTCGGGCACGGAACCGGTCATCCGTGTCATGGTCGAGGGGCGCGAGGCGGACGTCGCGTCGCGCTATGCGAACGAACTCGCGGAGACGGTGCGGACCGCGGTGTAGCCGAATTGCTTTCGGGGCGACCCGCCGCTAAGATCGCGCGCCTTTCGCGGCCGCCCCCCTCGAGGACGGCAGCCGGGTTCAACCGGGGGATGGGTCAGCAATGCGTCAGCCGCTCGTTGCGGGCAACTGGAAAATGCACGGTTCGCGGTCCGAGAACGCGAATCTCGTCAGCGCGCTGCTCGACCGGTTGCCCGAAGGCAAGCACGCCGAGATCGTGGTTTGCCCGCCGTTCCCCTACCTGCTCGAGACCGGTCGGTTGCTGAAGGACTCCGGCGTACAGCTCGGCGCGCAGTCGGTGTGCGCGGAGCCCCACGGTGCCTTCACCGGCGAAGTGTCGGCTGCGATGCTCAAGGACGTCGGCTGCCGCTACGTGCTGGTCGGCCACTCCGAGCGTCGCCAGCTCTACGGCGAGAGCGACGCGCTCGTGGCCCGCAAGTTCGTGGCCGCGCAGTCGCAGGGGCTCGTTCCGGTGCTGTGCGTGGGCGAGACGCTCGACGAGCGCGAGGGCAACCAGACCCTGCAGGTGGTTTCGCGGCAGCTCGAGGCGGTGTTGTCGGTCAGCGGCGTGAAGTCCCTGGCCAGCGCCGTGATCGCGTACGAGCCCGTCTGGGCGATCGGGACCGGTCGGACGGCCTCGGGAGAGCAGGCCCAGGAAGTGCACGCGATGATTCGTGCCAAGGTGGCTGCGCTCGATGATACAATAGCTGGATCGGTCAGGGTCCTGTACGGCGGCAGCGTCAAGGCTTCCAACGCCCAGGAACTGTTCGCGATGCCCGACATCGAC
>DASSJN010000206.1:0-21505 GCA_035691185.1 Steroidobacteraceae bacterium
GAGCCTGCGCCCGTTCGCTTCGAGGAAGCGGCCGATGCGCTGCACGAAGTATCCCTGCAAGGCCGCTTCGTCGCGGAGCCCGAGTTCGCGCATGCGGGCCTGTACGCGCGGGGAGGCGCGCCACTGGTCCTTCACGGCCTCGTCGCCCCCCACGTGAACGTACGTGCCCGGGAACAGGTCCATCACTTCCCGCAACACGTCCTCGAGGAACGCGAAGGTCGATTCCTCGACGTTGAAGAGATTCGGGTAGATGCCCCAGTCGGCCGGCACCGCGCCCGGTGCGACGGTGCCGAGCCCGAGCTCCGGGTAGGCCGCGACGGCGGCGGTGGCGTGCCCGGGCATCTCGATCTCCGGCACGATCGTGATGCCGCGGTCGGCGGCGTAGCGGACCAGCCGTCGCACCGTGTCCTGCTTGTAGAAACCGCCGTGGAGCCGCGGACGCCCCGTTGCCGGGTCGAGGTCTCGCTGTGCGGCGCGCCCGGCCGGCACGCGCCAGGCGCCGACCTCGGTGAGCCGGGGGTAGCGCTTGATCTCGAGCCGCCAGGCCTGGTCGTCGGTCAGGTGCCAGTGCAGGACGTTGAGCTTGTGCAGTGCCATCCAGTCGAGGAAGCGCTCGATGAACGCGGGCGACTGGTAGTGACGGGCCGAGTCGAGCATCAGGCCGCGCCAGCGGAATTCGGGCGCGTCGTCGACGCGCAGGCCGGGCAGGCGAATCAAGGTCACCGTCGTTCCAGTCGCGCCGCCGGCAGTCGGGGCCGTCGCGGCAAGCTGCCAGAGCGACACCGCGCCGTGGCGCAGCCCGGCGACGTCTGAGGCCGTCAGCGTCACTGCGTCGGGGGCGACGACGAGCCGGTAGCCTTCGGCCGGAATGCCAGACTGCGGTTGCAGGTCGAAACGCAGGTGAGTGCCCGTGGCGGGCAACTCGTCGTCGCGTGCGGCGACCGTGAGCGCAATGCCCGGATGAGCGCGGAGACGCGCCGCAAACTGTCCCGCGACCTGGCCGGCCTCGTGTCCACCGGCGAACTCGACCACGGCGCCCGCGCGCAACTCGAAACCCGCGCCGGTCTCGACCACCGCGCGCGGCGCGGGAATGACCGCGACGAGGGCCAAGGCCCAGTGCGCGCGTCGACCGGCACGGTTCGCCACTTTCCACATCGGCTCAGTACACTCCCGCTGTCGTTCGCAACTCGCGCGCTCCCTCCACGGGTACACGATGGCCACTCCTGCACCTTCCGTCACACCCGACAGCGTGCGCGCAGCCATCGCCGCGGGCGACTTGAAGCGGGCCGCGGACGCACTGGCGAGCGCGCTGCGTGCGGATCCGGACTGCGCCTGGGCCTACCGCGAGACGATCGATCTGCTGGCGCGCTCCGGTCGCGTCGATGAGGCCGAGCAGTTCGCGCGGCGTGCGCTCGCACGCCTGCCGGACGACCCGACGTTGCACGCACGCTTCGGCACGCTGCTGTCCGAGCGCAACGAACTCGTCGCGGGAGGATGGCACCTGCGGCGCGCGCTCGAGTTGGGTGACGAGCGCTGCGCGACGCTCGTCACGCTGGCGCTGAACCTGATGCGTCAGGGTCGTCCGGAGGAAGCGGAATCCCTGTACGCGCAGGCGGACCGGCTCGCCCCGGGCGACGTCCGCACGCTCGCGTACTGGTCGAAGGCCTGCGAGGTCCAGCATGACCTGCCGCGCGCAGAGGCGTTGCTCGCGCGTGCCGCCCAGGCCGGCGCGGCCAGCGACGTCGACCTGCTGCGGGCGCAGTACCTCGCCCGCGAAGGCCGCGTCGGCGAGGCGCTCGCGCAACTCGAGCAGGCGCCCGCATTGAACGGCGACGCGCTGCTCGAACGCGGCCGACTCAAGGACCGTGCGGGTCGCCACGGGGAGGCCTGGCAGGACTTCGTCGCGGGCAAGCAGAAACTGGCCGAGGAGGCGGGCGGCCTGCGTTACGAGGCCGCCGCGGTCGAGCAATTCTTCGCGCGTCTCGAGTTCTACTTCACGCGCGCGACGTACACGCGGCTGCCGCGCGCGTCGCGGCGCGCCGACGTGCCCCAGCCGCTGTTCGTCTGCGGCTTCCCGCGCTCGGGCACGACGCTGCTCGAGCATGTGCTCGCGGCACATCCGGCCGTCCGCGCCGGCGGCGAGCTTCCATTTGCGGGCGAGCTGCGCGAACTCGCCCACCAGCTGTTGCCCTCGCGCGAGCCGTTCCCGTTCAACCTCGATGGCGCGACGACCGCCGACCGCCACCACCTGGCGGCGCTGTTCCGCGATCACTACTTCGCGCGTGCGGAGTGTCGGGAACTCCTCGCGCCGGGAGCCGAGTACTTCGTCGACAAGATGCCGTTCAACGAGGTCTGGCTGCCGCTGATCCGGATCGCGTTCCCGCACGCGCCGATCGTGCACCTGGTGCGACACCCGCTCGATGTCTGTGTTTCGATGATGTCGCACCAGCTCAACCATGGTTTCCGCTGCGGTTATCGTCTGGAGGACACGGCACACTACCTCGCGGCCGTGCACCGGCTGCACGGACACTACCGGCACGAGCTCGAGCCTTCCGAATTCATTCTGCGATACGAGTCCCTCGTCGCCAACCCGCGTGGCAGCGTCGAACGTCTGCTCGGATACCTGGGCCTGCCGTTCGACGAGACCTGTCTGCGCTTCCACGAACGGCGGCGTTATGCACCGACGCCGAGCTACGCCCAGGTGGCCGAGCCCTTCACGGATCGCTCGATCGGCCGACACCGTCCCTACGCGGCGCAGCTTGAGCCGGTCCGGCCGGTGCTCGCGCCGCTCGTCGCGGACTGGCAAGCACTCGGCTGATTGCCTCCCGCGCTGCGCGCGACCTCCCCCGCGTGAGCGGGGGAGGCCCGAGGAGCGGCTCAATACTTCATCCGCACGCCGAAGTAGAACACGCGTCCGTTGTCGTAGATCGCGCGCGGGCGGGCCTTCGAGCCCGCGTACTGCACGATCTCTTCCTCGGTCAGGTTCTGCGCGTCGAACGTGAGCGCGATGTTGTCGTTGATGCCGACCGACACCGACGCGTCGAGCTGGCCGAAGCCGTCCTGGTTCAGCTCGGTCGAGCGGTCGAACGTGACGAAGAAGTCGTCGCGGTAGGTATAGGCGAGCCGCGCGCCGAGGCGCGGGTTCTCGTAATACGCCACGACGTTGTACGTGTTCTCGGAGTTGCCCGGGATCGGGTCGCCGTTGTCGGCTTCGGCGTCGGAATAGGTGTAGTTCGCGTTGAAGCCGAAGCCGGCCGCGATCGGCTGGTTCACGGCGAACTCGAAGCCCTGCACCTTGCCGCCACCGCCGTTCGATCGGACGTTGGTCGTGAACGGGCAGCTCCACAGGTCGGTGCCGACTTCGACGCACTCGAGGCTCGGCGGCGAGGCCGTGTTGATGTTGAAGTTGATCGTCTGCACGCTGTCCGTGATGAAGGACTTGATGTCCTTGTAGAACAGCGCGCCGACGATGGCCGCGTCGTCGTCGTGGTACCACTCGAGCGAAACGTCGAACTGGTCCGCCTCGAACGGGTCGAGGTCCGGGTTGCCGGTCTGGGCCGTCAAGGCCCCGGGGTTCAGGCTGGCGCGCGGCGCGATGTCGGTGAAGTCAGGACGCGTCATCGTGCGGGCGGCCGCAAAACGGCCGACGAGCTCGTCGGTGAAGTCGAAGGCCAGGTTCAGGCTCGGCAGCCAGTTGTCGTAGTTGCGGTCGACGCTGATCGGGTCGTAGTTGCCGTAGGGATTCTCGATCGCGCCGGTCGGGCTGACCACGTTGCCGTTCGAGGTCTGCTCGGTCCGGACGTAACGCACGCCGACATTGCCGCGCCAGCGTTCGCCCTTCAGGTTCGCCATCAGGTAGCCGCCGGCCACGTCCTCGGCGATCGAGAAGCTCTGCTGCGGGTACAGCACGCGACCCGGGCCGTTGCGCAGGTTGTCGAACAGGATGCGCTCGACTTCGTTGCGGTTGATCTGCCAGTAACGGTCGATCGTGCCGGTCGCCTTGATCGCATCGAGGAAGTCGCCCGGCGTCATCGCACCGGCGAACGTCGAGGCCGGCAGCGTGTTGATCGGCACGTGGAAGCCGCCGTACGTCGTCGCGTTGAAGCGCAGCTCGCGGTCGTGGTCGGTGTACTTGGCTCCGAACTTGATCGAGTCGAGGAAGCCGAGGCCCACTTCGGTTTCCGCGTCGGCGTAGGCGTAGGTCTCGGAGTCGTCGTTGAGGATCTGGTGCAGCGAGCTGAAGATGAACTGCAGGTCGGTCGGGTCGGTTGGGTCGATGTTCGCGTAGGAGACCTGCGGCGCTTTGCCGCGCAGGTCGTACGTGAAGCTCGCCGGTGCGCCGAACTCGACGAACGGCTGCGCCTCGGTGTCGCCGTTGGCCTCCGTCCGCCCCGCGCGGAAGTGGAAGTTCCACGCGTCGTTGAGCGCCCACTCGACGTCGAGATCGATGTTCGAGGTGTCCGTCGAGGCGATGCGGTCGATCGCGTCGTAGACCACGCCGAAGTCCTCGAGCGCGCCGGTCGTCGCGTTCCGACGCGACTCGATCGTGCCGGCGACTGCCGTGCCGTCCTGGATCGCCGACGGCGCCAGCGTGCCGCCGTTCGCGAGCGCGCGCGAACCCCACGCCATGAAGTTCTCGTTGACGTTGTCGCCGTCGAACTTCGAGTACAGGCCGGTCAGGGTGGCCAGCAGCGACTCGTTCGGCTGGAACTGCACCGCCACGTTGCCGCCGATGCGCTCGCGCTCCTGCTGGAACAGGGCCGAGCCGATCAGCGACGGGGCGAGCAGTTCGCCCGTGTCGCTGGGGTCCGCGTCGAAATACCCGAGCACCTCGACGCCGTCGCGACGCACCGTGCGCTTCTGGTACACGCCCGCCACGAGCACGCCGAAGGTCGAGTCGGTGTTCTTCCAGCTGAAGAGCGCCGACGCCTGCGGATCCGTCTCGTCGGCGAGCTGGGAGTAGGCACCCTGCAGCGTGCCCGAGAGCGTCATCGGCGCGAGGTCGAGCGGGTTGCGCGTGATCACGTCGACCGTGCCGCCGATGCCGCCTTCCTCGAGGTCCGCCTGCTGGGTCTTGAAGACCTTGACCTCGCCGATGATGTCGGCCGGCAGCATCAGGTAGTTGAAACTGCGCGTGCTGTTGAGCTGGTCGAGGACGAACCAGTCGGCCGTGGCGAGGCTGTGGCCGTTCAGCAGCATCTTGGTCAGGCTGTCGTCGGTGCCGCGGATGTTGATGCGCTCGCCCTCGCCGAACTCGCGGTTCAACGTGACGCCGGGCACGCGCTGCAGCGCTTCGGCGAGGTTCTTGTCGGGAAACTTGGTCACATCCTCGGCCGTGATCGCGTCCACGACCGCCGTTTCCTCGCGCTTGGTCTCGAGCGAGGCGCGGTAACTGGAGCGGATGCCCGTCACCACGATTTCCTCGAGCTCCTCGGTCGGCACGGCCGCCTGGCCGTATGTCACACCGGCGTGTCCCGCCAACGCGGCGAGCACGGCGGACCGGATCAGATTCGGACGTCGCTGGAACATGCGCATTGCCCCCTAGGCTGCTGGCATCCAGGGCCAGCGTGACGGTTGAGAGACTGCCGCGGCCGGGTGAGCCCGCCCTCGCGGTCCGGATAGCATCAATGTAGGTCCAATATAGAACCAATACGCACAAAGTACCAGTCCTATCGTCAAGGATCGGCCGGTGGGTCGTAACTTTCTGTTTACGTTAATAAATATTACCATAGTCAAACATTCATTGGACTTCCTCTCCGAACATTGGTATTTCTTTGGTACTGCCAGTGGCCCGACCAAAGGGGGCGCAGGCGGTGGAGGATGCATGGCGACGCTCGCGCAACGGATCGGTCCGCTCGGCGACGGGGATCACCGCCCGCTCTACCAGCAGCTCGAGCGGGCGCTGCGCGGCGCGATCGAACGCGGCGATCTCGCTCCCGACGATGCGCTGCCACCCGAGCGCGACCTCGCCGCCGAGATCGGCGTTTCCCGGATTACCGTGCGCAAGGCGATCGACGGCCTCGTGCGTGAAGGGCTGCTGGTGCGACGCCAGGGCTCCGGCACGTTCGTGCGCGTGCGCGTCGAGAAGAACTTCTCGAAGCTGACCTCGTTCTCGGAGGACATGCGCGCGCGCGGACGCACGCCTCGCAGCGTCTGGCTCAAGCGTTCGGAGGGCACCGTCACACCCGAGGAGGCGATGTCGCTGCGGTCGAGTCCCGGCACGCCGGTGTTCCGGTTCCACCGCATCCGCTATGCGGACGACGCGCCGATGTCACTCGAGCGGGCGACGGTGCTCGCGGATTGCCTGCCGTCGATCGACGCGGTCGAGTCCTCGCTCTACGAAGCGCTCGAGCAGAGCGGTCACCGCCCGGTGCGGGCGCTGCAACGGCTGCGCGCCGTGCTGTTCGACGCGGAGCAGGCGGAGCTGCTCGACGGGCGCGCACACGATCCCGGGCTGCTGGTCGAGCGCATCGGCTTCGATCGCGACGGTCGCGCGATCGAGTTCTCGCAATCCTGGTATCGCGGCGACACGTATGACTTCGTCGCCGAGCTGAGCGATCTCTCGTGAGCGCTCACGTGCGCATGAGTGCATCGACGCCGCCCGAGACCCGCATGCACGCCGAGGCCGCGCAGGCGCCGGCCGTCGTCGAAGGCCAGCTGCTGCGCAATGCGCCTGCGGTGCGGGCCCTTGCTGCGTCGTTACGGCGATCACCGCCACGTGCCGTCGTCACCTGCGCGCGCGGCAGTTCCGACAACGCCGCGACCTACGCGCGCTACCTGATCGAGACACGTCTCGGCCTGCTGACCGCCTCCGCGGCGCCGTCGGTGAGCTCGGTCTACGGTGCCCACGCCGGTTTCGGCGGCACCGTCCTGCTCGCGATCTCGCAGTCGGGCGCGAGCCCGGACCTGCTCGTGACCGTCGAAGCGGCACGAAGTGCCGGCGCACGCGTGGTTGCGCTCGTCAATGTCGAGGACTCGCCGCTCGCGCGGCTGTCCGACGTCACGCTGCCGCTCGCGGCCGGCGTGGAGTCGAGCGTTGCGGCCACGAAATCGTACCTGGCCTCGCTCGCGGCGATCCTGCAACTCGTCGCCGAGTGGGCTGACGATCCGGCCTTGCGGCGGGCCGTGCACGAGGCGCCCGCCTTGCTGCGGCGCGCGTGGATGCTCGACTGGACGGCCGCGCTCGAGCCGCTGAGCACGGCCGGCAGCGCCTATGTCGTCGCGCGCGGAGTCGGGCTCGGCATCGCAGAGGAGTGGGCGCTGAAGCTGAAGGAGACGTGCCGCGTGCACGCCGAGGCGCTGAGTGCCGCCGAACTGCGTCACGGCCCGATGGCCCTCGTTCGGCCGGGATTCCCGGTGCTCATGCTCGCGCAGCACGACGCGACCCGTGACGGCGTGCTGGAGCTGGCGCGTGATCTCGCCGCGCGCGGTGCGCAGACGCTTCTCGCCGGCGCCACGCTGCCCGGCACGGTGACCCTGCCGACGCTTGCCGAGGACCCCGCACTGGAGCCGATGCTGGCGACCCAGTCCTTCTATCGCTTCGCGAACGCGTTGGCGCTCGCCAACGGCCTCGACCCCGATCGTCCCGCGCACTTGCACAAGGTCACTCGGACGTTGTGATGCGACAGGCACTGGTCAACGCGCGGCTGCTGCTCGACGACGGCTTCGTCGACGGTCACGCCGTGCTCGTCGAAGGCGAGCGGATCGCGACCGTCGTGCCGGATGACGATCGACGCGTTCGCGCCGCCGATGTGCGCCACGACCTCGCCGGGCTCACGCTGCTGCCCGGGTTCATCGACACGCAGGTCAACGGCGGCGGCGGCGTCCTGTTCAACGACGCCCCGAGCGTCGACACGATCCGCCGCATCGGCGCGGCGCATCGCCGTTATGGTACGACGGGGTTCCTGCCGACGCTGATCAGCGACGACCTCGACGTGGTCGCCCGCGGCATCGCGGCGACCGACGCCGCGAACGCTGCGGGCGTGCCGGGCGTGGTCGGGATCCACATCGAAGGCCCTTTCCTGAATTCCGCTCGTCGTGGCACGCACGACCCGAGCAAGCTGCGCAGTCTCGACGCGAGCGCGTTTCAGCTGCTGACGTCGCTGCGCCACGGCCGCACCCTGGTCACGCTCGCGCCGGAAGTCGCAAGTGCCGGCATGATCCGCATGCTCGTCGAGGCAGGCGTGATCGTCGCCGCGGGACACACGAACGCGACCTATCGGCAGATCGCAGGCGCACTGGCCGAAGGCCTGCGCGGCTTCACGCACCTGTTCAACGCGATGTCCCAGCTCACCGTCCGCGAGCCCGGCGTGGTGGGGGCGGCGCTCGAGGACCGGGGGACCTGGTGCGGCATCATCGTCGACGGCCGACACGTCAATGCGGTGGCGCTGCGCCTCGCATTGCGCTGCAAACCCATCGATCGCTTCATGCTGGTGACCGACGCGATGCCGACGGTCGGTGCCGACGCCAAGTCGTTCAACCTGCAGGGCAAGCCGATCTCGGTCGAGGACGGCGTCTGCGTCGACGAGCTCGGCGTGCTGTCGGGATCGGACCTGGACATGTCCGCGGCCGTGCGCAACGCGATCGCGCAGCTCGACGTCGACCTCGCCACCGCGGCGCGCATGGCGAGCCTGCACCCGGCGATGTTCCTCGGGCTCGGGCACGAACTCGGTCGGATCGCACCCGGCTACCGGGCGAACCTCGTCGCGGTCGATGCCGCGGTCCACGTGGCGCACACGTGGATCGACGGCATCGGATCCTGACCGCGGGCGTTTCATTAGCTACCGTCAGCAACGGTGTCCACGGCGCACAAGGCCGCCGTCAGTCAGCCGGCGCCATCCCCGGATGACGCCCCGTCCGGGAAGGTCCGGACTTGACGCTGTAGGGGCCCCAGAAGGTAGCCTCGCAGACCCGCGTGTGCCCCGCCGGGCCGTTGCAGGAGCGGTCAGTCCAGTGTCGCTGAGGTTCGACCACGAGCGTGTGTCCCGTAGCCGCTATCGCAGACCGCAGTAATGAGTCGCGCGTGAGTTCGACCGCGCGGGCGTTTCGCTCGGAGCCCTGTCTGCCGCTCGATCCCCTGGAGGTCTTCGCCGCCGCCGCCGGCACGTCGCGTTTCTATTGGGAACAGCCCGCGGCCAAGCGCTTCCGCGTCGGTGTCGGCTGCGCCGCGCGCGTGACGGTCGCCGGTCATGCGCGTTTCCGCGAGGCGGATGTCACCGCACGCCAGATATTCGCCGGCCTGCGGTGGGAGGGACCCGGTCCACGCCTGGGGCACCTGGTCGGCGGATTTGCGTTTGCCCCGGACGGCGACGGTCACGGCATCTGGAACGGTTTTCCGGACGGCGAGCTGCAACTGCCGGAACTGGTGTACTGGCGCGAGGGCGACGAGTACGTGCGGGACGCCTGTCTCGACAGCCGCTGGGCGACGCTGCAACCGCGTCCGCTCGCGCTCGGCCAGCCCGTGCACGGCCTGGCGGAGATCGGCAACGGCGGGTCCGACATCTACGTCGAGCGCGTGCAACATGCGATCGACGCGATCCACGCGGGCAGCTTCGACAAGGTCGTCGTTGCCAGAGAAGTCCACGTCGAGGCGGGCGCGTCGATCGATCCGGTGGCCTGGCTGGTCGCGCTGCGGGAGCGGTTCCCGACCTGCACGTTGTTCGCGATCGACGCCGGTGAAGCCGTGTTCCTCGGGGCGACCCCGGAACGTCTCGTGCGCGTGCATGGTGCGAGCGTCGAGACCGTGGCCCTCGCCGGCACGGCGCCGCGCGGCGCCTCGGCCGCGGCCGACCGGGCCCTCGGCGAGGCACTGTGCGACAGTCGCAAGAACGGCCAGGAGCACGCTTTCGTCGTCCAGCACCTGCGCACCGCACTGGCCGCGTGCTGCGACGACGTCGAGTACGATCCCGAACCCCGGCTGCTGCGCACGCGCACGGTCATGCACCTGCGCACGGATCTGCGTGCGCGCCGGCGTGCGGCCGCGCCGGCGTCGCTGCTGGAACTGGTCGAACGGCTGCATCCGACGCCGGCCGTCGGCGGCCTGCCGCGCGACCCGGCACTCGCCTGGCTCGCCGAGCACGAAGGGCTCGAACGAGGCTGGTTTGCCGGCCCCATTGGGTACCTGCAAGCGAACGGGGATGGTGAGTTTGATGTAGCCTTGCGTTCGGCCCTGGTGCGGGGACGTGCCGCCACCGCCTGGGCCGGCGCAGGGATCGTCGCACGTTCTCAGCCACGTGCCGAGTTCACTGAAACCGAACTCAAGCTGCGCGCGGTGTTGGGGCCGCTGCTCTGGGGAGCGCCCTGATGAACCATCCCGTGGCCGGACGCGACGTCGGCGCCGCCAATTTCGAGTTTGCGCGGACGTTGGTCAGTGAACTGCGCACGGCCGGTGTCGCAGCCGCCGTCGTCTGTCCCGGTTCACGCTCCTCGCCGCTCACGCTCGCGATCGCACGCGAGCGTGGGCTCGAGTATACGGTGCACATCGACGAACGCAGCGCGGCGTTCCATGCGCTCGGCCGCGCCAAGGCCGACGGACGCCCGGTGGCGCTCGTCTGCACCTCGGGCACCGCCGGGGCGAACTTCGCGCCGGCCGTGGCCGAAGCCTGCCACGCGCGCGTGCCGCTCATCGTGCTCACGGCCGATCGTCCACCGGAACTGCGTGCGTGGTCCGCGCCGCAGACCATGGAGCAGCGTCTGCTCTATGCCGGCTTCACGCGCTGGAGCGAGGAGGCGCCGTGCCCATCGGAGGACATCGGTCCGGGGTATGCGCGTGCGCTCGCACGTCGGGCTGTCGCAGAAGCGATCGGGCCCGCACCGGGGCCGGTGCACCTGAACCTGCCGTTTCGCGAGCCGCTGCTGCCGTCCGGGCCGATCGCGGCAGAGAGCCTCGCCCCGTCGATCGGGTCGCAAGCGACGGTCGAGCCCGGGACCACGTGCGACGAGGCGGTGACGGAGGGGTTCGAAGTCCTGGCCGCGACCCGGCAAGGCGTCGTGGTCTGTGGCGCTGATCCCTGGAACCCGTCACTGCCCGCGGCCGTGCAGCGAATGGCCGATGCGTTCGGCTGGCCCGTGCTGGGAGATCCGGCGTCCGGCCTGCGCGCGGGTGCGGTGACCGAGGCGGCGCTGATTGCAGGCGCAGACCTGCTGCTGCGCCACGAGCCGACGGCCGCCGCGCTGCGGCCCGAGCTGGTCATCCGGATCGGCGGGCCACCGACGAGCAAGGCCGTCAACCAGTGGATGGCCCGGCACATGGCTGCCGAGGTCTGGCTCGTCGATCCGGCGGGCGGCTACCGGGATCCGCAGCACCGCGCGACCCGACGGGTGCGCATGAGTCCGCAGCGATTCTGCGAATTGGCTGCGCGCATTGCTCCCGAGCCGTCGGCGGACTCCCTCGCCTGGCGGGCGCGCTGGCAGCAGGCCGACCGCATTGCACGGGCCGCCGTGGTCGCCATGCTCGAGCGCGACACCCGCCTGCTCACGCCACAGCTCGCGCGCGCGCTCTGGTCGCTGCTGCCCGCGGAGGCACTGCTTTACGCGGGCAACAGCATGGCCGTGCGCGACGTCGATTCATTCGCGGGGCCGCGCACGGCGCCGCTGCGGGTGCTCGCGAACCGCGGCGTGAACGGCATCGACGGTCAGGTGTCCGCGGCACTCGGTGCCGCCGCCGCATGGAGCGGGCCAACCGTGCTCTGGTGCGGTGACCTGGCGCTGTTGCATGACCTTGGTGGCTTGCTGGCCGGCCGTCTGCACGGCGACGATCTCACGATCGTCGCGAGCAACGATGACGGCGGCGGCATCTTCGAATACTTACCGGTCGCGCAGGCCATTCCGCGCAGCGAGTTCGAGTCCCTGTTCGCGGTGTCGCACGGACTCGACCTCGCCGAACTCGGGCGCGGCCTCGGCTGGCAGGGCGTCCGCGTCGGTTCGCGCGACGAGTTCGCGCACGCGCTGCAGCGGGCGCTGCAGGGCGGCCGTCACCTGATCGAGGTACCCATCGACCGGGCTGCCAACACCGCGCTGCATGGTGCGCTCGCCCAGGCCGTGCGGGACCGCCTGCAGGCGGAGTGGCGCCCATGAAGGCGACACCGCTCGCGGTGGAGCGCGCCGGCCACGGACCGCCGCTCGTGCTGCTGCACGGTTTCACCGGCCGTGGTCGCAGCATGGCCGGCGTCGCGGCGGCGCTCGCCGACGGTTACGAGACGCTCGCCCCGGACCTGCCCGGCCACGGCGCCTCGCTGCGCGGCTCCGACGCGACCGAATACGAATTCGACCGCTGCGTTGACGACCTCGTCGCCATGCTCGAACAGGCCGGACACCGCAGTGCGCACTGGCTAGGGTATTCGATGGGTGCGCGGCTCGCGCTCGGCTGCGCGGTGCGCCATCCGCGTTGCGTGACCTCGCTGGTACTGCTCGGTGCGCGCGCGGGCATCGCCGATCCCGAGGAACGTTCAGCGCGGCGCCGCGCCGACGAGCGGCTCGCCACACGCATCGAGGCCGGCGGCGTGGGGCCGTTCGTCGACGAATGGCTCGCGCAGCCCTTGTTTGCCTCCCTGCTGCGGCGCGACCCCACGGCCCACGCACGCGAGCGCGAGGCGCGGCTCGCCAATGACGCGCACGGGCTCGCCGCGGCGTTGCGCGGTCTCGGTCCCGCCGCGCAGCCGCCGCTGCATGCATTGCTCGCACGGGTCGAGGTTCCTGTGCTGCTCGTGGCGGGCGCGCTCGACGAACGCTTCATCGAGCATGCCCATGACCTCGCAGGTCGCTTGCCGCGCGCCGAGGTCCGGCTGGTTCCCGCAGCCGGTCACGCCGCGCACGTCGAGCAACCCGATGTATTCGCAGGCCTCGTGCGCGAATTCCTGCGCCGCGTCGCGACCGCACCCACCGAATCCTTGACGACTCACGCCCGGGAGACTCTTTCATGACCGACACCTGTCTGGTGGCACCGGAACCCGCGAACTGGCAGCCCGTCCGCAGTTACGAGGACATCCGCTTCGAGCGCGACGGCGGAATTGCCAGGATCACGATCTGCCGTCCCGAGGTGCGCAACGCGTTCCGGCCGAAGACGCTGTTCGAGCTCATCGACGCGTTCACGCGCGCGCGCGAGGACGGCACGATCGGGGTGATCATCCTGACCGGCGAGGGTGACCTCGCGTTCTGTTCCGGCGGCGACCAGCGCATCCGCGGTGACGAAGGCTACGTCGGCGACGACGGTGTGCCGCGTCTCAACGTGCTCGACCTGCAGCGGCTGATCCGGTCGCTGCCCAAGGTGGTGATCGCCGCCGTGGCCGGCTACGCGATCGGCGGCGGCCACGTGCTGCACGTCGTCTGCGACCTGACGATCGCCGCCGACAACGCGCGCTTCGGGCAGACCGGCCCGCGCGTCGGCTCGTTCGACGGCGGATTCGGATCCTCGTACCTCGCGCGGATCGTAGGCCAGAAGAAGGCGCGCGAGATCTGGTACCTCTGCGAGCAGTACGACGCGCAAGAGGCGCTGGCGATGGGCCTGGTCAACAAGGTCGTGCCGCTGGCCGAACTGGAGGCCACGGCCGTGGCGTGGGGCCGGCGCATCCTGCAGCACAGCCCGCTCGCGATCCGGTGCCTCAAGGCCGCGTTCAATGCCGAACTCGACGGACAGGCCGGCATCCAGGAACTGGCGGGTCACGCGACCCAGCTCTTCTACATGACGGCGGAGGCACAGGAAGGGCGCGACGCGTACAACGAAAAGCGTTCGCCCGACTTCTCGAGGTTTCCGTGGCGCCCATAAGCGCCCGGGCGGTCTGGTGGCTTGCGATCCGGCCGGCCACGCTGACGGCCTCCGCGGCACCGGTGCTGGTCGGCACCGGCGTCGCCTGGGGCGAGGGCCGGTTCGCGGCGGGGCCCGCGCTCGCGGCACTGATCGGCGCTTCGCTGTTGCAGGTCGGTGCGAACTTCGCGAACGACGTGTTCGACTTCGAACGCAGCGCGGACAACGCTGACCGGCTCGGACCGCCGCGCGCGACCCACCAGGGGTGGGTGAGTCCGGCGCAGATGAAACGCGCGATGTGGGGTGCGTTCGCATGTGCCGCGCTGGTCGGCCTGTACCTGACCAGCGTCGCGGGGTGGCCCGTGCTGCTGCTCGGCCTGCTGTCGATCGCCGCGGCCTATCTGTACACGGGCGGCCCGCGGCCGTACGGCTACGTCGGGTTCGGCGACCTAGCCGTGTTCCTGTTCTTCGGGCCGGCGGCGGTGGTCGGTACCAGCTACGTGCAGTCGCTCACCGTGTCACCGCGTGCATGGCTTGCCTCGATTCCGATCGGCGCCCTGGCCACGGCGATCCTGGTCGTCAACAATCTGCGCGACATCGAGACCGACGCCCGCGCCGGCAAGAACACGCTGGCCGTGCGCCTCGGCGATCGCGCCACCCGTCGCTACTACCTGCTGCTGCTCGCGATCGCCTATGCGATCCCGCTGCTGCTCTGGGGGAGCGGCCTGAGCGAAGCCTGGGTGCTGCTGAGCTGGCTGTCGCTGCCGCTCGCGCTGCCGGTCGCCCGGGCGATCCGGACCGAGCACGGCCTGCCGCTCAACGGCTGTCTCGTGCGCACGGCCCGTCTCGAGGTGGTCTTCGGCGTTCTGTTCGCGCTCGGTCTGGCGCTTTGAGCAGGATCGCCGCGCGCGTGGTTCGCCGCAGGCTCGTGTTCCAGCAGCCCGTGCGGACTGGGCGTGGCGAGTTCGACGCTCGCGATAGCCTGCTGGTCGAACTGCGCGATGCCGACGGCGCGCACGGGCTGGGCGAGGCGGCGCCATGGCCAGGCTTCGGTGAGGACGACCTGGTCGCGACGGAGCGGGCGCTGCGCGCGGCGCTGACGCGGCTCGAGACCATGGACCTGACGTCGGAGTCCGCGACGATGCCGGACCCTGTGGCAGCGACCCTCGAGAACCACCCCGCCGCGCATGCGGCCGTCGAAGGGGCCCTGTGTGACCTGGCGGCCCGCCGCGCCGGCTCGCCGCTTGCGCGCTGGCTCGCGCAGCGCGCCGCACCGAGCGCACGGGCGGCGTCCGAGCGCGTGGCTTGCGGTGCGTTGCTGCTCGGTCGGACGCCCGAGGCCGTGCGCGACGAGGCCGCGCAGGTGCGAGCCAGCGGCTACCGGGCGGCCAAGCTCAAACTGGGCGGTGTGCCGCTCGACGTCGACGTCGCTCGCGTGCGCGCGGCGCGCGCGGGACTGGGCCCCCGTGTGCGCCTGCGCGGCGACGCCAACGGCGCCTGGAGTCGGGCAGAGGCCGCGAGGGCGTTCGCGGCGCTCGCGGTCTTCGAGCTCGAGTACGTCGAGCAGCCCGTGGCGGCGGAGGATCTCGAGGGACTGGCCGCGCTGCGCGGTCGCAGTTCCGTGCGCGTGGCGGCCGACGAGTCGGTCGCCGGCGAGCCGGGCCTGCGCGCCGTGATCGACGCACGAGCCGCGGACGTGGTGGTGCTCAAGCCTGCACTGCTCGGCGGCCCCTTGCGCACGCTCGTGCTGGCGGCGCAGGCGCGGACTGCTGGCCTGGACGTCGTGTTGACGCATGCCCTCGACAGCGCAGTCGGCGCCTGGCACGCCGTGAATTGCGCCGCCGCCTGGGCCGATTCGGCAGCGGTGCATGGGCTGCGCACCGCGGGGCTGTTCGTGACGGACGTCGGCCCGGCAGTCGAGGCGACGGCTGGTTTCGTGACGTTGTCCGGGCGGCCCGGGCTGGGATTCGAGTCGTGGCACTGAGACGGGACCTGTACTGGCGCGCGGCGTGCACCCCCGAGGCACCCGCGCTCGAGACCGACGACGGCGTGCTGAGCTTCGCCGCGCTGGCGCAGCGCGCACGACGCGGCGCAGGCTTTCTCCACGGCACCGCCGTCGCGCCCGATGACGAGGCGCCGGTCGCGCTGCTGCTCCCCGACGGCGCGACGTTCGCCACCTGGTTCCACGCGGCCGCGCTCGCCGGTCGCACCGCATTGCCGCTCAACTTGCGACTGACGGCCGCGGAGCTTGCGCAGCAACTCGCCGACGCGCGCTGCACGCTGTTGCTCGCTGCCCAGGACGATCCGCGCCTCGGTGAGATCGCCGTACGCGTCCCGGGGCTCGCGATCCTGGTCGCGCCCGTGCCCGCGACACTGCCGGAGCCGTCGCGGCCGCTGCCGCCCATCGCGGACGACGAGCATTCCGTGCTCGCCGTGCTCTACACCTCGGGCACGACGGGCCGCTCCAAAGGCGCCTGCCTGACGTGGGGCAACTTCGCAGCGAGCGCGCGCGCCGCCGAGGAGCGCTTCGGCGCCGCCGTCGCGGGTCGCTGGCTCGCCTGCATGCCGTTGTTCCACGTCGGAGGCCTGTCGATTCTCGTGCGCAGCGTGCTGCACGGCGGCCCGGTGCGGCTCCACTCGCGCTTCGACGCCGCGGCCGTGAGCGCGGCGCTCGACCGTGGTGACGTTTCGGGCGTGTCGCTGGTGCCGACGATGCTGTCGCGACTACTTGCGCTTCGGGGCGCGCGGCCCGCCCCGGCGGGTCTGCGCGTCCTGCTGCTGGGCGGCGCGGCGGCTGCACCGGAACTGGTCGAGCGTGCGCTGGCGGCCGGATACCCCGTCTGCCCGACCTACGGGCTGACGGAGGCCACGTCGCAAGTGGCGACCGCGTCGCCTCCGGCACCCGGCGCCACAGCGACAGGGCCAATGAGGCCGGTGCTCGGCACCGAAGTGCGAATCGTCGCGGACGGCCGGGACATGCCGGCCGGCCAGCCAGGCGAGATCATCGTGCGCGGCCCGACCGTGATGCGCGGCTACCTGCATGCCCCGGAGGCCACGGCCCGGGCGCTGCGCGCGGGCTGGCTGTACACGGACGACCTCGGCTACCTGGACGCGCACGGCGGCCTGCACGTGCTGGACCGCCGGGACGACCTGGTCGTCTCCGGCGGCGAGAACGTATATCCGGCCGAGATCGAGGCGACGCTGCTCGAGCACCCGGCCGTCGCGGACGTCGGCGTGAGCGGCGTAGCCGATGAGGACCTCGGCGCACGCATCGTCGCCTGGGTGGTCGTCGCGACCGGTGCGACGGTGGCCGCGACCGAACTCCTGCGGCATTGCCGCGAGCGCCTGGCTGGTTACAAACTGCCCCGCGAGTTCCGCTTCGTCGATGCCCTGCCGCGCAGCGCCGCCGGCAAACTGCTGCGGCGGGAACTGAAGACTCTTTACTGACCCGAATATTCTGCCGCGCGGCACCCCTGGCCAGCAGGTTGGCCGTCGATCGAGGGCGGCCGGACGTCCGTGGCGGCGTGTTTCAGCGGGTTCCCGCCGGTCCCGCTTGACACGGCCGGGCGACCCGTCCGATTATTAATCAACCGTACGGTCGGTTGAGTTTCTTCGCGGCGCCATTCGCCTGCGAGGCGGGGGAAGATGATGACTCGATGCTCGAGTTCGCCGATCTGCGCCCTGACGCGATCGGGCGCCGATGGCCACGCGACCTCGACCCGGGTCGATGCTGCATGACGTGCTGCGCATGACGCCCCCGGCTGCAATCGGCCGCTACCGCTTCGTCGTGATGTCGGCGCTCTGGATCACGGGCGTCTTCCTGTACCTCGACCGGGTCGCGATGTCGATCGCCGCGCCGAAGATCATGGACGAACTGAACCTCACCGGCCTCGAGATGGGGTTCATCCTCGGCACGTTCTTCTGGGGTTACTCCTTCGGCCAGCTGATCGGCGGCGTAGCGTCGGATCGGCTCAAGATCCGCACCTGGGCGCTCGGTTCGTACCTCGTCTGGTGCGTCGCGGTCGCCGGCACTGCGTTCTGCCACACCATCGGCCAGTTCACGGTCGCGCGCGCTGTCTTCGGCTTCGCCGAAGGCGCCGTGGTCAATCCCGTGACCAAGCTGCTGAACCACTGGGTGTTCCCGCGCGAACGCGGCATCGCGCAGGGCGTGCAGATCGCGTCCGCGTACATGGGTCTCGTCGTCGGCATGCCGTTCATGGCGTGGATCGTCACGGCTTTCGGCTGGCGCGAGATGTTCGTGTTCATCGGCGTGCTGACGCTGGTCGGCACGTTCATCTTCTGGCGCCTGGTCTACGACCACCCGCGCGAGCATCCGCGGATCTCGCGCGCCGAAATGGAAGCGATCGAGGCGGCGCTCGAGCGCGACCGCGTCACGTACGACCCGTCGGGCAGGAAGTCGCAGGAACTCGGCTTCGGCGAGGGCCTCAGGCTGCTGGCGCGGTCCCCGGCCTACTGGATGATCTGCGTCGCGTTCTTCTTCATCTCGGGCATCTACTACACGAACTTCAGCTGGCTGCCGGGCTACCTGGTCAAGGAGCGCGGCTACACGGCGCTCGGCAGCGGCGTGGCGCTGTCACTGCCGTACGCGGCGGCCGCCGTCGGTGCGCTGGCTTCGGGCTGGATCGCGGACAAGGTCGGCAAGCGCACGCCCGTGCTGATCGCGGCCGCGACACTGACCATTCCCGGCATCGTCGGCTTGCTGGCCGTGGAGCAACAGGGCCTCGTGATCGCGATGCTGTGCCTCATGCTCAGCTGCAATGGCGCGGCAATCGGTCCGTTCATGGTGCTGATCTTCGACCTCATGCCCGCGCAGGTCGTCGGCGTCGCCATCGCCGTGCTGGTCGGGCTTTTCGGCAGCTTCGGCGGGCTCGTCGGCCCGCTGGTCATGGGTTACTCGTTCGACCTGACGGGTTCCTTCGCCGGTGGCTTCGGCGCCATGGCGGGCGGGCTCGTGGTCTCGATCGGCCTGCTCGTCTTCGTCATGAAGCACGAATATGCGGCGAGCCGGCTCAAGCAGTCCAGGGCCGAGACGTCCGCGGCCCTGCCACAGTCGACGGCCGAGCACTGAACACGGCACCGGAGGGAACCCATGCAGTTCACGGACAAGGTCGCCATCGTGACCGGAGGCGCCGGCTCGATCGGCCGGGCGACAGCCGCTGTGTTCGCCGAGCGGGGTGCGCGCGTGCTGATCGCCGACTTGCAGCCGGACGGCGCGGCCGTCGCGGCGGACCTCGTGGGCCGCGGCCATGACGTGCAATACACGACCGTCGACGTGGCGATCGAACAGGACGTGGCCGCCATGGTCCGGTGTGCCGTCGCGCGCTGGGGACGGCTCGACGTGATGGTCGCCAACGCGGGCATCGGCGCGCGCGGGGCAGCCGACGAAGTGTCGCTCGACGACTGGCGGCGCGCGCTCGACGTCAACCTGACCAGCGTGATGCTCTGCACGAAATACGGCGTCGCAGCCATGCGCGGGCGCGGCGGCGCGATCGTCAACACCGCTTCCGTCATGGGCCTGGTGGCACCGAGGAACGCGGTGGCCTACGCGGCCACGAAAGGCGCCGTCGTCAACTTCACGCGTGCGGCCGCGATCGACTACGCCGCGGAGAATATCCGCGTCAACGCCGTCTGCCCCGGCCACCTCGCAGCGCCGACCAGCGTCGGCGGGGCGGTCGCGCGGGCCGCCGACACGCGGGACCTCGTGGCCCTGTATCCCATGGGCCGTCTCGGACGGCCCGACGAGGTGGCGCGCGCCATCGCATTCCTCGCCTCGGAGGAAGCCTCGTTCGTCACGGGGACCTGCTTGGTCGTCGACGGCGGATACACCGCACAGTGATTGACACCCCCGCGCAAGCGGTGCTAAGTTTTAGTCGACCGCCCGGACGGTTGTTTTTTTCGATCCCGGGGCAGGTGCCGACGGCCTCGCGGCCGACCTGTCGCGGGATCACGAATTTCAATTTCGAACCACCTCGGAGTGCGCCGCTCATGACCGACGAAAAGGACGTGATCCAGTACGAACTCGCCAGCAATGGGATCTGCACGATCTGGCTGAACCGTCCGCACAAGCGCAACTGCGTCAGCCCGCAGCTGCTGCGCGAGCTGGAGGCCGCGGTCGACCGCGCGGCTGCGGACGAGAAGGCCAAGGTGGTCGTATTCCGTGGTCGTGCCAACACGTTCTGTTCCGGCGCCGACCTCGACTTGCTCGTGACGCCCGTCCTCGGCGAGTCGTCGGACTCGCTGCAGCTCGCGATCGACTCGGCGCGCACGTACGACAAGATGTTCAACATGAAGAAGCCGACCGTCGCGGCGGTCGAAGGCTATGCCGTCGCCGGCGGCTTCGAACTCGCGATCTCGACCGACTTCCTGCTCTGCGCCGACGACTGCAGGATCGGCGACTTCCACATCCGCCGCGCGCTGTTCGGCGGCGCGGGCCCCATCTACCGGCTGCCGCGCTATATCGGCCTGCGCAAATCCAAGGAACTCATGCTCACCGGCAAGCTGCTGTCGGGCAGGCAGGCCGTCGAGTGGAACCTGGCCAACGCCTCGGCGCCGGCCGCCGAGTTCGACCAGCTGATCCAGGACTTCTGCGCTCCCATGCTCGAGCTCAGCCCGTTCTGCATGTGGATGACCAAGAAGGCGGTCAACCGCGGCCTGGATGCGGACACCGAGAGCCTGATCGCGCTCGAGACGATGACGTGCAACGTCGTGCACCACTCGGCCGATGCGAAGGAAGGTGTCAAGGCGTTCATCGACAAGCGCAAGCCGAACTGGGTCGGCCGCTGAAGCCTCGCGCCGACCTTGCAAGGGCGGCGATCACCGGAACTGACAGGGGGATACCATGCACATCACCAGGCAATCGCCGATCGCACTCGCCGTCGGCCTCGCACTCGGCGCGAACTTCTCAGGAGTCGTGCCCGCGCACGCCCAGGAAGCCGCCGCGGAGCCGGCCGCGCTCGAGGAGATCGTCGTGACCGCCCGCAAGCGCGAAGAGTCGCTGACGGACGTCTCGGCGGCACTGGCCGTCGTCGGCGCGGATGACCTCGCGAAGCACCAGCTCAACGACGTCGAGGACCTGCAGCTGCTCGTTCCGACGGTCACCGTGGGCGAGACCGTCGGCGCCATGAAAGTGACCATGCGCGGTCTCGGCAACGTGTCGAACACGCGCGGCGAGGACTCGATGGTGGCGTTCTACGTGGACGGCGCCGTCGTCTCGCGTCCCGAGTCGCAGGGCCTGTCGCTGTTCGACCTCGAGCGCGTCGAAGTCCTGCGCGGGCCGCAAGGCACGCTGTACGGCCGCAATGCCACGGGCGGCACGATCAACGCGATCACGGCCAAGCCGACCGATACGTTCGAGGGCTATCTGACGCTCACTGGCGGAAACTACGACCTGCTCAAAGTCGATGCCGCGCTGAGCGGCCCGTTCAGTGACCGCATCCGCGGCCGGCTCGCGGTCACATCCACGGATCGTACCGGCTACGGCGAGAACATCACGACGAGCAACGAGATCGACGACGACCATCGCTGGGCGGCGCGCGGACACCTGGAATTCGACCTGCGCGACGACATGACGCTGCTGCTGTCCGGCGAATACGGCAAGCAGGACGACGCGAGCGGCCTGTTCACCTACCTGACGCCGCTCTACGTGATCGAGCCCCCGGAGGCTCCGCCCACCCAGGCGCCGAAGGGTGAGGGTGGCTTCTCGAATCCAAACTCACGCGACGGTGCGGGCAACATCGACCCGCA
>DASSJN010000207.1:0-2614 GCA_035691185.1 Steroidobacteraceae bacterium
CTCGCGCGAGCATCTCGGGCACGGCGCCGCCACGCCACTCGCGCGTCATCAGGCCGACCTTCGCCTCCGCCGGGGTGGGCGAGGCCTTGATCAGCGCGATGACCTCGTCGATGTTGGCCAGGGCCACGGCGAGCCCTTCGAGGATGTGGCCCCGTTCCCGGGCCTTGCGCAGGTCGAACACCGTCCGTCGCGTCACGACCTCGCGGCGGTGGCGCACGAACGCCTCGATCATCTCCCTGAGGTTCAGCAGGCGCGGCTGGCCGTCGAGCAGCGCGACCATGTTGACGCCGAAGACCGACTCCATCGGCGTCTGCTTGTAGAGGTTGTTCAGGACGATCTCGGCGTTCTCGTTGCGCTTGAGCTCGATGACGACGCGCATGCCGTCCTTGTCGCTCTCGTCGCGGAGTTCGGAGATGCCCTCGATGAGCTTGCCGCGCACCAGGTCGGCGATGCGCTCGAGCAGGCGCGCCTTGTTCACCTGGTACGGCAGTTCGGTGACGATGATGGCTTCGCGGCCGGCGTCGTCGATCTCTTCGATCTCGGCCTTGGCGCGAACCACGATGCGGCCGCGGCCCGTCGTGTACGCGTTGTAGATCTCGCGCGCGCCGTTGATGATGCCGGCCGTCGGGAAGTCCGGGCCCGGCACGTGCTCCATGAGCTCGGGGATCGTGATGGCCGGGTTGTCGATCAGCGCGACGCAGGCGTCGACGATTTCGCGCAGGTTGTGCGGCGGGATGTTCGTCGCCATGCCGACGGCGATGCCCGAGGAGCCGTTGACCAGCAGGTTCGGCACCCTGGTCGGCAGCACCGAGGGCTCGGTCTCGGATTCATCGTAGTTCGGGACGAACTCGACCGTTTCCTTGTCGATGTCCGCGAGCAGTTCACCCGCGATGCGCGACATGCGCACTTCGGTGTATCGCATGGCCGCCGGCGCGTCGCCGTCGACCGAGCCGAAGTTCCCCTGGCCGTCGACGAGCAGGTAGCGCATCGAGAACGGCTGCGCCATGCGTACGATCGTGTCGTAGACCGCCGTGTCGCCGTGCGGGTGGTACTTGCCGATCACGTCGCCGACCACGCGGGCGGACTTCTTGTAGGCCCGGTTCCAGTCGTTGCCGAGTTCGCGCATGGCGTAGAGCACGCGACGGTGCACGGGCTTGAGGCCGTCGCGGACGTCCGGCAGTGCGCGCCCTACGATCACGCTCATCGCGTAATCGAGGTACGACTGCTTCATCTCGTCCTCGAGGTTGACGTGCAGGAGTTCGCGCGCGATTTCAGCCATGAATCCGTCTGTCCAGCGCGGCCGCGCCATCGAATGCACGGTCGCCGCAAAGTGGTGTCGCGACCAGTCCGCGACCGGCCGAAAAAGAAACGAAATCATATCACGGGACCACCTCCAAGCGCCCGTCGCAGCACGGCTTTTCCCGGTGGCGCCGGCGCCCGACCGGTATACTGCCGCCCCCGATCCGCGAGACCCCGAATGGAGCCGGTAGACACGCTCGTTTGCGCGCGCTGGGTGCTCCCCGTCGAACCCGACGGTCCGGCGCTCGACGACCACGCGGTCGCGATCCGGGCCGGTCGCATCGTCGCCGTGCTCCCGACGGAGCAGGCGAAGCTGCGCTACGCGGCCGACGAGCTGATCGAGCGTCCGCACCATGCGTTGCTGCCGGGATTCGTCAATGCCCACACGCACGCGGCGATGACCCTGCTGCGCGGCCGGGCCGAGAACGCGTCGCTCGGACCGTGGCTGCGCGAGGCGATCTGGCCGATCGAGCAGCGCTGGGTCGATCCCGAATACGTCCGCGACGGCACCGAACTCGCCATCGCCGAGATGGTGCGCGCCGGCGTCACCTGTTTCGGGGACATGCATCTCTGGCCCGAGGTCGTCGCCCGAACCGCGGCCGAGCTGCACGTGCGCGCGAACGTCGGGCTCGTCGTCGTGGACGCAGCCACGCGCTGGGCTTCGGGGACCGACGAGTACATCGAGAAAGGCATGGCGCTGCGTGACGAGTACCGGGGCGACCCGCTCGTCTCGACGTTCTTCGCACCACACGCGCCCTACACCGTCGAGGACGCGACGCTGCTGCGCATCCGCCGGCTCGCGGACGAACTCGAAATCCCGATCGGGATGCACCTGCACGAGTCGGCCTGGGAAATCGAGCGCTCGCGTGAGCTGCACGGCGCGCGGCCGCTCGAGCGTCTGAAGAAGCTGGGCCTTGCGAGTCCGCTGCTCATTGCGGTGCACATGACGCAGGTCGAGCCCGCCGACCTCGACTGCCTCGCCGCGGCCGGTGCCGCGGTGGTGCACTGCCCGCAATCGAATCTGAAGCTCGGCAACGGCGTCTGTCCGGCCGCCGAGCTGCTCGAGCGCGGCGTGCGCGTTGCGCTGGGCACCGACGGCGCGGCATCGAACAACGACCTCGACGTGCTGTCGGAGGCCCATACGGCCGGGCTGCTCGCCTCGGGCATCACCGGTCGGCCCGGCGGCCTCGTGGCGAAAGACCTGTTGCGCATGGCCACCCTCGAAGGCGCGCGCGTGCTCGGCCTCGGCGACTCGACCGGCAGTCTGGTGGCCGGCAAGTGGGCGGACCTGTGCTGCCTCGACCTGCGCACGCCG
>DASSJN010000208.1:0-6904 GCA_035691185.1 Steroidobacteraceae bacterium
CCGACGGCCGCGACGACGACATCGTGGCGCGGCAATTGCGCGAGGCCGCGATGAAGGAAACGGACCCCGAGTTGCGCGAGCGGCTCTGGGAGGAATACCGCCAGTACAAGCAGAGCACGCAGTGAATCCGACGCACCCGAGCTTCCGATCGATCCGGCACGCGTTGCGGGCGGGCCTGCTGGCGGCGGCCTTCGGCATCGTCGGCTCGGGCTGCGTCGTGCAGGACCAGCGGCCGATGGCGCCGGTCTTCGCCCAGAAGGCGACGGCGGAGATCCCGCAGGACGAGCTGCTCGACGTCGGCATCCACGTGTTCGACCCGAACATTCCGGACGACGAGAAGGAGCAGGAGCAGAAGCGGATCTTCCCCGACGTGCGCAAGGCCGAGTCACGCTACATGCCCATCATGCTGCGCGACACGCTCGAGAGCACCGGCCACTGGGGCCAGGTGCGCGTGCTGCCGTCGGACAGCGCGTCGAGCGACGTCAACGTGGACGGCAGGATCCTCGAGTCGACGGGCCGCGAACTGCGGCTCGCGATCAAGGCGACCGACGCGACCGGTCGCGTGTGGCTGCAGAAGGAATATAAGGGCGACGCCGACGTGCGCGCGTACAAGGACGTCGCGGTCAAGCCGCGTGACCCGTTCGACAACGTCTACGCGACGATCGCCAACGACCTGCTCGCGGCACGTCGCGAACTGACGCGCGAGGAGCGCGTGCAGGTCCACCAGGTCGCGGGGCTGCGTTTCGCGGCGGATCTCGCGCCGTACGCGTTCAAGCCGTACCTCGCGCGCGACGAGCGCAAGGGCAGCTACGCGATCGAGCGGTTGCCGGCGCAGGGCGACCCGGTCGTCGAACGCATGGAGCGCGTGCGCGAGCGCGATTACGCGCTGGTCGACACGCTCAACGAGCACTACACCAGCTTCAGCGAGAGCATGGGCGACGCCTACGGCAACTGGCGCAAGTATTCGCACGAGGAACTCGAGGCCGAGGCCGAGGCCAGGCGCAAGGCGCTGACGCGGCAGGTGCTCGGCGCGGTGGCGGTGGTCGGCGGTATCGTGGCCGGTAGCGAGGCGAACAGCAGCGCGGGATCCGCCGCCTCGACGGCCGCCGTGCTCGGCGGCATCTACGCGTTCAAGAGCGGGCTCGACATGCGCGCCGAGATCAAGATGCACGGCGAATCGATCAAGCAGCTCGGCAGCTCGTTCCAGAACGAGGTCCAGCCGATCGTCGTCGACATCGAGGGGCGCACGCTGGAGCTCAAGGGCTCGGCCGAGCAGCAGTACGCCGAGTGGCGGCAGCTGCTGCGCGAATTGTATGAAAACGAAACAGGCCTGCCCGCGACGGCCTCGACGGAGGCAGCCAAGCCTGCGCCCACCCGGCGCTGAGCCCGGCCGGAGATGACACCGATGCTCGCGGCAGGGCAGGTTCTGGCTGCGCGGTACGAATTGGTGCGGCCGCTCGCAGCGGGCCACGATCCCACCACCTGGCTGGCGCGCGATCGCACGAACGACCGCGAGGTCGTTCTGCGGGTCCGCAGGGACGCGGGCGACGCCGGGCGCCTGCCGGCGACCGTCCGCCACCCGGCACTGATCGCGCCCGTCGCCCCCGGCCAGTCCGACGGCGACAGGACGTTCGACGTCTTCGAGTATCTCGCCGGCGGCGAGATCGGCCGCCTGCGTGGTCGGCCATGGCCGCTGCTCGTGCGGCGCCTGCTGCCCGTGGTCGACGCGCTGGCGCAGGTGCACGAGTCCGGCTGGGTCCACGGCGACGTCAAGAGCGCGAACGTGCTGCTCGATGCCGACGGGCTCGCGCGGCTCGCGGACTTCGGCAGCGCTCGCCGCATCGGCGACACCGCCGCGGCGGGCGCGTCACCCTATTCGGTGAGCCCCGAACGGCTCGACGGCGCTCCCGCCGCTCTGGCCGACGACGTCTACGCGCTCGGCGTCCTGCTCCACGAACTCGTGAGCGGGCATCCGCCGTTCTACCCGGACCTCACGCCCGAACGCGTGCGCCACGAGGCGCCGCCGCCGCTCGCCGGTCGGCCGGCGCCGCCCGAGGCCTTGCGTGCGCTCGTCGCGCGCTGCCTCGCGAAAAATCCGGCCGAGCGGCCGGGGAGCATGCGCGAGGTCCGTACGGAACTCGAGCACTGCCTGTCGCTCGATGCGCCGGTCGAGCCCGCGGTCGCGCCGGGTTTCACCCTGCGTCCGCCGGCGGATGCGACGCCGATCCGCGCGCAGTGGCAGCGGTCCGCCGCCGGTACGCCGTCCGAACGCGACCTCCGGCGCGAGGGCTTCCGTCGCGGGCTGCTCGTGAGCGGTGCGCTGCTCGCGGTCGCCGGTTTCGCGTTCACGTTCTTCGTCCTGCCGGATCTCGTGGCATCGCGCAGGCCGAGCGCGACGCCCGCTCCGGCGCCGTCCAAGCCTGCCGATCCGTCACCGACGGCGGTCGAAGACCTGGCACGGCTCGCCGAACTCAAGCGGCAGGCCGAGGAACGGCGCGCGAACCTGCCCGAGCGGCTGCGCGAACTCGAACAGCGCGACGTCGAAAGCTGGGGCGGCGCCACGCTCGCGCAGGCTCGCGACGCGCTTGCCGCCGGCGACGCCGCGATGGAGGGCCGCGATTTCAAGGCAGCGCTCGGGAGTTTTTCGGCACTGGCCGCCGCACTCGACGTCCTCGAGCAACGCGCGCCGCAGGTCGTTCGCGAACGCCTCATGGCCGCGCGCACGGCGTTCGGCGCGGGACGGTCGGCAGAAGCCCGCGAGCAGTTCGCGGCCGTGCTGAAGGTCGACCCGCGGAACACAGATGCGCAGACCGGCCTGCGGCGTGCGCAGGTGCTCGATGCGGCGTTGCGCGAGACCGCCACGGGCGCGCAGGCCGAGCAGGCCGGCGACACGGCCGCCGCGGTCGCGGCGTACCAGCGCGCACTGAAACTCGATCCCGCCACCGCGACGGCGCGCGCGAACCTCGCGCGGTTGCAGGGGCGGGCGGCGGGCGATGCGTATTCCGCCGCAATCGCGCGGGCGCAGGCGGCGCTGGCGCGGAGCGACTATCGGGCAGCACAGTCGGCGTTCGAACAGGCCGGACGAATCCGTCCAGGCGCGCCGGAGGTCGCCGAGGGGTTGCAGCAGGTCCGGCGCGCCACCGAGACCCGCGCGCTCGCCTCGACGCTCGAGCGGGCGGCGGCTGCCGAGCGTGCGGAGCAATGGTCCGAGGCCCTGGGCCTGCACCGCGAGACGCTGAAGGCGGAGCCCACCCTGCTCGCCGCGCAACAGGGTGTCGAGCGCGCGGAGCCCCGCGCCATGCTCGATGCCGAACTGCAGTCCTTTCTCGACCGGCCGGAGCGTCTCTACAGCCCCGCCGGCCGCGACATCGCGCGCAACGTGCTCGAGCGCGCCGGTCGAGTGGCGACGGCGGGACCGCGCCTGCAGGGCCAGGTCGGGCGGCTGCAGGAGCTGTTGCGGCAAGCCGAGACGCCGATCCGCGTCGCGCTCGCCTCCGACAATGCGACCGAGGTCCAGATCTACCGGGTTGGTAAGCTTGGGCTCTTCGAACAGAAGGACCTCGAACTGATGCCCGGTCGCTACACGGTCGTCGGCACCCGGCAGGGTTACCGCGACGTGCGCAAGGAGCTGAACCTGATGCCGGGCTCGTCGCCACCCACGCTCGTGGTCCGTTGCGAGGAGCCCATTTGAGCGCGACCGAACTGATCCTGCGCGATCCGCTCGGCGAACGAACGCTGTCGGCTGCGGATTTCCCGGTGAGCCTCGGCGGTCCCGGGCACACGGTGGTCCTGCCGGGCGGCAGCGGCGACACGCTCGGCTGGATCGCGCTGCACGACGGCCAGCTGTTCCTGCAGCCCGCCGAGGGTCGGCAGGCGCCGCTCGTCAACGGCGTGCCCGTGACGCGAGCCACCTGGCTGCGCGAAGGCGACGTCGTCGATGCGGCGCGCGGGCGCCTGCGCTACGCCTCGCGCGACGGCGCACGCGTGATCGACATCGAGGATGGCAGCGGCGGGAACCTGACCGTGCCGCCAGAGGCGCCTGTCATTGCGGTCGTCGCCGGGGGTGGCGACGAGGACGACGAACGCATCGACACGGTCGCGTTCCGGCGACCTGCACCGCAGCGACCCGCGCGGCGCCGCGTGGTGCCGATGATCGCCGGCGCGTCCGTCATCGCGCTGCTGGGTCTCGCTGCCTGGTTCCTCGCGACGGGCCGTGCGGTCACGGTGGTCACGCAGCCTGCGGACAGCCGCGTCGAACTGCGGGGCGGCCCGACGCTGCGCGTCGGTGAAAACCACTTTGCGCGCCCGGGGCATTATGCGCTCGAGATCTCGCGGGAGGGCTACGAAACGCTGCGGGTCCCGCTCTCGATCGCCGACGCGCCGAACCAGCGTTTCGAATTCACGCTCGCGAGGCGGCCCGGCCGCGTCGAGGTGCAGAGCCCGGTCGCCGGGCGCGCTAGCGTCAAGGGTCGCGACCTCGGTGCGGTGCCGGGAGAGATCACGTTGCCGGCGGGGCGCCACGAGCTCGTGATCACGGCGCCGCGCCATCAGCCGTATTCGGCGCCGATCGACGTGGTCGGCCTCGACCGGCGCCAGGTCTTCGTGGCGAAACCCGTGCCGGCCTGGGCCCCCGTCACCGTGCTGACCGACCCCGCGGGCGCGCAGGTGCTCGTCGACGGAACTGCCAGCGGCTCGACGCCTGCGACGCTCGAGCTCGATGCGGGCACGCACCGCATCGAACTTCGCCAGCCCGGGTTCAAGAACTGGGTCACCGACCTGCAGGTCGTGGCGAACGAGCCGCAGACGCTCGGCCCGGTGCGCCTCGGCCTCCCGGACGGCACGCTCGTCGTACGCACCGAGCCCACGGGTGCGAGCGTCAGCGTCGGCGGCGCGTTTCGCGGGC
Organism: Steroidobacteraceae bacterium; assembly: GCA_035691185.1. GTDB lineage: Bacteria > Pseudomonadota > Gammaproteobacteria > Steroidobacterales > Steroidobacteraceae > RPQJ01. The sequence continues at coordinate 4,904 of DASSJN010000208.1, forward strand.
GCACGCCGCTCACGATCGACGTGCGGCCCGGCGTGCCGCTCGCGATCGTCGCGACGCGCGACGGTTACGAACCCGCGACGCGCGAGCTCACGCTCGGGTCGGGCGAGCGCAGCGAAGTGCGTCTCTCGCTCACGCCGATCCTCGGCGAGATCACGGTGCAGGCTGAACCCGCCGGCGCCGACGTCCTCGTCGACGGACGGCCCGTCGGCAAGGCGGGGCAGCCGCTCGAGCTGCCGGCCGCGAGGCACGAACTCGAAGTGCGGCTCGCGGGCCATCGGACGTATCGCACGGCAGTGACCCCGCGCCCCGGGCTGCCGCAGGTGATCACCGTGCGGCTCGAGCCGGGTCGCGGCTCGACCGAGGCGCCCGTTACGGCTGCGGCGTCGGCGGGTGGGGTCGCGGCGGCGCAGGCTGCCGCGCCCGCGGGTCCGCTGGCCGCGATGATCCGGGCGAAATCGGGTGCCGAGTTGCGTCTGCTCGGCCCTGCCACCTACACGATGGGCAGCGCGCGGCGCGAGTCGGGGCGCCGCGCCAACGAGTCGCAACGTCCCGTCGAACTGCGGCGGCGCTTCTATCTCGGCACCCGCGAGGTCACGAATGGCGAATACAAGCAGTTCCGCTCGCAGCACCGGTCGGGGTACGTCGGCCAGAGCACGCTCGAGACCGAGCGGCAACCGGTGGTGAACGTGAGCTGGCAGGAGGCGGCCGAGTACTGCAACTGGCTGAGCCAGCAGGAGGGCCTGGCGCCGTTCTACCAGTCGCAGGCCGGCAAGCTCGTCCCGGCGCAGCCGCCGAACACCGGTTACCGGATGCCGACGGAAGCCGAATGGGAATGGGCGGCGCGCGCGAACCGCGACGGTTCGGTGCGCAAGTACCCGTGGGGCGACGCGCTGCCGGTGCCTGCCGGCTCGGGCAATTACGGCGATCGGACGGCGCAGCCGCTGCTGCAGACCATCCTGGCGGAACTCGACGACGGCTACGCCACGACCGCCAACGTCGGCTCGTTCGGCGCCAACGCGCTCGGCTTCCACGACATGGGCGGCAACGTCGCGGAGTGGACCGCCGACCTCTACACGGTGCAGCCTGCGGCCACGGCCGTCGCGATCGACCCGCTGGCGGCCGCGCCCGGCAACGTGCACGTGATCCGCGGCTCGAGCTGGCGGCACGCCACGGTCACGGAATTGCGCGCGGCGTATCGTGACTACGGCGAGGGCCGGCGCGACGACCTCGGCTTCCGGATCGCACGCTATGCGGAGTGACGGAACGTGAGAAGCACATCGACGACGATCGGGGGATGGGCAGCACTTCTCGTCGTTGCCGCGGCGGCGACGACGCTTGCGGTTGCGCAGCAGCCGCCGGCCGAACCCGCGCCGACGCCGCCGGCTTCCGAACCGTCGACGCCGGCCGGCAAAGACGACGCCGAGTCTGCAGCGAAGGATCCGAATGCGTCCGCGAGCAAGCCCGCGGCCGCGCGCGGCTCGCCGCAGCGGTTCGAGCCGACCGAGAAGGTCCGGGCCGACTTCGACGTCGCATTCCCGGTCGACATCTGATGCCACCCGCGACCACGAGCACGCAACGCACCATGAAGAAAACCGGCAACCGCGAATTCCTGTTCGAGGTGTTCTCACTGATCGTCATCGCGATCCTCGTCCAGGCCGTCTACGCGACGGTCGTGCGGCCGCGCGCGGCGGCCGTGCAGGCCCACGACGAGGCGCAGATGCAGAAAGACCCCGACTACGTCGGGAAGCGCAGCGTGTACATCATCGTCAAGGATTACGAGCAGGAGGTCTGCTTCATCCTCGCGCTCTGGGCCGGCGCGATCATGGGCTACAAGGGCTACACGCTGCGGCGCGGGCGGGACCTGCTGCGCACGGACCTGCTGCGGCTGCCCGAGGGCATGAAGATCCTGCCCGAGGACTCGCGCGACTACGCGCGCCAGGTCGAGGCGTTGCCCGAGCAACTGCGCGGCGAGCTGCTGCCGCGCGCGCTGCTGAGCGGCCT
>DASSJN010000209.1:0-17193 GCA_035691185.1 Steroidobacteraceae bacterium
GCTCTTGCAGGGCCGCGAGGCGCTGCTGCTTCTCTTCGTAAGTGACGTCATCGGGGAGCGATGCGGCCGGCGTGCCGGGACGGCGGCTGTAGATGAAGCTGAACGACTGGTCGAAGCCGACCTCGGCGATCAGGTTCATCGTCGCCTCGAAATCGCGCTCCGTCTCGCCGGGGAAGCCGACGATCAGGTCGGTCGACAGGCTGATGTCGGGTCGGACTTCCCTGAGCTTGCGGATCTTCTGCTTGTACTCGAGCACGGTGTGACCGCGCTTCATCAGCGCGAGCACGCGATCGGACCCGCTCTGCACCGGCAGGTGCAGGTAGTTCGCGAGTTTCGGCACCTCGCGGTAGGCCTCCACCAGGCTGTCGCGGAACTCGACCGGATGCGAGGTCGTGAAGCGGATGCGCTCGATGCCGGGCACGGCCGCGACGAAATAGATCAGCGCGGCGAGGTCCGCGTGGCCACCACCACCGCCGGCCGTCGTGCCACGATACGCGTTGACGTTCTGGCCGAGCAGCGTGATCTCGCGGACGCCCTGCGCCGCGAGCGCATGCACTTCGTCCATGACCTGCGCGAGCGGCCGGCTCACTTCCTCGCCACGCGTATAGGGCACGACGCAGAAAGTGCAGTACTTGCTGCAGCCTTCCATGATCGAGACGAACGCCGTCGCGCCTTCCGCACGCGGCTCGGGCAGGCGATCGAACTTTTCGATCTCGGGAAAACTGACGTCGACCACCGGCCGGCCGTGACGCCGCAGCTCCGCGAGCATCTCCGGCAGACGGTGGATGGTCTGCGGGCCGAACACGAGGTCCACGAACGGCGCGCGCCCGGTGATGCCCTCCCCTTCCTGGCTTGCGACGCAGCCGCCGACGCCGATGATCACGTGCGGGTGTCGCACCTTGAGCGCACGCCAGTGACCCAGCTGCGAAAAGACCTTCTCCTGCGCCTTCTCGCGCACCGAGCAGGTGTTGAGCAGCAGCAGGTCGGCCTGCTCCGGATCCTCGGTCGGCTCATAGCCGCCGCAGGCCCGCAGTACGTCCGCCATGCGCGCGGAGTCGTACTCGTTCATCTGGCAGCCGAAAGTCTTCAGGTATACGCGCGGCATCGAATCGCCCCGGGGGGGCGGCTGTTCGTCTCGGAGGCCGGCGGCGGGCCGGCGGGGGGAGCAATTGTACCGTCTCGTGCGACGCCCCGCGGCGCGACGCAGAGGTGCGGTCAGTGCGGGGTCTTCGACGAGCCGGGCGGGGTGGCCATGAGCGCCTCGAGGGTCTCGATCTCGGCAGGCTTGACCAGGTGCGCGTCGAAACCGACCTCGGCCGACCGGCGCCGGTCCGCGGCTTGCCCGTACCCGCTCAGCGCGATGACGCTCATCGCCTCCCGGCCGGGCAGCGAACCCAGTTGCCGGGCCACCTCGTAGCCGTCCATGCCCGGCATGCCGATGTCCAGGAACACGATGTCGGGGGGATGGTCGCGCGCGGTCCGCACGGCCTGGGCGCCGTCGTGCGCCAGACGCACCTCGTGACCCATCAGTCCGAGCAGCATGCCGAGCGACTCGGCGGCGTCGCGATTGTCGTCGACGACGAGGACGCGCAGCCCTGAGCCGCTTTCGCGGCCGCCGCCGAGTTCGCGGTCCACGGAGCCGGCCGCGGGGCCGCTGAGCGGGAGCCGTACGGTAAACAGGCTTCCGCGCCCGTCGCGCCCGGCGGACGCCCGTATCGAGCCGCCGTGCAGGTTCACGATGCTGCGCGCCAGGGCGAGCCCGAGGCCCAACCCGTTCTGCCGGCCCCGCCTGATCGACGTCTCGAGCTGCACGAAGGGCTCGAACACCTGCTCGAGCATGTCGGCGGGAATACCGACGCCGTCGTCCTCGACTTCGACGAACGCCTCGTCTCCGCTCGAGCGCACGGCGATCGTCACGCGGCCGCCACGGTCGGTGTAGTGCGCGGCGTTGTTGAGCAGGTTCGTGAGCACCTGGGCGACGCGCACCGGATCGGCGTGCACGATCAGGGGCCGCTCGGGCAGTTCGACTCGCAGCCGATGCCCCGCGGCGTCGAGCAGCGGCCGACTGGTCTCGAGCGCATGACGGACGGTCTCGACGAGGTCCACCGCCGTCCTGTGCAGCTCGAACTTGCCGCGCGCGATCCGCGACGTGTCGAGCAGGTCGTCGATCAGGCGCACCATCTGGTCCACCTGGCGTTCCATCATCTCGCGCGCGGTGCGCGCACCATCGCTGTCCGGCCGCGCACGCCGGAGCACTTCGAGGCCGTTGCGCAACGGCGCCAGCGGATTGCGCAATTCGTGCGCGAGCACCGCGAGGAAATCGTCCTTGCGACGGTCGGCGTCGCGCAGGGCTTCCTCGGCCTGCTTGCGTTCGTGCACGTCGAAGACCGATCCGATGAAGCCGAGGAACGTTCCGCTGTCGTCGAAGCGAGGCCGCCCGGCATCGATCGTCCACCGGTAACCGCCGTCCGCGCTGCACAGCCGGAAGTCGAGCAGGAACGGCTCGTGTCGCTCGGCGGCCGTGAGATAGGCCTCGCGCGTGCGCTGGCGATCGTCCTCGTGCACCACGTCGAGCCAGCCGAAGCCCAATCCGTCGCCGCTGCGCTGGCCGGTGAAGTCGTACCAGCCGCGGCTCAGGAACGTGCACTGGTGATGCTCGTTCGTGATCCACAGCATCGCGGGCGCCGTGTTCGCCATGATCTTGAAGCGCTGCTCGCTCTCGCGCAGCCGCTCCTCGGCGAGCTTGAGCTCGTGGATGTCGGTGGCCGTGCCGAACCACTGCATCGCGTCCGCAGGGCCGACGCGATGGGCGCGGCTGAGGTGCCAGCGGAACGTCCCGTCCGCCATGCGCACGCGATGTTCGCACTCGTACGTTTCGCCGGTGACCGTGGCGTGCTCCCAGGCTTGTTTGGTCCGCTCGACGTCGTCGGGATGCAGGATCGGGTGCCAGTTCCAGGAGCCGTCCCCGGACTGCCGGATCCCGCTGTAGCGCGTCACCTGGGTGTTGTAGTAGTCGACGATGCCCCCGGCCGTTGCGGTCCAGACGAGCTGCGGCATCGTGTCCGCGAGCCGGCGGAAGCGCATCTCGCTCTCGCGCAGCTCGCGTTCCGCCTTGCGCTGCTCGGTCAGGTCGTCCAGCGAAAGGAAGATCAGCCGTTCGCCGCTCGACGTCGCGACGGTTGCGCCGGAATACGAGACGACGCGCTCCCAGCCCCGGTCGGGACGACGCAGCCGCAGCTCGAGGCGATCCACCACCTCCCCCTTCTTGAGACGCGCGACCGGCCAGTCCGTGTGTTGCAGTCTTGCGTGGCCGTCCGCCGTCCACAACTCGAACAGCGGCGTAGAGAGTGCGTCTACGCCGTCGGAGGCGGTCATGCCGTGCATGCGCCTCGCCGCCGGATTCCAGTAGAGCCACTGCCCGTGCTCGTCGGCGATGATCACCCCGCCGGAAAAGTGTTCCAGCGCGGCGTTCCATCGTTCCTCGCTGCGCCGCAACGCCTCCTCTGTCTGCCGGCGCCGTTCCGCCGCGAGCGCCTGGTCGGTGACGTCCTTGAACAGCGCCGCGACCCGACGCAGTTCCGGCGCATCTACGCGATAGGCGAAGACCTCGAATACCCGGCCGAGCGCCCTGGCCGTGCTTTCGAACTGCATCCGCTCGCCCGTCGCCGCCACGCGACCGAAGTGCTCGTACCAGCTCTGTTCGTGGCCGGGCGCCAGTTCGCGCATGCGGCGGCCCACGGCGTCCGGGAGCCCGGTGTGCGTCTCGAAGGCGTGATTCGTCTCGAGGAACCGGTAGTCGACGGGTTTGCCCGCGTCGTCGAAGATCATCTCGACGATGCAGAAGCCCTGGTCGATCGAACGCAGCAGCGTGTCGTAGCGGTCCTGGCTCGCGCGCAGTGCGACCGCGGCGTTGCGCAGCGAGAGCAGCATGACGTCCTCGCGGCCGACGATCGCATCGACCTCGCCACGGTGCAGCGCTTCGAGCGTGGCCTCCGCCTCGGCGAGGCGGCGCTCGATACCGTTCCGGTCCTCAGCCATCGCCGGTCCCGTCCGCCGGCAGGCGCAGTGCCAGCCGGACTTTGTCGAGGTCCGTGAGGGAGCCGACGATCATGACCTCCGGCGGTGGATGAACGAGCACCAGGCACGGCGTGATGAGGATCCGACGTTCGAGCGCCATGGGGTGGTGCACGAGCACGTCCACGACCTCGACGTCGATCTCGCACCCCCGGACGCACTGACGCAGCCGATTAAGGTTCGCGAGCGCCGTGACCGAGTTGGGCTCGTTGCCGGCCACGAACAGCATCAGCTTGCGGTTCATCTCGACCTTGGCCGCCGGCATGGTCATCCCGTCGCGCGGTCCGTCGACGACGGCGACGGAGCCGTGGCGCCGAAATCGATCCCCGCGTCCGTGATCTGGAACGTGTTCCAGGCGTGCAAATGACGCGTGCCGCGGATCTTGATCACCAGCAACTGGCGCCGGTGCGTGGCGTCGTCGGGCCAGACCTGGCGCAGCGTGAGGAGTGCGTCGATCATCGACGAGATGCCCACGCCGCTGATCTGCTCGATCGCGTGGCGCGGGTCGGTCTGGTTGAGCAGCACGCAGGTCGCGCCGCGCATCCTGCAATGCGCGACCAGGCGTACCACGAAATCGAAGGCCGCCTGCTCGCAGCCGATGCGCTGGGCCGCGTTGATCGCGTCGACGAACACGTGCTCGCTGCCCTGCCGCTCGATGGCTTCGAAGATGTGGCAGAGGTGCTCCTCGATCCCCGCCGCTTCCGGCATCGCCGTCAGGAACTGCAGGTTGCCGCGATGCAGGGCGTCGTCGAGGTCGAGGCCGGCGCTGCGGACCGAACTGGCGAGGCTCTCGAAGCTCTCCTCGAAATTGACGTAGAGCACGCGTTCGCCGCGGGCGCTGGCCGCGATCGCCATGGTGCAGGCCAGCAGGGTCTTGCCGGTGCCGCTGGATCCGCCGATCAGCACGCTCGAGCCGCGGAACAGGCCGCCGCCGAGCACGGCGTCGAGGCCGGGCACGCCGCTCGAGAAGCGCGGGCCGACGGCGCGCGCCACCAGCGACATGCTCGACACCGGCATCAGCACGAGTCCGCGCGAACCGATCACGTACGGATACTCGTTGCTGAAGAACGGTGAACCCCGGTACTTGAGCACGCGCACGCGTCGAGTCGACACCTGCCCGAGCACGCGCTGGTCGAGGCGCAGTACGCAGTCGGTCAGGTATTCGAGTCGATTCGCCGGATCGGACGGCTGCTGCAGGGTCTTGACCGTGATGATCGTGGTCAGCGGGTTCTCGAGCAGCCAGTCGTGCAGGATGATGAGTTGTTCCTCCTCCCGGTGCGGGTCGCGGAACAGGCGCAACAGCAGGTCGGCCGCGTCGATCACGAGCCGGCGTGCGCCGAGGTCGCGGACCTGGCCGGCGAGGATGGCCAGCACGCCGCGGATGTCGAACTCACCGCTCGTGACGATGTTGGTCGGCAGGTTGCCATCGAGGATGCGCAGGCGTCCGTCGCGCTCGAGGGCCGCGAGGTCCCAGCCGAGCGTCAGGGCATTGCGACGGATCGACTCGGGCCGCTCCTCGAACGTGAGCAGGATGCCGGGTTCGCCGGCGAGTGCGCCGCGGTAAAGGAACTCGACGCCGAGCAGCGTCTTGCCGCTGCCAGGACCACCTCCGACGAGGGTGGTCCGGTCCCGGGGCAGTCCGCCGATCAGGATTTCGTCGAGGCCGGCAATGCCCGTGGACGCTTTCGCGACCGGCACTGCGTTCGCGTCGACGCCTGGTTGCGGCAGGACGTATGGGGTGATCGGAGATTCGGTGGGCATGCAGCGGCAGGTCGTGCGGGTCGCGCGGCGGACCCGCGCGCATCGTCGGGGCGTCTCGCGTGTTCCTATGGATTAGGCCCGCGAGTAGCGTGACAAAGTGCCGCGGCGTTGGTCTGTAGGGCGCGGCCTACTCACGTGGCGGACCCGACGAAAAAAAGCCCGCGGACGTGAGACGTCCGCAGGCTTCGGCCGCGCCAGGGGGACCGTCGTGTTCTAGAACGGAATGTCGTCGTCGAACGGCGACTCCTCGGCAGGCGCGCGGCTGCCGGCGCTGGCCGGAGCGGGACGCGACGGCGCGTCGGCGCCCCGCGAAAAATCGCCACTTCCGCCGCCACCCATGCCGCCGCCCCCGGCGCCGCCGGGGCGTCCGCCGAGCATCTGCATGTCGTTGGCGATGATCTCGGTCGTGTAGCGGTCGCGGCCCTCCTTGTCCTGCCACTTGCGCGTGCGCAACCGGCCCTCGATGTACACCTGCGAGCCCTTCTTGAGGTACTCGGCGGCGACTTCGGCCAGCCGCTCGTACATGACGATGTTGTGCCACTCGGTCTGCTCGCGCTGCTCTCCCGTCTGCTTGTCCTTCCAGGAGTCGGTCGTCGCGACGCTGAAGTTCGTAACCGCCTTGCCATTGGGCATGTAGCGGGACTCGGGATCCTTGCCGAGATTGCCGACGAGAATGACTTTGTTGACGCCGCGTGCCATGAGGAAAGCCTGTAGTGTGGTTTTGCGAGAAAGGTCGTCTATTTTACGGCAAGCCGGGGCATGCCGCGTCGACTCGAGAAAGACCCTGCTTCAGCCGGAAACGGGTTCTGTCGCGGGTGCGCCGGACCGCCCGACCAGCAGGGCCCACCCCAGCGCCAGCGCGGCGCAGCCCCAGAACACGCCCGAAATCCCGAACTGCCGCAGCAGGATGCCGCCGGCGGCCCCGCCGAAAAACGCCCCCAGGAACTGGGCAGTCGCGAACACCCCGAGCGCCGCACCCCGGTCGGCGGCGGGGGCCGCGTGGGTGAGCAGCGCCGGCAGCCGCGCCTCGAGGTAATTGAACGAGGCGAAAAACAGCGTCAGGGCCGCGAGCACGACCCAGCGGTGACCGTGGTCAAGACCCAGGATGGCCTGCGCCACTCCCGCCAGCGCGACGGACAGCATCAGCAGCGCGCCACCGCGCCCACCGCGCTCCGTGCTGAGCACGAGCGGCACCGTGCCGGCGATCGAGACGACGAACACGCCGAGGTAGACCTGCCAGTGGTCCGCACTCGGCAGCCCGAGGTCGTCCTGCAGCACCTGCGGCACCGACAGGAACGTGGCGGTCATGATCGCGTGCAGCGCGAACATGCCGAAATACAGCGGACGCAACTGGGGCCGCGCCACGATCTCGAGCATGCCGGAGAGCCTGCGGCCCTCGGGCCCGCCGTGGCGGTGCGGCTCGGGCGGGACGGCGAGATGCAGCAGCGCAAGGCCGAACAGCGCCATCGCGAGCATGATCCCGAAGATGCCGGGCACGCCGATGGCCGCATCGAGCGCTGGCGCCGCGATCAACGCGACGACGAACGACAGGCCGATGCTGATGCCGATCACCGCCATCGCGCGCGTGCGAACTTCGCTTCGCGTCAGGTCCGCGAGCAGCGCCGTGACTGACGCGGAGACCGCGCCCGCGCCCTGTACACCGCGCGCCAGTGCGAGTAGCGCCACGCTCTGCGCGAACATGCCGACCAGTGAGCCGGCCGCGTAGAACAGCAACCCGAGCGTGATCAAGGGCTTGCGGCCGTAGCGGTCCGACCAGCGGCCGAAGGGAATCTGCAGCAGCGCCTGCGTGAGGCCGTACGCGCCCATCGCGAGGCCGAGCAGCACCGGCGAATAGTCGGACAGGCTGCGGGCATGGAGCGCCAGCACCGGCAGCAGCATGAACATGCCCAGCATGCGCGAGGCATAGATCGCCGCCAGCGCGCCGACCGACCGGCGTTCGACAGCGTTCATCGCCGGCCTCTGGACTGGATCGCGGGGTCGGATGGTCTTTGCCTCGGAGCGGGAGCGTTGCCTATATTAGCAGGCTGCCCTTTCGCGGCCTGACGACGAAGACGAGCTGGCCCTGCATGGACGTGATTCGAATCCGCGGTGCGCGCACCCACAACCTGCGCGGCGTCGACCTGGACCTGCCGCGAGACCGGCTGATCGTGATCACCGGGCTGTCCGGCTCGGGCAAGTCGTCGCTCGCGTTCGACACCATCTACGCCGAAGGCCAGCGCCGCTACGTCGAGTCGCTGTCCGCGTATGCGCGCCAGTTCCTCTCCGTCATGGAAAAGCCCGACGTCGACCACATCGAGGGCCTCTCGCCCGCGATCGCGATCGAGCAGAAGGCGACTTCGCACAACCCGCGCTCGACGGTGGGCACCGTCACCGAGATCTACGATTACCTGCGGGTGCTCTACGCGCGCGCCGGCGTGCCGCGCTGCCCGGAGCACGGCCAGGAACTCGCCGCGCAGACCGTCACGCAGATGGTCGACCTGGTGCTCGCACTGCGCGAGGGCACGGCGGTGCTGCTGCTCGCACCGATCGTGCAGGACCGCAAGGGCGAGCACACGGAGGTGTTCGAGCATCTGCGCAGCCAGGGTTTCGTCCGCGCGCGGATCGACGGCAGACTGTACGAACTCGACGAGCGTCCGACGCTCGACCCGCGCAAGCGGCATTCGATCGAGGCGGTGATCGATCGTCTCAAGGTGCGCCCGGACGCGGCGCAGCGACTGGCCGAATCGTTCGAGACCGCGCTCGCGCTCGCGCAGGGCTCGGCACGACTCGCGTTCAACGACGAGCCGGACCGCGAGCCGCTGCAGTTCTCGAACCGGTTCGCGTGCACGATCTGCGGCTACAGCCTGACCGAACTCGAGCCGCGCCTGTTCTCGTTCAACAACCCGAACGGCGCCTGCGGCACCTGCGGCGGACTCGGGCTGCAGGAGTTCTTCGACCCGGCCCGCGTCGTCGTAAACCCGAGCCTGTCGCTCGCCGGCGGCGCGATCCGCGGCTGGGACCGGCGCAACGCCTACTATTTCCAGCTGATCCAGTCGCTCGCGCGTCACTTCCGCTTCGACATCGAGGCGCCGTGGCAGGACCTGCCGGAGGCCGTGCGCCACGCGCTCCTCTGGGGCAGCGGCGAGGAGAAGATCCCGTTCCGCTATTTCGACGCCAAGGGTGCGCAGACCCGGCGCACGCACGCCTGGGAGGGCATCCTGCCGAACCTGGAGCGGCGTTATCGCGAAACGGAATCCGCGACGGTGCGCGAGGAACTCGCGAAATACCGCGGCACGCGCCCGTGCATCGACTGCGGCGGCAGCCGTCTCAACCAGGCCGCGCGCAACGTGTTCGTCGCGGGCCGTCCGCTGCCCGAGATTGCGGCGCTCTCGATCGCGGACGCACGCCAGTTCTTCGGCAGCCTGCAGATCGAGGGCTGGCGCGGGGAAATCGCCTCGCGGCTCGTGCGCGAGGTCGCCGACCGCCTCACGTTCCTCAGCGACGTCGGGCTCGACTATCTCTCGCTCGATCGCAGCGCCGAGACGCTGTCCGGTGGCGAGGCGCAGCGCATCCGGCTCGCGAGCCAGATCGGCTCGGGGCTCGTCGGCGTCATGTACATCCTCGACGAACCCTCGATCGGCCTGCACCAGCGTGACAACCAGCGGCTGCTCGACACGCTCGTGCGACTGCGCGACCTCGGCAACACGGTGCTCGTGGTCGAGCACGACGAGGACGCGATCCGCCAGGCCGATTACGTCGTCGACCTGGGGCCCGGCGCGGGTGCGCACGGCGGGCTCGTCGTCGCGCAGGGCACGCCCGACGCGGTGGCGGCGAGTCCGGACTCGCTGACGGGCGCGTACCTGAGCGGCCGGCGCAGGATCGCCGTGCCGACGCAACGGCGCCCCGCACAGCCGGACAAGCGCATCCGCATCGTCGGGGCGACGGGCAACAACCTGCGCGGCATCACTGCGACCTTCCCGCTCGGGCTCATGACCTGCGTGACGGGCGTGTCGGGCTCGGGCAAGTCGACGCTCGTCATCGACACGCTCTACCGGCACGCCGCGGGCGCCATGCAGGAATCCGGCGGCGAGCCCGCGCCGTGTGCGGGCGTCGAGGGGCTCGACCAGATCGACCGCGTGATCGACATCGACCAGTCGCCGATCGGCCGCACGCCGCGCTCGAATCCCGCGACCTACACCGGCATCTTCGGCCCGGTGCGCGAGTTGTTCGCGGAGGTGCCCGAGGCGCGCGCGCGGGGCTACGACCCGGGACGCTTCAGTTTCAACGTGCGCGGCGGGCGGTGCGAGGCGTGCGAAGGCGACGGCGTGATACGCGTCGAGATGCACTTCCTGCCAGACGCCTACGTCACCTGCGACGCGTGCCGCGGCATGCGCTACAACCGCGAGACGCTCGATATCCGCTACAAGGGACGCAACATCCACGAAGTGCTCGAGATGACGATCGAGGACGCGGCGGTCTTCTTCCGCAGCGTCCCGGCGCTGCAGGGGAAGCTGCAGACCCTGCTCGACGTGGGCCTCTCCTACGTGCGGCTCGGGCAGAACGCGACCACGCTCTCGGGCGGCGAGGCCCAGCGCATCAAGCTCGCGCGCGAACTTGCCAAGCGCGCGACGGGCCGCACGCTGTACATCCTCGACGAGCCGACCACGGGCCTGCACTTCCAGGACATCGAACAACTGCTAGGCGTGCTGCAGCGGCTGCGCGACGACGGCAACACGATCGTCGTGATCGAGCACAACCTGGACGTGATCAAGACGGCCGACTGGATCGTCGACATGGGTCCGGAGGGCGGCGCGGGAGGCGGAGCCGTTGTCGCCGAGGGCACGCCAGAGCAGCTCGCGAAAGTCGAGGGCTCGCACACGGGCCGGTACCTGGCGAGGGCGCTCGCCAGACTGCGTGTCTAGTGTCCAGTGTCTAGTGTCTGGTCGGAAGCGGCTGCGGCGCGCGCCAGGAAGTCGCCTTCCTACTGAACACTAGACACTGAGCACTAGACACTGAGCACTAGACACCAGACGGGTGCGCCTCCGTCCTGAACCGGTGCCGGACCTCGCCTGCGCCGCGGGTCTCGGAGTAACGGCCGCTGGTCTGCCGTGTGATCACGCGCCGCCAGAACTGCAGCGCGGGGACGTTGTGCTCGTCCTCGAGCACTTCCCAATGGCCGGCGAACCGGTTGAAGAGCAGCCACGCCGCACTCGCGCCGACGCCGCGGCGACGCGCGTCGCCGACGATGAAGAACTCCGCCATGCGGTACTGCACGTCGGTGCGCGGAAAGACGGGCGGCGGCGCGACCAACGCGAAACCGACGCGCTGACTGCCGCTCAGGATGACGAACGGATGGGCGCTCGGGTCGGCAAACCAGCCGGCCAGGAATTCGTTCTCACGGTCGTCCCATTCGCCGAGTACCGGGAACAGGCCTGTCTTGGACGCAGAGAGTTCGGTCAGGTAGTCGCGATATACCGCGCGAATCCATTCGCGGTCCTGGGAAGAGCTGCGAGCGTCGCGTACTGAAACGGACACTGCTCGACCCGCCTCCGGCGGGTATGGTCGATCACCGGGCGTCGCGGCGCCGGGGCTGGTCCTGCGTAAGGGGAGGGGGCGGAACCCAGCCGGGATCCGCCCCTTCCTTGCCGATCAGTTCGAGGTCGGCTCGGTCGCCGGAGCAGCGGCCGGGTCGGCCGGGGCAGCGGCCGGGTCGACCGGGGCAGCGGCCGGGTCGACCGGGGCAGCGGCGTCGGCAGCAGCGGCGTCGGCAGCAGCGGCGGCATCGCCAGCGGCGTCCACGGCATCGCCAGCGGCGTCGGCAGCCTCGTCGGCAGCGGCAGCGGCGTCAGCGGCGGCTTCCTGCGTGGCCTCGACGGGTTCTTCCTTCTTGGCGCAGCCAGCGAGGGCCAGGGCGGCAAGGGCGGCGGCGAGAGTGATCTTCGCGTTCATATCGATGGTTACCCCAAAAGGTGAATGCAGACTGTGGATGTCGAACTACTCAGCATCGTCGGGGAGGCCCGCCTGTGCCGGGCCTGCCAGATGCGCGTGTAGGATTTTAGGGCGGGGTCCGCACGGCGACAGTGGCGAAACTGTCTCTGAATGGCGACAGGCCGTTTCGCTTGGCATCCCGGATCGAACGGAATTCCGGACTGAACGTTTGACCGATGCAACGTAACTGCCTCACGGGGCCTGCATTCTCCTATGATCGCGGTTCGTTTCCCGAGCGGGACAGGCCATCATGACCGACGCCCTCGACCTGACGTTTCCCGCCCACATCGAGCACGTCCGGCGGCTCACCGAGCGTGCTCTCGAGCGTGAGGGCTGCGACGGACTGGTGGTGTACTCGGGCCGGCCCGGCCTGCATTTCCTCGACGACCACGGTCCGCCGTTCAAGGCCAATCCCCATTTCCTGCACTGGGCTCCGCTGCTCGAGGCGCCGGACTGCTTCGTTCGTTACCTGCCGGGACGTCGCCCCGAACTCGTCTTCCACCAGCCTGCCGATTACTGGCACAAGCCGCCGGAGTTGCCGACGGGCGACTGGACGCGCGAGTTCGAGGTCCAGGTGATCCGGGAACCGGGTCAAGCGCGCGACCTGCTGGACGCCGGCAATCGCCGGCTCGTGTTCGTCGGTGAACCCGCGCCCGAGTTCGGCGAATGGGGCTTCAGCGCAGTGAATCCGCCGGCGCTGCTCGCCTGCCTGCATTATCACCGCGCCGCAAAGACGCCCTACGAACTCGGCTGCATGCGCGAGGCCTCCCGTCTCGGCGCGCGGGGGCACGCCGCCGCCGCGGTCGCCTACCACGCCGGCGCCTCCGAGTTCGAAGTGCATCAGGCCTATTGCTCAGCGATCGGCCTGCGGGAGCAGGAGCTGCCGTACGGCAACATCGTCGCCTTCGGCGAAGGCGCCGCGATCCTGCATTACACGACCCTGGGCCGGCGCCGCGACGTGCCGCGCCCGACGTTCCTGATCGACGCGGGTGCGCAGTGCCGTGGCTACGCGAGCGACATCACGCGCACGCACGTCACGAAGCAGGGCGCGGACCCGCTGTTCGTCGAACTGCTGGGGGCGGTGGAAGAACTGCAGCAGGAACTATGCGCCGCGGTGCGCCCGGGCGTCGACTACCGCGACATCCACCTGCTCGCGCACCGCCTGATCGCCGAGGCCCTCTGTCGCACCGGCATCATCGTCGGCTGCGACGCGGAGCATGCCGTGGAGAGCGGCCTGTCGGGGACGTTCTTCCCCCACGGCGTCGGTCACCTGCTGGGACTGCAGGTGCACGACGTGGCCGGACTCGCGGCCGACGAGTCGGGACACGCGGAAATCCCGCGCCCGCCCGGTCATCGATACCTGCGGCTCACGCGGCGGCTCGAGCCGGGGTTCGTCGTCACGATCGAGCCCGGCATCTACTTCATCGAACTGCTGCTCGACGAAGCGCGGAAGAACGGCCTCGGGCGCTACGTGCACTGGGAGAGCGTGCGGCGCCTCAAGCCGTGCGGGGGAATCCGCATCGAGGACGACGTCGCCTGCACGGACGGAAAGGTGCCGGAGAATCTCACTCGCGACGCGTTCGCGTCGCTTGCTTAGTGTCCAGCGAAGAGTGTCTAGCGGATAGTCGGAGCCCTCACCCGGCCTGCGGCCGACCACTCCCGCGCGCGGGCGAGGTGGTGTGGGCGCAGCCGCTCCGGCTGACCGCTAGACACCGAACACTGGACACTACTGCTTTTTCAGCAGGTCCCTGATCTCCGTCAACAGCACGACGTCGGGCGCCGGCGCAGGATCGGCGGCCGGCGGCGGCGGCGTCTTGAGCTTGTTGATCGCCTTGATCGCCATGAAGATCGCGGCGGCGATCAGGATGAAGTCGAAGATGTTCTGCAGGAACACGCCGTACTTGACCAGGATCGGCTGGCCCGCCGGGTCCAGCCCCAGGTTCCAGGCGAGGTCCTTGAAATCGACCCCGCCGATGGCCTTGCCGAGCGCCGGCGTGACCACGTCGCCGACCAGCGACGAGACGATCTTGCCGAAGGCCGCGCCGATCACGACG
Organism: Steroidobacteraceae bacterium; assembly: GCA_035691185.1. GTDB lineage: Bacteria > Pseudomonadota > Gammaproteobacteria > Steroidobacterales > Steroidobacteraceae > RPQJ01. The sequence goes on from DASSJN010000209.1 coordinate 13,878, forward strand.
CCGACAGCCATGTCGAGCACGTTGCCCTTCATGGCGAACTCCTTGAATTCCTTGATCAGGCTCATCGTTCGCTGCTCCCCTGGGTCGACGTAGTGGTTGCCTTTGCGCCGCGACGATAGGGCAGCGCCCTGGAAAAGAGAAGCCGGGCACGAGGCCCGGCTTCGTCGAGGCCGCGGCGAGCGGGATCCGTCGCCCCGCGCCGGCCGGCATCAGTTCGGTTCGACCCGGCGACCGCGGAACGTCGGGCTGATGAGTTCGTCGCCTTGGATGTCGAAGCTCCACGAGCCGGACGCGTGCGACAGGCCGGACGTGCCGTTGGTGTCCACCGGACCGTCCGTGCCCGGCGCCGGCGCCTGGCAGGCTGCACCCAAGTCCGTCGACAGCGTTCCGCCTGAGGGCGAGCCCTCCACGATCGTGCCGCACGCATACTCGACGCCCGCCTGGTACCCCTGCGACGTGGCGCCCTCGTCCGCCTGCGTCTGCGTGTTGAAGAAATGCAGGGCGTCGCCGTTGTCGTCGCCGTCGGCGGCCGTGAACACCCAGAAGTTCCGATGGTAAGCGTCGGCGAAGCTGCCGTAGATATCCCCGCCCTTCGATTCGACCGGGACGAGTTCGAGGAGGCCCCCGCCGAAGACCGTGAGCGTGAACGTCCTGTCCCTGCCCCCACCCGACGACGTCAGGGTCCCGTCGTATCGCGAGGTGCTGTCCCACACGCCGCAGTTGCCATTGGTGTCGACGACGGCGCTCCTGATCGCAAAATTCCCCGTGCTGTCGTCGTACCGATACACCCCGTACTCGACGCCGTTGCCCGAGAGCGTGCTGCAGCCGGAGTCGTTCTGGACGCTGCCGTAGACGTAGACGCCGTCAGCGAACAGCGTGAGATACGCGACGCTTTCCGACCCACCCGCGAGGACTGAATAGGTGCCTTCGATCGGATCGGTCACGTTGTCGATGCAGGTGACCGTCACGTTGGTCACGTCCTCGCCGGCGATCGCGCCGTGCGAGCGCGTGATGACGCAGGTCTGATCGGCCGGCTGCGACGCGACGCCGACGTCGTAGACGGCCCCGTCGTCGTATTCGACAGGCAGCGTGAACGACGTCGCCCCCGGATCGGGCGTCACGCCGTTCGCCGCGTCGCCCTCGATCGTGAGTCCCGCTCCGGAGAGGCCTTCGATGGTTCCGCCCACCGTGTACCGGACGGCCGTGGTAGTGCACTGGACCAGCACGTTCGTGACATCGGCGGTGGCGGTGCCGCTCCCGTTCGTCACCGTGCACGACTGGCCGTCGGGCTGCGACAGGACCGTCACGGTGTAACTGTCGCCCTCCCCGACTTCGTCCGGGAAGGTGAAGGATCCGTCGCTCGTGATGTCGAGCGAGGTCCCCGGGCTGCCCGGATACTGCAGGCCGAGCTGCAGCGTACCGCCGGACAGGCCGCCGACGGTGCCGCCGATCGAATAGGTCGCCGACGGCGGCGGGCCGCCGTCGTCCTTGCACGTGACCTCGACGTCCGTCACGTCGGCACTGGCGGTGCCGTTGCCATTCTTGACCGAGCAGGTCTGGCCGCCGGGCTGGCTCACGACCGTCACGGTGTAGCGATCGCCCGCCTCGACCTCGTCCGGGAACGTGAAGGGCCCGTTGCTCGTGATGTCGAGGGACGTGCCGGCGCTGCCCGGATGTTCCAGTCCCAGTCGCAGTGTTCCGCCGGACAGGCCGCTCACGGTGCCGCCGATGGAATAGCTGCCGGGCGGCGGCGGCAGGTTGTCGACGCAGGTGACCACGATATTCGTGACGTTCGCACCGTCGACCGTGCCGCTGCCATTCGCGACGGTGCAGGTCTGGTCGGCCGGTTGCGTGGCCACGGTCACCGCATAGGGCGTGCCGCTGGGCACGGCCGTCGCAAATGTGAAAGACCCGCTCCGTGTGACGGTCACCTGCTGGGTGCCGTTGCGCAGCACGACCTCGCCGTCGAGCCCCGTGACCGTACCGCCGATCGTGTACAGGGCGCCGACTCCGGTGCAGGTCACCAGGACGTCCGTGACGTTCTCCGAGGCGACGCCCGCACCGTTCGTCACGTTGCAGACCTGGCCGGCGGGCTGCGACAGCACCGTCACGGCAAAGTTGTCGCCCCGTTCGATGGTCGTCGCGAACGTGAACGGACCGCTCGATGAGACGGCCAGGTCGTCGCCGCCGTTGTTCTGCAGCACGACGGGGCCCACGAGCCCGCTGACGGTACCGCCGATCGAGTACTGCGGGAGCGGCTCCTGCTTGCCCTGGCACGCCGCCAGCGCTGCCGCAGCGGTGAGCACGAGCGCAAGCCGGCCGACGCAGTCGAACAAGGGGTTCATGTCGGTCACGCTTCCTGCAACGGCGACGCGGGGTCGCGGATGCCGACAGTGTCGGCTCCGCTACCCGCGGGAAATGCCGCTGCGAAGCGAGCAACGGGGTAGGTCTCGCCCGGATGCGCCTGTCCACGTAGGGACTACGTCGGGCGTCGCGCACATCCGCGCGCCTCCAAGCGGAACGCCGCCCGGGGGCGGCGTTCGTTCGGACGACCTGCAGCCGGGGCGCGAGCTGCGGCGGGGCGATCAGGCGGCGGCGGCCGCCTTCTTCTTGCGCGGGGCGCGCGGCTTCCTGGCCGGCGCCTCGGCTTCGCCGGCGGCCTCCGCGGCCGGAGCCGTCTTCGACGCGGCCTTCTTCTTGCGGGCCTTCGGCTTCTTCTCCGCTTCGTCGGCAGCCGGTGCCTCGGCGACCGCGCCCGCGCGGTCGACCAGCGCCATCAGCGCCATCTCGGCGTTGTCGCCGACGCGCGGCGCCATGTGCAGGATGCGGGTGTAGCCACCCGGGCGTGCCTTGAACCGCGGACCCAGCTCGTCGAACAGCTTGGTGACGACTTCGGCGTCGCGCAGGCGCGAGAACGCACGCCGGCGGTTCGCCTGGCTGTCCGTCTTGCCGAGCGTGATCAGCGGCTCGACGTAGCGACGCAGTTCCTTGGCCTTCGGGACCGTCGTCCTGATGGTCTCGTGGCGCAGCAGCGACGTCGCCATGTTGCGCAGCATCGCCCAGCGATGCGGGGTGTTGCGGCTCAGCTGCCGCCCGGTGAGTCCGTGTCTCATGTTCGTTCTCTTATCCGACTAGTCACTAGTCACTAATCACTAGTCACTTCTCAGAGGATGTCCCGGTCGTCGTCGCGCTTGAGGCCCGAGGGCGGCCAGTTGTCGAGCCGCATGCCGAGCGTGAGGCCGTGGCTCTCGAGCACTTCCTTGATCTCGGTGAGCGACTTCTTGCCGAGGTTCGGCGTGCGCAGCAGCTCGACCTC
>DASSJN010000210.1:0-24280 GCA_035691185.1 Steroidobacteraceae bacterium
GTGTAACCGACCTCCACGCCGGCGATGTCCGTGATCGCGTTCAAGGGGCCCGTCTTGCCGGGGAAGGGAATGCCGAGGTCGCGCGCGCGCGGTCGGTCGGCGGCAGTCGCGCCCGAGGCGACCATCGCGCCGAACGTGGCCATGGCAAGGCAGTGGGCGAATCCAGGCACTTTCATGTCGTCCCTCTCCCGGGGGCACCGGAGTGCGATCATCACAGGCCCCCCGGCTCGAGTCCAACGGTCTGCAGTGCTTGCCGCTCGCCGCGGAATCCAGCGCGCTCCTATTCGGGTGTCGGCGCTTGCGCTGCGGCAGGCGCAGGACGCATGCGATTCCGGGCGCTCTGACTGACTGCGGGCTGCGACGCGCGAGACTTCCTCCACGCACCGCCGCTTCAATGCCGTTTGGATGGGGGAAATCGAACATGCAGCCGAAGAGACTCGCCGCCGCCGCCGCCGTGGCCGTCGTGGTTCTCGCCTCCGTCGGGAATCTCGCAGAGGCGGCGCCGGGCGAGACCGAACTCGTCAGCGTCGTTGCTTCGGGCAGCCGAGCCGCCGGTGACAGCAACCTGCGTCACGGCGGCGGGGCGTTGAGCGCCGACGGCCGTTACCTCGTCTTTCACTCGTACCGTGCCAGCATCGCGCCCGGCGACGACAATGGCGTGGCCGATGTCTTCCTGCGCGACCTGGAACGTGGTGTGACGCGACTGGTGAGCGCTTCCGTCGAGGGCGGCGTGGCCAACGCGTACGCGGCCGACGCGTCCATCAGCGCCGATGGCCGTTACGTCGCCTTCTTCTCGCCGGCGGACGACCTCGTGCGCGGCGTTCGCAGCGGCGCCGGGGACATCTTCGTCTGGCATCGTGAAAGCGGACACATGGAGCTTGCGAGTGTCGGCGCGGGCGGCCAGCAGGGCGACGATGTCAGCCTGGAGTCCGCCATCAGCGCGGACGGTCGCTACCTCGCCTTCACGTCGTTCGCGAGCAACCTCGCCCGCAACGACACGAACGACCGCGCGGACGTGTTCCTGCGCGACCGGCAGGCCGGGTACACCGAGCGCGTGAGCGTGGCCTCCGACGGTCGCCAGGCGAACGGTGACAGCTGGCAACCGTGCGTGAGCGCGGACGGCCGATACGTCGCCTTCTATTCCACTGCAACCAACCTCGTCCCGGACGACCATGGGGACATGCAGGACGTGTTCGTCCGCGACCGGCAGACGCGCCGGACGCTGCGCGCGAGCGTCGCCGCCGACGGCACCCCCGCGAACGGCTACAGCGTGCAACCGACGTTGAGCGGCAACGGTCGCTACGTCGCGTTCGTTTCGACCGCGACGAACCTCGTCCCGGGCGACACCAACGGTCGCATCGACGTGTTCGTCAAGGATCTGCAGAGCGGGCACATCGAGCGAGTGAGCGTCTCGTCGACCGGAAACCAGGGCAACGGCGGCAGCGACGAGCCGGCGCTGAGCGCGGACGGCCGCTACGTCGTGTTCGAATCGTTCGCCTCGAACCTCGTCCCGGGCGATACCAATGCGAGCCACGACGTCTTCCTGCACGACCGCGAGACCGGCGAGACGCGCCGGGTCAGCGTCGGCACGGGCGGCACGGAGCCCGACGCGGCGAGCTGGACCCCGTCGCTGAGCGCGGACGGTCGCTTCGTCGCCTTCCGTTCGGATGCGACCAACCTCGACACGCGCGACGACAACCGCTCTTCGGACGTCTACGTGAGGGACCTCGGACCGAACGACTCGGGCACGGTCGCATTCACGATCAAGCCGAGTGCCCTCGATTTCGGCACGCGGACGGTCGGTTCCTCGACGACGCAAAGTTTCTGGCTGCGAAACAAATCGGGAACGTACCTCGCGATCGACGGCATGGCGCTGCGTGGACCCGACCGCGCGGCATTCCACCTCGCGCACAACTGCGGCACCCTCGTCGCGCCCGACGACGTCTGTCGCATCAGCGTGACGTTCCGCCCGGCCACCGCCGGCTCGATGTCCGCCGCACTCAAGGTGTATGCGGCCGGCGACGTCGTGCGCACGCGCGAACTGGCGGGGGCCGCGGCCTGGTGATCTGCGACGGCCCGTGACCGGTCTGCGGCGACCCGATCGGGCGGAGCCCTCCCGCTCCGGTATAGTTGCGGCCTTTTTTGACCCTTCCGGTTCGGGGGCGAGAGATGCGCAAGGTGGGCAAGGTCGTCGCGTGGGGGTTCGGGCTGGCAGCGGCGGGGCTCGTCGCGGCGTCGATGTGGTTCTGGTTCACGCCGGTGGGCCTGAACAACTACGTCAACAAGATCACGGTGCAGCTGACGTTCGACTCGCCGGAGATCATGTCGCAGCTCGGTTTCATCGACAACACGCCGCTCGATTTCCACAGCGGCAAGCTCGACGACTACACGCGCGAACACGAAGAGAGGACGCTGGCGCGGCTGCGCAAGGCCCGTGCCGGGCTCGATGCCTACGGGCCGGACGGTCTCGACGGCAAGGAACTCACGACCTGGAAGGTGACCGCCTGGTTCCTCGACGACCTGATCCGCCAGGCCGAGTTCGAGCACGCCGGTTACCGGGTGAACCAGATCTCGGGTCCGACGGTGAGCACGCCCCAGTTCCTGACGGACACGCACGTGATCAAGGACGAGCGCAGCGTCGAGCGCTACCTCGCGCGCGTGCAGGAATTCGGGCGCGTGCTGCGGGAGATCAAGGTGCGCGTCGAAGACGATCGCGACCACGGCATCGTGCCGCCGGATTTCGTGATCGACCAGTCGCTCACGGGCATGCGCGCGTTCATCGAGGGTGGGGCCGCGAAGAATGCCCTCGTGACCACGCTGCCCGACAGGCTAGCCAAGGTCGAATCGTTCGACGACGCGCAGCGCCGGGACTCCCTGCGCCGCGCCGAGGAGCTCGTCGCCAGGGAAGTCATTCCGGGATACGAGGCGATGATCGAGCTGTTCGAGTCGATGCGGCCGACCGCGACGCACGACGCGGGCATCTGGCGTATTCCGCGGGGTTCCGAGTACTACGCCACGTTGCTCAGGTCGAATACGACGACTGATCTCGACGCCGAGGAGATTCACGCCCTAGGGTTGTCCGAGGTCGCGCGCATCGAAGCCGAGATGACGGCGATCCTCGACGCGCAGGGGGTGCCGGGGGCGAGCCTCGCCGACCGCATCGGCGCGGTGTCGGCCGATCCGGCGCAGAGGTTCACGAACGACGCGGGCGGTCGCGCGCAGATGCTCGCGTACCTCGACGAGGTCGACGACCGCGTCATGGCCGCGGCTCCGAAGTTCTTCAAGACCATCCCGCCGCAGCCGCTCGAGATCGTGCGCGTGCCGGAGTATTCGCAGGACTCCGCGCCGGGCGGCTACTACAACCCGCCGGCGCTCGACGGCTCGCGCCCGGGCCGCTTCTACATCAACCAGAAGGACACCGCGGACAACCCGCGCTGGACGCTGGCCACGCTGATGATCCACGAGGGCGCGCCGGGCCATCACTTCCAGCTCTCGGCTCAGCAACTGATCGAAGGCGTACCGGTGCTGCGCAAGGTGCTGCCGTTCAGCGCGTACTCGGAAGGCTGGGCGCTCTATGCCGAGCGGCTCGCCAAGACCGACATGGGCATGTACGCCTCCGATCCGTTCGGCGACCTCGGTCGCCTGCAGGCCGAGATGTACCGGGCCGTGCGGCTCGTGGTCGACACGGGAATGCACGCCAGGCAGTGGTCGCGCGAGCAGTCGATCGATTACATGGTGTCGAAGACGGGCATGACCGAAAGCGAGGTCACGCGCGAAATCGAACGCTACGTCGTGTGGCCCGGCCAGGCGACGTCGTACAAGGTGGGCCAGCTCGCCTTCCTGCGCATGCGCGAGGAGGCGGAGAAGGCGCTCGGCCCGAAGTTCGACCTGCGCGAATTCCACGAGGTCGTGCTCATGAACGGCGCGATGCCGCTCGCGCTCGTCGAGGAGACCGTGCGCGCCTGGATCGACGCGCAGCAGGGCGACGCGACCTCGGACGCCTGAAACGGAACGCGAGGGATCAGCTCGCGCGCACCCTGTGCCACGGCGCGGTATCGAATGCCTCGCGTTGCGCTTCCCGCTCCAGGATGTCGGCGAGCCGGTAGGGCCGCCGCGCGCCGGGAACGTCGCCGATGACCGGTTCGGAGCCGTCGAATTCGCGGCGGCACACCCAGCAGTGCGCTTCGCTCGTGTTGCTCGGTGCGCGACAAGACGGACAAATGAGGATCATGGAGGCGGCCCACCCGTGGATTTGCTTTCCCGGGGGAGCCTAAAGAGCGCTGTGTGGCGTCGTTGTAGTCGCGGGCCCCACGCGCGGGCAAGCACAGGCTCACACGTCTCGTAGGACGCGAATCGCATGCCGGCCTGGAAACCCGGTCACGTCACTCGGGCAGCGTCTCGCCGGAACCGCCGAAATCCTTCGGGAAGTCCTTGAACTTCGGCAGGCCATCGCGGACCGACATCACCTTCTCGCCGTAATTGACGTGCACGGCCGGCTGGAACTCGAGGCCCTTCACCGATCCCGCCGGGACGTCGGTCAGGCCCATCTTCGGGTGGCCGATCAGCACGGCGGCCCCGCACGTCCTGCAGAACTGGCGTTGGCTGTTCTCGGTGCGTTGCCACAGGCCGAGGTTGTCCGCGCCTTTCGTCACCCTCACGTTCGGGGCTGGCCACAGGGTGGCCGCGTGCACCGGCGCGCTGAGCCAGCTTCGGCACGATTCGCAGTGGCAGTAAGCCTGCACGGCCGGTTCGCCGGCCAGCTCGACCTCGACCGCTCCGCACACGCACCCGGACCTGTACGTCATCTTGTTCTCCTGAGGTCCAGCACGCGCTGGAGCCGCGATGGTACGCCGGTTGGCCGCTCAGCGGATCAAGCCGTCCTTGCGCAGGCGCTCTGCGATCGGCCCCGTGACGGCGGAGAGCCCTTCGGCGCGTGATTCGAGGCGTCGTGCCGTGGTCTCGACCGAGTAGACGAGGCTCGCGCCCGCGGTCTCGAAGACTTTCGTCGAGACGGTGACGTCGGCCTGGATCGTCGTGATCTCGGCCGTGCTCTGGAATTCTCCGTAGACTACCGGGACGCCGTAGACGCCGTAATAGCCGTCCCACCAGCCGGCGTCGGTCGCCTTGTAGCCCGCGGTGCCCCGCGTGTCACGGCTACCGCCCTGGACGGCCGCGATGTCGCGTGCAACCAGGACGGTCGCCACGACGGCGTCCGCTTTGCGGTCCGCGACCGCCCGCTCGATGCTCGGCCGCGTCAGCGGCTCGCGCGCGTCCTTGTCGATCGAGTCGCAGCTCGTGAACGCCTCGGTCTGCTCGCTCTCGATCTGCGCCGCGAGGTAGCGCTCGAAGGCGCAACGGGTCTTCAGATTGTGCGTGACGCCCACGACCAGGACGCGCGAGTAGGTCTTGTCGCGCGAAACGCCTTCCTGCCAGGCGCCGCGAACGCTCGGGTGTTGCGCGCAGCCGGCCACCAGTGCCGCGACCAGCACCATCGGGAGAACTGTCGTCATCCTGCCGCATGGTTTGGGCAGGGTGGGCAATGTGCGCATCAGCGGCTCCGCTTGGTTATCGTCAGTGCCCCGGGGGCCGTACCTTTTAGCACGGCTCGCGGCGCCCGCGCTGCTGCAGCAGCAGCGAGGCCAGCCCGACCAGGCAGAAGATGAACTCGACGACTGCGTCGAGCAGGTAGATCGGCGGCAGGCGCCCATTGCCGAAATAGACGACGTCGATCAGGCACAACGTGAGCGCGGTGCCGGCCGCCATCGCTACGACCTCGGCGGAGAGCCGGTTCCGATGCACGGCGAGGAGCAGGACCGTGCCCACGACGAACAACAGCAGTCCGACGGTATGGACGAGGAAGTCGTCGTATTTCTCGCCGGTGATGAGTTCGAAGCTGCCGAGGTGGACCACGGGCCACAGCCCCGTCACGACATAGAGCCACCCCTGCCCGAGCAGCACGAATCGCGCAGCCCGGGGCCACAGATCGGCACGATCCACGTCAGTACGCCCGGTCGAGTTCCTCGCGCACCAGCGCGAGCAGCGGCTCGTAGCCGAATTCGGGCAAGGGCCGGCCGTTCACGAAATACTCGGGCGTCGCGGTGATCTTCAGCGTGATCGCGTCGTCGCGGTCGCGATCCATGCGTTGCGCGACGTCGGTGCCGTTCATGTCCGCCGCGAGCCGTTGCATGTCCAGGCCGAGGGCAGCGAGGATCGGGTCGACGCGGTCGGGCCGGACCGTGTGGTGCGGCGCCCACTGGGCCTGGTTCTGCAGCAGCGCCTCGAGCGCCTGCCAGTACCGGTCCTGGGCCCGGCTGGCCTCGAGCGCGCGCACGACGTACCCGGCGCCGTCGTGAAACGCGACGTGCCGCACCGAGAGGCGGATCTTGCCGGGGTTCTGCGCCATCAATTGCTTCACGACCGGGTAGAACTGCGCACAGGTTTCGCAGGCGGGGTCGAGGAACTCGACGACGTGCACCTTCGCCGCGGCGTCGCCGACCGACGGTGAATGTTCACTCGCAAGCGCGGCCGCGTGCGCACCACCGGCATCCGCCGCTGATCGTGTGCCCTGGTGGCGCAGTGCGTAGACGGCCAGCCCCGCGACGAGCAGGACGACGACGAGGCCGGCGACGATGCCCCGGCGGCTCTTCTGCCGGGCTACGGCGGCCGGGCCCGCGACCGAGGGGTCCGGGCGGTTTCTATTGGTCTTGCGGCTCATCGTCGAGCGTCACTCCCGGGCGCGCGTGGCGTCGTCCGGGAGTTCGACGCGGCGGCGACGCGGAGGTTCCGCAGCGCAGCGGGTCAGTCGCACTCGACTTCCTCCGCGACGATCCGCAACACGCGCGGGGCGAACCCCATGCCGATGTGCGATTCGTCGACCTCGACGTGGCGCACGTTCGGCGACCACCGGTCGATGCAGGCCCGCCAGGCCACCACGCCGTCGCGCTTCGAGTAGATCGCCACGACCGGCGTCGTCAGCGGCCGTGCATAGCGCTGTTTCACGGCGTGCTCGATCTGGTCGAGGTCGAAGCCGTTGTCCGAGTACCAGCGAGCCGTCGCCGTGAAGCGCGGGCCGCCGACGACCGGGCTGCCCAGCGTCACGATCTTGCGGACCAGCGTGGGATTCTCCCGCGCGAACTCGCGCGCGAGGTAGCCGCCGAGGCTCCAGCCGACGAGTACGATCGGCTCGCCGGCCGCCCGGACTCGCGCTTCGACCCGGCCATGCATGGCGGCCCGCAACTGTGGCACGCGACCGGTGTTGCGGCCCAGACCCCAGTCGTCTGCGTCGTGCCCGCGACGGCGCAGGTAGCGCTTGAGGGCTGCAAGGGAACGAGGGCCGCCGCCGAAGCCCGGCAGCAGCATGACGTGGCGGGGGACCGCCGCTCGTGCACGTGGCAGCGTGAACCAGTCCGGCGTCCAGCGCAGGGCGTCGAACGGCAGCCGGAGTTCCGCCAGCGTCTCGCGCCGGCTCGGCGGCGCGATGGTTTCGTATTCGATCGTCATGGGGGCGTCCCGGCGGCTGACCACCCGATTGTACAAGCACATAGAGCGGAAGCCTTGATTCGGGCAACATCGCGCGCTCATGGACCGCCTCTTCGCCGCGCTGCGCCCCGACTCTTTCACCTTGATGATCGTGGCGACCGTCGCGTTCGCGACCGTGGCGCCGGCGGCCGGAGCGGCGGTGCCGCTGCTCGATGCGGCGGTGAAGGCGTCCGTGATGGCGCTGTTCTTCCTGCACGGAGCCCGGCTGGCGCGCGAGGCGGTGCTGCAGGCGATCGGCCACTGGCGCCTGCAGTTCCTGATCCTGGCACTGACCTTCTTCGGCTTCCCGTTGCTCGCGCTCGTCACCGGCCCCGTGCTTGCGCGCGCGCTCGACCCGACGCTCCACCTCGGGTTCCTGTTCCTGTGCTGCCTGCCGTCGACGGTGCAGTCGTCGATCGCCTTCACCTCGCTCGGCGAGGGCAACGTGCCCGCGGCCGCGTGCGCAGCATCCGCTTCGAACCTGCTGGGCATCTTCATCACCCCGCTGCTGACCGGGCTGCTGCTCACTCGTCAGGGAAGCGTCACGTTCGGTGCCGTCGGGTCGATCGTACTGCTGCTGCTGGTGCCGTTCGTCGCGGGCCAGGTCGCGCGCCCGTGGCTCGGCGGCTGGGTGAGTCGTCGCCGCCTGCTGCTCATGACGGTTGACCGCGGCGCCATCCTGCTCATGGTCTACGCCGCATTCGGCAAGGCGGTCGAGGCCGGCGTCTGGCAGCGGATCTCGGCTGTCGACCTGGCGCTCGTCGTGCTCGTGAGCCTCGTGCTGCTGGCGGCGGCCGTGGTGCTCGCGGCATTCGCGGCGCGGCGCCTCGGCTTCGCGCGCGCGGACGAGGTCGCGATCGTGTTCTGCGGTTCGATGAAATCGCTCGTCACGGGCCTGCCGATGGCGAACGTCCTGTTCCCGGGCGCCCAGGCCGGCATCCTCGTGATCCCGTTGATCGTGTTTCACCAGGTCCAGCTGCTGGCGTGCGTGGTGCTCGCCCGTCGCTACGGAGGCGAGGGCCCTGCCGGCTGACCCGCTCGACAGGGCCGCCGGCCGACGCCGGGCAATCCCACCAAAACGGTCCTCTCTCGGCTGCCGCAATCCAGGGGAAGCGTAGATTGGCCGGGCTGGGGAGGGTCCCGATGGCAACCATCCTGGTCGTCGACGACCGCCGGGAACATCGCAAGGCGACGCGCCTGGTGCTCGAGCGCGCGGGCCACCGTGTCGTGGAAACCGCGGACGGCCAGGAGGCGCTCGAACGCGCGCGCGTCGAGGCGCCCGACCTCGTGCTGTCCGACGTGACGATGCCCGGCATGGACGGGGTGACGTTGTGCCGTCGCGTGCAGGAGGACCCCGAGCTGCGGCACATTCCGTTCGTGTTCGTGACGGGCACGTTCGCGGATCCGCAGTACAAGCAGTTCGCCGCCGAGCTCGGCGCGGTCGGCGTGCTCTCGAAGCCGGTCGATGCACGGGCGCTGCGGGAGACGGTCGACGCGGCGCTGCGGCACGGCGCCTCCCCCGATGCGACGCAACGGCTCAAGTCGCTGGACGACGGCGCGTTCCATGCGCGCCACATCGACGTCGTCAACGGCAAACTCGTGGAGAAGATCGCCGAGCTCGAGGCGACGAACGCGCAGCTGCGGCGCAGCGAGGTGTGCCTGCGGGACATGCTCGGCGCAGTCGTCCAGACGATCTCCAAGATGGTGGAGGTGCGCGACCCGTACACGACCGGGCACGAGCGCCGCGTCGGCGACCTCGCGACCGCGATCGGCCAGTCGCTCGGCTTCGACGCCGAGCGGCTCGACGGCCTGCGCATCGGCGGCTACCTGCACGACGTGGGCAAGGTCGCGATGCCGTCCGAAATCCTGTCGAAACCGGGGCGGCTCAGCGACGTCGAGCGCGCGCTCATCCGTGCGCACGCGCAGATCGGCCACGAAATCCTCTCCGGCATCGACTTCCCGTGGCGCATCGCGGAGATGGCCTGGCAGCACCACGAGCGGCTCGACGGCACCGGCTATCCGCGAGGCTTGCGCGGCACCGACATCCTGCTCGAAGCGCGCATCCTCGCCGTGGCCGATACGGTCGAGGCGATGACGTCGCACCGGCCGTACCGCCCGGCCGTGGGCCTGACGCTGGCGCTCGAGGAGATCGAGCGCGGCCGTGGCACCGTGTACGACGCCGCGGCCGTCGACGTCTGCCTGCGCCTGCTGCGCGACGGCCGGTTCGAATTCCGCTGATCCACCCGAACGTCGTCTGAGCGTCAGCGGGCGCCGACGCCCGTCTCCACGCTTCTCCCCCGTCCGACTGGACTTATTCGGGCCTGCGCTGTGAACTGTCTTCGGTCCAGGATCACGGGTCGGCTGAATCCGCCCGTGGGCGACCTGCGATTTCATGTGCGTGCAGGTTGCGACCGGTCGGTCCGACGCGGAGGCACGAATCATGAGCGTCAAGGAAATGGCAGGGATCGTGGCAGCCGTCGCGATCGCCATCGTCGCGGCGCGGGATGTCCAGCCCGCCGACGCGGACCGCAACTCGTGGCTGCGCGAGCCGCTGATGATCAGCGAGCCGTTGCCGCCGGGGCATCCCCCGATTCCGGGAAGCCGTGCGCCCCAGGGGCACCCTCCCCTCGACCAGGCGTATCCGCGCCTGCCGGAAGGGCATCCTCCGATTCCATGGTCGCACCCAGGCTGCCCGGGCCAGGGCGGCATGCCGGACGAGAGCCTCGGAGCCGGGTTCGGGCGCGACGAACAGAAGATCATCAGCACCTGAGCGAGAACAGCGTGTAGTGACTAGTGACTCCGACTGTTCAGTAGTCACTGTTCACTAGTCACTAGTCTCCCCCCGACCTCTGCGGCGACAATGCCGCGATGAATGCTGCCCGCCTCTCGCGCCTGGGTCATCGCTGGCTCGCGCTGTTCGTCGGCCTGCAACTCGTCGCGTGGACGCTGAGCGGGCTCTACATGGTCGTGGTCGACCTCGACTTCATCCACGGCGACACGCTGGTGCGCAACGTCGCGCCGTCGGTCCGGATCGACGTGCCGCTCGCACCGCTCGCCGCGATACGCGCGGGACGCGACGACGTCACGGCCATTCACCTGCGGACGCTGCCGGACCAGGGCCAACCCGTGTACGAACTGGCGCGGTCGACCGGCCCCGAATTGCTCGACGCGACCACGGGGGCCGTGGTGCCGCGCTTCGACGAGGCGCGCATCCGTTCGCTCGCGGCGGCCTATTACGCGGGCAGCGGCGCCCCGGCCGCAGTGACGCGCATAGCCGCCGACGCCGACGTTCCCGGCGAAATCCGCGGCCGTCGTGCCCCGCTGTGGCGCGTCGACTTCGACGACTGGGCCGCGACCACGTTCTACCTGGATCCCACGACCGGCCGGCTCGTCACGCGTCGGCACCGTTTCTGGCGCTGGTTCGACTTCCTCTGGTCGCTCCACATCATGGACTACGTCGAGCGCGAGGACGTCAACAACCCGCTGCTGCGCGTGGCGGCTCCGCTCGCGCTCCTCACTGCCAGCTTCGGAGCGTGGCTCGCGTTCTTCAGCTTCGCGTTCCTGCAGCGTGGGCGAAGCGCGCGCGCCGGCCGATGAATCTGCTCAAGCTTCGCAAGCTGCATCGCTGGGCCGCGCTCGTCGTCGGCGCGCAGGTGTTGCTGTGGACGGTGAGCGGGATCATGTTCGCGTGGCTCGATCATCAGGAGGTCCTGGGCGAGGGCCTCGCCGTCGCGCCGGCACCGACCGCACTGGCCGCCGATGCCGAGGTCCTCGAGCCGGCGCGCCTGCAGGAGGTGCTCGGCACAGGGAGGGTGCGAGCGCTCGCGCTGCACGCGCTCGACGGGCAGTGGGTCTACCGCGTGGAATCGGAGGACGGCGTGCAACTGCGTCGCGCGCGCGACGGCGCGCGGCTGGCGATCGACGATGCCACGGCACGGCGGCTCGCAGCGACGCACTATCGCGGCGACGGCCGACTCGAGGCCGTGCGTCACCACGCCGGCCCCACGCTCGAGACGCGCGATTCGGGGCCGACGTGGGAAGCCGCATACGACGACGCGACGGGCACGCGACTCTATTTCTCGGCGGAGGACGGTGCGCTCGTCGCCGTGCGCACGAACGCGTGGCGGCTCAAGGACGTCTTCTGGATGCTGCACACGATGGACTATCGTGGCCGCGACGACTTCAACAACCCGCTCGTCGTGCTGGCCGGCGCGTCCGCCGCGTGGGTCGCGTTGACGGGACTCTGGCTGCTGGTTCGCGTGTTCCGCCGGCGTCAGAAGCCGTGACGGACGCCCAGGTTGAACACCACGTCCGGCGACGCGTCGGTTTGCACGTCCTCGCTGACGGCGAGATCGAATCGCCAGCCGCCCGCGGTGCGGTAACTGCCGCCGAACGTCAGCACGGTGGCCGCGCCGTCGAGATCGTCGAGCCCGGAATCGAGCACGGCCGAGTTCACCTCGACCTGCACGGCCAGGTCGAGGCCGCGCCATGCGTTCCAGCTCAGGCCACCGAGCAACGACCAGGCGACGTCTTCCTGCAGTTCGGGTAGCAGTTCGCCTTCGCCGAGCCACGCGAGGTTTGCCTGCCCGAACGCCTGCCAGCGCTCGCCGACCCGTCGCTCGCCGGCCAGCGAGAGCGCGACGTCGACCGCGCCGCTGCCAGTGAGATCCTCCGCGCTGCCCGTCGGGGCCTTGATCGACAGCCACGTCGCGAGCGCACCGGTGTCCGAGGCATGCCACTGGTAGCCCAGCGCGAGCGGAACGTCCGCCAGTCCCGAAGAGGCGCCGTCGACGCGAAAAGGCGTGCCCGCACCGTTCCGGTATTCGAGGAGCAACTGCTCCTCGGGCAGCCGGGGGCGGGAGCCGTCCGGCAGACTGAAGAAGTCGTGCCACTGGTCGATCGCGCCGTCGAGCGAGCCCTCGCTGAGACTGCGGTAGGCGAGTTCGCCGTGCAGCGCGAAGCGCGCCCCGAGCGAGTGGTCGACGATCACGCGGGTCTCGAAGACTTCGCCGTCGAGCGTGTAGCCCAGGTCGCCCTCGGTGCCGGTCGTCGCGAAGTTGCTCCAGTTGACCAGGCCCGCCACGGCGCCCCCGCCCTGCGCCGGCAAGCGTGCGGGCAGCGGGGCGGGAAGACCGAACAATGCGACGAACGGGTGCTGGTTGCGCACCAGGAACGGCTCGGCTTCCGCCGTCGGGGCCACGACTGCGCCGAGGACGCAGGCGCAGGCGGCGGTTCTTCGGGCGAACGTCATGGGATTTCCCGATGTCATGGGCCGATGTGCACGACGACGGTGCGATCGTGCGGGCGACGGCGATGCTCGAAGAGGTAGATGCCCTGCCATTGCCCGAGCGCCAGGCGGCCGTCCCGGATCGGGACTGCAAGCGACACGGCGGTCAGCGCGGCCTTGATGTGGGCCGGCATGTCGTCGGGGCCCTCGTCCGCGTGCCGCACCCACGTCATCGCCGGATCGTCCGAGGGCGGGACGAGCCTGTGGAAGAACGTCTCGAGGTCGCGCCGCACGTCCGGGTCCGCGTTCTCCTGCACCAACACCGAGCACGAGGTGTGCTGGACGAACAGCGTGAGCAGGCCCTGGCGGACCCCGGCGTTGCGGACGCACTCGGCCACCTGCGGCGTGATCTCGTGCAGCCCGGCGCCGGGGGTGTGGACATGAAGCATGATCTGCATGACTACCCCGTGTTACGCCTCGCAACAGGGCCCGCTGACGGACACCGCGGCAGTTAGATCCATTCTGGTTGACATCCGGGCGGTCCGCGCCGACACTTCCCAACCCCGGCCGGCCAACTAACCGCTTGCTGGGTTTACATGGGAGCGGGGGCTGGACGCCCCGGATGCATGCAGCACAACAAGAAGAACTCGACCGCGCCTAGGGAGGGTGTCGAGATGTTGCCACAGGACGTGTCTTCTTCGAGCGGCAGCGCCGCCGGTCGGCCCATCGCCCAGGCCTGGGACCCCTACGACGTCTGGCTCCAGCGCGTGAAGCTGCCGCGAGAGCGGCAACCGCAGCGCGTCGCTGCAGTTGCGGAAATCCCCGCCGCGGGTTCGAGAGAAGCCCGTTCCACTGGCCAGTCCACCGACGACTCGCTGCTGCTCCCAGGCGTTTCCTGACCGATCGCCCGGTCCGCCGCTGCGCCTCCGCCAGGCGTCACACTGTCGAGGACGACGGGGCCCGGCCCCGCCTCGCTGGCTTCGCTGTTCGACGCAGGCCCCGACGGCCGAACCGCGCCATCAGGCGGGCTTCGTCGACGGACGCCTCACGTTCGGCCTCCAGCACGAAATCCCGCAACGTGAGCGCGGTCCGGGTCCACGGTCGGCCCCGCAGGCTGACGATGCCGTACTGCAGGTGCATCCACGGTTCGCGGCCGAGCAGCACGAACTCGCCCGCCTCCAGTTCGTGGGCAATGCACGAAAGCAGCGACGCGCTGATCGCATCGCAGCTACGCACGATGCGCTTCACGGTGGCGACGCCGTTGCACTCCACCGCCGGGAAGGGGCGTGGCGTCGACGTGCGTGCGCTGGCCACGCGGTAAGCCTTCAGCATCGGTTCCAGCACGCGCGGCGGGATGCGCGAGGGCGTGGCGAACGGCCAATCCAGGGACTCGGCGGCCGTGACGTCGGAGCGGCCTGCGAGCGGGTGTGCGGCACGCGCGTAGAGGTGCAGCGAGTGCTGCGACGGCAGGCGCTCGACGTCGAGGTCGGCCTCCCGTGTCAGCGTGCTGGTCTCGGCCACGAAGAAGTCGAGCTCGCGGCTGCGCAGCTGTCGCAGCAACGCGTCCCAGCCGTGGGCGCGCACGTCGAGGCTCGATTGCGGGTACTGCTCGACCATGCGGGCCGCCGCGGGACCCAGGAAAGACTCCGCCGGGAAGGGACCGCCACCGACGGCCGCACGGCCGCGACGCATCGAGCCGTGACCCGTCGCCTCGCTCTCCAGCTCGTCCGCCATCCGCAGCAGGTCGCGGGCGCGCTCGACGTAGAGCCGGCCGAAGTCGGTCGGCACGACGCCGCCGCTTCCCCGCACGAACAGGCTCTGCCCGAACCGTCGCTCGAGGTTCAGCACGCTGCGGGAGAGGGCCGGCTGGCTCAAGTGCACGGCGGCCGCGGCGCGCACGAAGCTCCCGTGTTCCGCGAGGGCCACCACGTGGCGAAGCTGCTGTAGTTCCAAGGCCATGCGTCCATGTTATGCCGGCGGTGCCGAATATGCATTGGACTCATCACCTTGCGGCGGGCATGGTATGCGGCGGGCCGGCAAGGGCCCGCCGGCGGTCTGCCGGCAGCACACGTACACCGGGGGACGAATTCATGCACAAGACGTTACGGGTTCTGGCGGCGGCGACCGTGTTGGCGGGGTCGGCGTTCGGCGGCGCGGCCCATGCCCAGGCGAAGAAGCCGAACATCCTCGTGATCTGGGGGGACGACGTCGGCGGCTTCAACATCAGCACGTACAACCGCGGGATCATGGGCTACCGCACGCCCAACATCGACAGCATCGCCAGCGAGGGCGCGATGTTCACGGACTGGTACGGCCAGCAAAGCTGCACCGCCGGCCGCGCGGCGTTCATCACCGGCCAGTCGCCGATTCGCACGGGTCTCACGAAAGTCGGTCTGCCGGGCGCGCCGGAAGGCATGCGGAAGGAAGACCCGACGATCGCCACGCTGCTGAAGGCGCAGGGTTACGTCACCGGTCAGTTCGGCAAGAACCACCTCGGCGACCGAGACGAGATGCTGCCCACGGCGCACGGCTTCGACGAGTTCTTCGGCAATCTCTACCACCTGAACGCCGAGGAGGAGCCTGAGAATCCGGACTACTTCAGGAATCCTGCGCTCAGGAAGCAGTTCGGACCGCGCGGCGTGATCCACAGCTACGCCGATGGCCGCATCACCGACACGGGACCGCTCACGAAGAAGCGCATGGAGACCATCGACGACGAGGTCACGGCCCAGGCACTGGGCTTCATGGAGCGCGCCGCGAAGGACGGCAAGCCGTTCTTCCTGTGGTGGAACTCCACCCGCATGCACATCTTCACGCACCTGAAAGCCGGGTCGGAGGGAAAGACGGGTCTCGGCATCTATGCCGACGGCATGGTCGAGCACGACGGCCACGTCGGGCATGTGCTGGCCAGGCTGAAACAGCTCGGCCTCGACGAGAACACCATCGTGATGTATTCGACCGACAACGGCGCCGAGACGTTCACGTGGCCCGACGGCGGCACCACGATGTTCCGCGGCGAGAAGAACACGCAGTGGGAAGGCGGCTATCGAGTGCCGACGTTCATCCGGTGGCCCGGCGTGATCAAGCCGGGGACGGTGATCAACGACATCGGTGCGCACGAGGACATGCTCCCGACCTTCCTCGCCGCCGCCGGTGACCCGGGCGTCGGTGCGGACCTGCTAAAGGGCCGCAGGATCGGCAAGTCGAATTACAAGGTCCATCTCGACGGCTATGACCTCGGACCGGCGCTGCGTGGTCAGGCAGCGTGGCCGCGTCGCGAGTTCATCTACTGGACCGACGACGGGAGCGTCGCGGCGCTGCGCTACGACGACTGGAAGGTCACGTTCCTCGAGCAGGAAGGGGAGGGCCTCGAGGTGTGGCAGAAGCCGTTCACGCAACTGCGAGCACCAAAGCTCACCAACCTGCGCATGGACCCCTTCGAGCGCGCCGAGCACGAGCACGCGATCGGGTACCAGCGCTGGTACCTCGAGCACATGTTCGCGATCGCCCCGGCCGGCGCGTACGTCGGGCAGTGGCTGCAGAGCTTCCGCGAGTTCCCGCCGCGGCAGAAGCCGGGCAGCTTCAACCTCGACCGCGTCATGGAGGCCGTGACCACCGGCTCCAGGCAGTAACGCCGCGCGCCATAATGCGATCCGTCCGCAGGGATCGCGGACAGGCCGGGAGATGACGATGTCGAAACGACCATTCATCAGGTGCTCGGCCGCGGTGGTGTTTGCCGCGGTCGGACTCGCCCGGGCCGCTGACGCACCACCGGTTCACTTCCACCCTAAGGGCAAGGCGCCGTCGCCGCATACGATGGAGCTGCACCGGCAGGTGCGCGCGAGCCTGCCGTTCGAGGACGAGCGGGATTTCGAGGAATCCCGCCGCGGGTTCATCGCGGCGCCGACCTACCGCACGATCCGCAACGCGACGGGCGACGTCGTCTGGGACATGGCGAGCTTCGACTTCCTGCAGCAGGACCGCCGGTTCGAAAGCGTCAATCCGTCCCTGCAACGCCAGGCCGTGCTCAACATGGGTCATGGCCTGTACGAAGTGGTGCCGGGCCGCATCTACCAGGTCCGCGGATTCGACATCTCCAACATCAGCTTCGTGAAGGGCGACAGCGGCTGGATCGTCTTCGACCCGCTGCTCTCCAGCGAGACCGCGGCCGCTGCGCTCGCCTTCGTCAACGAGCAGCTCGGGCAGAGGCCCGTCGTCGCGGTCGTCTATTCGCATTCCCACGTCGACCACTTCGGCGGCGTGCGCGGCGTGGTCGACGAGGCGGACGTCAGGGACGGCAAGGTCCCGGTGATCGCACCGGCGGGCTTCCAGGAGGAAGCCGTGGCCGAGAATCTCCATGCCGCCAACGCCATGGTGCGCCGGGCCTATTACCAGTACGGCCTGCTGCTGCCGCGCAGCCCGTACGGCCACGTCGACCAGGCGATCGGGAAGACGGCTTCGACCGGCTCAACGGGCCTGATTGCACCCACGCGCAGCATTGCGCAGGACATCGAGGAGGTCACGATCGACGGCGTGACCATGGTCTTCCAGAACACGCCCGGCAGCGAAGCGCCGGTCGAGATGAACACGTGGTTCCCGCAGTTCAAGGCCTTCTGGGCCGCCGAGAACATCACGGGCACCATCCACAACATCTACACGCTGCGGGGCGCGCTGATCCGCGACCCGCTCGCCTGGTCGAAGCACATCAACTCGGCGCTGTACTCGTTCGGGCAGCACGCCGACGTGATGTTCGCCTCGCACAACTGGCCGCGCTGGGGCAGCGAGCGCGTCCAGGAGATCATGCGTGTGCAGCGCGACGTCTACGCCAACCTGCACAACGACGTGATGCACGCGGCAAACGATGGCGTGACGATCAACCAGATCCACAATGTGTACCGTCTGCCCGAGAGCCTGCAGCGGCACTGGGCGGCGCGCAGCTACCACGGCTCGGAGGCCCACAACAGTCGCGGCGTGATCAACCGCTATCTCGGCTACTGGGACGGCAACCCGGCGACGCTGATTCCGGTGTCCCCGGAGCAATCGGCGCCGCTGTACGTCGAGATGATGGGTGGCGCCGACAGGATCCTCGCCAGGGCACGGACGCTCGTCGACGATGGGGAGTACCTGCTCGCGACCGAGATCCTGAACAAACTGGTCTGCGCCGAGCCGGGCAACCAGCGCGCGAAAGATCTGCTGGCCGATGCCTTCGAGCAGGTGGGTTACCAGCAGGAAAGCTCGAGCCTCCGCAACACTTTCCTGGCGGCGGCACTCGAATTGCGCTCCGGCATTCCCGCGGGCCTCGTGCCGAGGACGGCCACGCCGGATACGATGCGCGCGATGAGCACCGGCCTCTGGCTCGACTACCTCGGCATCCTCGTCGACAGCCGCAAGGCGGCCGGCGTCAGGTTCGTGGCCAACCTCGTCACGCCGGACAACGGCGAGCAGTTCGTGCTCGAGATGAGCAACGCGACGCTGACGAACATCGAGGGCTTCCGTTCGCCCGCGGCCGACGTGACGATCACCCTCGATCGGGCCGACCTCGAGCAGGTCATGATGCGCAAGGAAACGTTCCGGTCACTCGCGTTGAAGAGGCGGGCGAAGTTCGAGGGCAATGCGAAGGCGCTGGAGCCACTGGCGGGCACGTTCGGCGCGTTCGACCCGTTCTTTGAAATCATGCCCGGCACGAAACCGGCCGGTGCAGCCGCGCAGTGACGCCGATGCGATGAAGCGCGCGCGTATCGCACTGGGCGTTGCCCTGGCGTCGCTCGCCGTCGCGACGACGTACTGGCTCGTCCGCGACGCGCCGCGCGACGAAGCGCGAAAGGCCGGCCGGCGCGGCTCCACCGACGCGCAGTACGTCGGGAGTGAGCGCTGTGAGTCGTGCCACGAGGCCCAGGCTCGGGCCTGGCATGGCTCTCAGCACCAGCGCGCAATGCAGGTCGCGAGCGACGAGACGGTCCTCGGCGATTTCGGCGAAAGGAGCTTCACGTACGGGGGCGTCACGTCGCGGTTCTTCCGCCGGGACGGCAAGTACTACGTCCACACCGACGGACCGGACGGCACGCTCGCGGACTTCGAGGTCCGCTACACGTTCGGCGTGTATCCGCTGCAGCAGTACCTGCTCGAGCTGCCGGGCGGCCGGCTGCAGGCACTGTCGGTCGCCTGGGACGCGCGACCGGCGGACGCCGGCGGCCAGCGTTGGTTCCACCTCTACCCCGACGAGAAGATCGACCATCGCGACGAGTTGCACTGGACGCGACGCCAGCAGAACTGGAACTTCATGTGCGCGGACTGTCACTCGACCAACGTCGAAAAACGCTACGACGCGACGACCGATGCGTACGCGACGACCTGGTCGGAAATATCGGTCGGCTGCGAGGCGTGTCACGGCCCGGGATCCGCCCACCTCGCGTGGACAGAGCGCCGGGGCGACGATCCGGCCCGCGGGCTCACCGTGCGGCTCGACGAGCGCAACGGCGTCGCATGGACGCTCGATCCCGAGACTGCGCAACCCAGACGCAGCGTCGCGCGCACGTCGCAGCGGGAAATCGACGTCTGCGCCCGATGCCACGCGCGCCGCTCGCATGTGGCCGAAGGATACCGGGCCGGTGCGCCGTTCACCGATCACTACCTGCCGCTGCTGGTCGAACCGTCCCTGTACCACGCGGACGGCCAGCAGCGTGACGAGGTGTTCGTCTGGGGATCCTGGCTGCAGAGTCGCATGCACCTCGCGGGGGTGACCTGCAGCGACTGTCACGATCCGCACACGCAGCAGCTGCGCGCGCCGGGCAACGCCGTCTGCACCCAGTGTCACGTCCCGGCGAAGTACGACGCGCGCTCCCACCACCACCATCCGGAGCGCTCGCTTGGCGCGCAGTGCGTCGAGTGCCACATGCCGCGCGCGACCTACATGGTGATCGACCCGCGACGTGACCACAGCATGCGCGTGCCGCGACCGGACCAGAGCGTCGCGCTCGGCGTGCCGAACGCATGCAGCCAGTGTCACCGTGAGTCCGACGCCGCGTGGGCGGCGGCGCAGGTGCGTTCGTGGCTCGGTCGCGACGCGCGAGGCGTCGAGACGTTCGCCACTGCCTTCGACGCTGCCGAGCAAAGTGCGCCGGGGGCTGCTGCTGATCTCGCGCGAATTGCCTCGGACATCGCACAGCCGGCCATCGTGCGCGCCTCCGCTCTACGACGTCTGGGCGGGCTGGGTGCGTACGACGCGGCCACGGTCCAGCGGGCCGTCGCGGACGCCGACGCCCTCGTGCGGTTGGCGGCGGCCGGCGTCGGCGCGGGGGTGCCGCCGGGGGGCCGCGACGCACTGGTGCCGCTGCTCGACGATCCCAGGCGCGCCGTCCGCGTGGAGGCCGCGCGCGTGCTGGCCGAAACGCGGGACGCGCTGCCGCCCGAGGCGCTGGCCGCGTGGCAGCGGGCCGCGGACGAGTACGTCGCGACCTTGCACTACAACGCGGATCGCCCCGAATCGAACGTGGCCCTGGGCGGATTTCACGCCGTGCTCGGGCAGGCAGCGCAGGCGGAGGCGGCGTTCGCCGCGGCCCTGCGCCTCGACCCGGGCTTCGAGCCCGCCTACGTCAACGCGGCCGACGTCCTGCGCGCACAGGGCCGCGACGCCGAAGCCGTCGCACTGCTCGAGCGCGGGCTGCAGCATGCGCCGCAGGGGGCGTCGATCCATCACGCGCTCGGCCTGGCCCAGGTGCGCCTGCAGCAGACCGCGTCGGCACTGGGATCGTTGCGACGGGCACGCGACCTCGCGCCCGACGTGCCGCGCTACACCTATGTCTATGCCGTCGCCCTGCACTCGACCGGACGGCCGGGCGCAGCGATCGAGTTGCTGGAGCAGGCAGTGCGTCGCTGGCCCACCGACCGCGCGATCGGACTGGCGCTGGCTTCGTATCAGGCCGGTGCGGGCCGCCGCGAGGCGGCACGACGCACCGCGTCGACGCTGCTCGAACGTTTCCCGGACGATCCCGAAGTCGAGGCGCTGGCGGCGCAGTTGCGTTAGCGCCGCGAAAGGTCTTCCAGCGCATGCCCGGACCGCTCGTGACCTTGCCGTTGCACCAGGCGCTGCTCGACGCGCGTCGTCGAGGCGTGCCGCGCATCGACGCCTCGGTCGACCTCGGCCGCACGCGCGAGCCCCTGGAGATCGACGAGGACCGCTGGGCCTCTGCGACCGGCACGTACCCGTATCTCGGGACCTGCAGGGATCGCACGATCTACTACTGGACCGGCCAGGCCTTCGCGCCGGTCGCACGTTACGACACCGCGCTGATCAAGCTCGTGCCGACCGAGTGGGGACCGCCGACGTTCGAGATCGACGGCATCAAGATGCTGCCGACGTCCCGGGTCTCTCCCTACGAGGATGCGCGACGCAAGGTGGACCTGATACGACCACGAGGTCATACGGTGCTCGATACGTGCGGCGGTCTCGGCTACTTCGCCGCCTGCTGCCTCGAACAGGGCGCGTCGCGAGTCCTGTCGTTCGAGAAGAACGCCGACGTGCTCTGGTTGCGCAGCCTCAATCCGTGGTCGCCGCAGCCCGGCGTCGGCACGCTCGAGCTCGTGCACGGCGACGTCACGGCGCGCGTGCGCGCGCTGCCGGACGCCACGTTCGACGCGGTGCTGCACGATCCACCGCGCTTCGGCATGGCGGGGGAACTGTACTCGGGCGACTTCTATGCGCAGCTCGCACGCGTGCTGCGACCGCGCGGCCGGCTTTTCCACTACACGGGGTCGCCGAATCGGTTGACGTCCGGTCGAGACGTGCCACAGGAAGTGGCGCGTCGGCTGCGTGCGGAAGGATTCAAAACGGAGGCATCCGGCGACGGCGTATTTGCCGTGAAGCCCGCGCGCAAGCGTTCCTGAATTGGATGCAATGGCGCCTGTACGCTGCGCCGGTGCTCGCATAATCCGGCGATGTCCACCGCTGCCGACGACCTCGCTGACGTGAAGCGGGAGGAAGCCGCGCTGCGCGCTACGGGTGAGCGCCTGCAGCGGTTCGTGCGCACTGCCGAGGAGGAACTGGTGCGCCGATATTCCGGCGCGGAAATCCTGCTGACCGAGGACAACGACGTGAACCGCGAGGTGGCCCGGCTCCTGCTGGGCAGGGCCGGCCTCGTGGTCGAGGCCGCGCGGGACGGTCGCGAGGCCGTGGCGATGGCGCGAGCCAAGCGCTACGCGCTCGTGCTCATGGACGTGCAGATGCCGCACATGGATGGGCTCGAAGCGACCGCCGCGATCCGCGCGCTGCCCGGCTGGAACGAGATCCCGATCGTTGCGTTGACCGCGAATGCCCTGGTCGAGGACCGGCAGCGCTGCCTCGAAGCGGGCATGAACGACCACCTGGCCAAGCCTGTCCACCCGGCCGACCTCTACCAGCGCCTGCTGCAATACCTCTCCCGCGGGGCAGTGGCGACCGAATAGGGATCGCCCCCGCGGTCGGCTAGACTCGTGGGCGTGACGCGCGCCCGCGCGCGAGAGGCGCGCTCGTGAAGCTGATCGCCACCTGCCCCGAGGAAACCAAGCCCGCCCTGGCGGCCGAGCTGCAGGCGCTCGGCGTAGAGACGCTGCGACCGCTCTTCCGCGCGATCGAGTTCGAGGCGAGCCAGGCCCTCCACTACGAGCTGCACTTGCGGCTCCGCACGGCGAGTCGCGTGCTGCGGGTCGTCAAGGAAGTGCCTGCGCACACGCCGCCGATGCTGCAGTCACAGGTGCGTCGCATCCGCTGGCCGGAATGGTTCGATGCCCGGCACGGGTTCATGGTCGAGACCGTGGGTGTCGAGGCGGCCGGCGGGATGACGCCGAAGCAGGTCGTCACGCAAGTGCGCGAAGGCATCCGTGCGGCGTTCGTCGCGGCCGGGCAGCCCGCGCCGAAGATCGACACAGAGGAACCCCGGGTCGTCGTCGTGGCACACCTCGCCCGCGGGCGGTGCACGCTGAGTTTCGACACGTCGGGCAAGGCTCTGCACAAGCGCGGCTACCGCGAGTCGGGACACCCGGCGCCGCTCAAGGAAACGCTCGCCGCCGCGATCCTGCAGTTCGCAGGTTACGACGGCACCCAGCCGTTCCTCGATCCGATGTGCGGCAGCGGCACGCTCGCGATCGAGGCGGCGATGATCGCGGTCCGCAAGGCGCCGCAGATCCATCGACGCAAGGGCGAATTCCACTTCGAGTGGCTCGCGGATTTCGACCGTGCACTGTGGCGGGAGACCCAGGACCGAGTGCGCGCCGCCAAGCTCGACGCCCCTCCGGCGCCGCTGGTCGCCTCGGACATCGAGCCACGCTACGTCGAGATGGCGCGCAAGAGCGCGCTCAAGGCGCGCGTCGAGCGATACATCCGCTTCGAGACCGTGCGCGTGCAGGATGTCGAGCCGCCCGGTGTCGACGGTGTCCTCGTGACCAACCTGCCGTATGGCGACCGCATCGGCGGCGATGAAACCCGGTTGCGCCAGCTCTACGCGGAGGTGGGGGACGTGCTGAAGCAGCGCTTCAGCGGCTGGAACGCCGCGATCCTCGCCGCCGCCGCCTCGCCCCACAAGGCCATCGGCCTCAAGCCGTCACGCACCGTGGAACTGATGAACGGCAGCATCCCGTGCAGGCTGCTCTTGTTCGAACTGTACCGGGGCAGCCGCAGGACGCGCTGATCGCCTTCGCGGGCGGGTGGCGGCCACGTCTTCTACGTCATGATCAGGCGTTCGATGTGCGTGGCCGCGCTCGCGGCGAGCGCAGGCAGGTCGTAGCCGCCTTCGAGCGTCGAGACGATACGGCCGTCGGCGTGCCGTGCCGCGATCGCGCACGCGACCTCGGTCACCCATGCGTAGTCGTTCGTCGCCAGTCGCAAACTCGCCATGTCGTCGGCCGCGTGTCCGTCGAAGCCCGCGGAAATCAGCAGCAGTTGCGGCCGGAAGTCATCGAGCGCCGGCACCCAGTGATCGGTGACCACGTTGCGGAATGCTTCGCTGCCACTGCCTGGCGGAAGCGCGCAGTTGACGATGCGCCCCGGCACCGTCGGCGGATTCATGCCGGGCCACAGCGGGTACTGGTAGGAGGAACACAGCAGCACGCGCTCGTCGTTCCTGAAGATGTCCTCGGTGCCGTTGCCGAGATGCACGTCGAAGTCCAGTACCGCGACCCGCTCGAGCCCGTGGTGGTCGAGCGCGTGCCGCGCCGCCACCGCGACGTTGTTGAGGAAGCAGAAGCCCATCGCCGTCGCGCGCCCGGCATGGTGGCCCGGCGGACGCACGTTGCAGAAGGCCCGCGACGCGACACCACCGAGCACCAGGTCGACCGCGAGCACGTTCGCGCCGGCAGCGCGCAGGGCGGCCTCGAACGTGTCAGGGCACATCCAGGTGTCGGGATCGATGTGCACCAGGCCCGCCGCCGGCGAGCGGTTCGCGAGGTCCTCGATGTAATGCATCGCGTGCACGCGCACGAGGTGCTCGATGCCCGCCCGCGGCGCGTCGCGGTGCAGGAGCAGGTCGTAGAGCCCGCGCACGTGCAACTCGTCCTCGATCGCGC
>DASSJN010000211.1:0-16258 GCA_035691185.1 Steroidobacteraceae bacterium
GAGCGGCTCGTCAGGCTGCTGTCCGACGCGTCGCGCCCGGTCCAGCTCATCATCGCCGGCAAGGCGCATCCGCGCGACGCGGTCGGTCGGGGCTTCGTGCAGCAGTGGGCGCGGTTCGTGCAACGCCCCGAGGTGCGCGCGCGCGCAGTGTTCCTCGAGGACTACGACCTCGAGCTCGCCGAGCAACTGGTGCAGGGCGTCGACGTCTGGATCAACACGCCCCGCCGTCCCTGGGAGGCGAGCGGCACTAGCGGCATGAAGGTCCTCGTCAACGGCGGGCTCAACCTGTCGGAGCTCGACGGATGGTGGGCCGAGGCCTATTCGCCGGAGGTCGGTTGGGCGATCGGCGACGGGCGTGAGCACCCCGGTCCCGGACGGGACGCCGAGGAAGTCGACCAGCTCTACGCCTTGCTCGAGCAGCAGGTCGTGCCGCAGTTCTACGAGCGCGACGCGGACGGCGTCCCGCGGGCATGGGTGGCGCGCATCCGGGCGAGCCTGTCGCGGCTGACGCCCCGGTTCAGCAGCAAT
The DNA here is from genome assembly GCA_035691185.1 of Steroidobacteraceae bacterium. Taxonomy (GTDB): domain Bacteria; phylum Pseudomonadota; class Gammaproteobacteria; order Steroidobacterales; family Steroidobacteraceae; genus RPQJ01. Next base: position 529 of record DASSJN010000211.1, read on the forward strand.
CGGATGGTCGCGGAATACCTGGAGCGGCTCTACCTGCCGGCGGCCGAAAGCTTTCACCGGCGCCGCGCGTACGGAACGCAGCTTGCGGCCGAGCTCCAGCGCTGGAAGGACGGCCTGGCGCGCCACTGGTCGGCCATGGGCTGGGGCGTCCGGGACTCGACGCCCGCCGCCGATGGCCGCCATCGCATCAGCGTGCAGGTGTTCCTCGGCCCGGTCCCGCCCGATGCCGTCGCGGTGCAGCTGTACCTCGAGCCGCAGCCAGGCCAGCCGGGCACCGTCTTTCCGCTGCGACGCGACACCCCGATCGCCGGGTCGGCCGGAGGCTTTCTCTATGTCGGCGAGGTGCCGGGGGATCGCCCGGCCGCGCACTACACGCCCCGCGTCGTGCCCGAGCACCCCGAGGCGCTGGTGCCGGCCGAGGCGCGCATGATCCGCTGGTTCCCCGACGGCGACCCCGGGAGAGAACGAACATGAGGATGCAGATCAGCGCTCACGGCTTCGAGCTCACCGACGAACTGCGCCACGAGGTCATGGGCGAGATCGAGCGGCTGGTGCAGTCGGTCGACCGGCCGGTGAACGTGATTTCGGTGCAGTTGTACGACGAGCGCGGCGTCGCGGCTCGGGGACTCGACCGGCGCTGTCGGATCAGCGTGGAGTTCGAGGACCAGGTCCGCGTCGAGGACTCGGACAGCGAAGCGAGCTTTCACGACTGCATCTGCGAGGCGTTCACCAAGCTGATGCAGGACGAACAGCACGCGCACTGACGTGGCGAACAGAATTCGACCGAGTAGGTCTCTTCCCACAGCGGATCGGGTGGCACCGCTGCTATTGTCGGCGTCCGCAGGAAACGGATTTCCAGCCTCGGAGGGCAGCCGATGAGAACGGTCATCACCGCACAGGGTTTCGATCTCTCCGACACGCTGCGCGAATCCGTGCGCAGGGAAATCGGGCGCTTCGTGCAGTCGGTCGACCGGCCGGTCAACGTCATCTCGGTGCACCTCGTCGACGCGCGCGACGAGGCCCGGCGCGGGCTGGAGAAGCTCTGCCGTGTCCGCGTGCAGTACGACGACGACAGGGCGGTCGAGGACTGCGACGCCGAGTCGGACTTCAATTACGCCGTCCCCGAGGCGTTCATCAAGCTGATGCGGTGCTGATGCGTATCGCCGCCGTCCCGGCCGCGTAACGGCGGCCTGCTACGCAGCGGCTGCCTCCCCCGCGGCCGGCACCGGCACGCGGATCAGGTGGTCGAAGGCGCTCAGGGCGGCCTTCGAGCCTTCGCCCATCGCGATGATGATCTGCTTGTAAGGCACGGTCGTGGCGTCGCCGGCGGCGAACACGCCGGGCAGCGAGGTCTGGCCGCTCGCGTCGACCTCGATCTCGCCGTGCGGCGAGAGCGCCACCGTGCCCTTGAGCCAGTCGGTGTTCGGCAGCAGGCCGATCTGCACGAACACGCCCTCGAGCGCGAGCCGGCGGATCTCGCCGGTGCTGCGATCCTTGTACGACAGCGCATTGACCTTGCCGTCGGCGCCTTGGACTTCGGTCGTCTGCGCCGAGACGATCACGCGCACGTTCGGCAGGCTGCGCAGCTTGCGCTGCAATACCTCGTCCGCGCGCAACCTGCCGTCGAACTCGATCAGCGTGACGTGCGCGACGATGCCTGCGAGGTCGATCGCGGCCTCGACACCTGAGTTTCCGCCGCCGATCACCGCGACGCGCTTACCCTTGAACAGCGGGCCGTCGCAGTGCGGGCAGTAAGCGACGCCCTTGCCGGAGTACTCCTTTTCGCCCGGCACGTTCATCTGCCGCCAGCGCGCACCGGTCGAGATGATCACGGTGCGGCTCCTGAGCCTGGCGCCGCTCTCGAGTTCGACAGTCAGCAGGCCGTCGGCGCCGGCGGGCACGAGCTTCGCCGCGCGCTGCAGGTTCATGATGTCGACGTCGTAATGCTTGACGTGCTCTTCGAGCGCCGCGGCGAGTTTCGGTCCCTCGGTGGCCTTGACCGAGATGAAGTTCTCGATGCCGAGCGTGTCCATGACCTGCCCGCCGAACCTGTCGGCGACGACACCGGTCCTGATGCCCTTGCGCGCTGCGTAGATCGCCGCCGACGAGCCCGCCGGGCCGCCACCGACGACGAGCACGTCGAAGGCGCCCTTGGCGTCGATCTGCCCGGCCGCGCGCTCGCCGGCGCGCGAGTCGACCTTCGCGAGCAGTTCCTCGAGGCTGATGCGGCCCTGGTTGAATTCGCCCCCGTTCAGGAAGACGTACGGCACCGCCATGATCTGCCGCCGCTCGACTTCCTGCTGGAACAGCGCGCCGTCGATCGTCGTGACGCGCACGCGCGGATTCAACACCGCCATGAGGTTGAGCGACTGCACGACCTCGGGGCAATTGTGGCAGGAGAGCGAGATGAAGACCTCGAAGTCGTAGTCGCCATCGAGCGCCTTGATCTGCTCGATCACGGCGTCGTCGACCTTCGGCGGGTACCCGCCGGCCTGCAGCAGCGCGAGGACCAGCGAGGTGAACTCGTGCCCCATCGGGATGCCGGCGAACGTGACCCCGACGTCCTTGCCGGCACGGGTGATCCGGAACGAAGGCGTGCGGGTGCCCACCGCCACGTCCGCCCCGCGCAGTTCGCGGTACTCGATCAGGCTCGACAGCGGGGCGATGTCCTGCAGCAGCGCAGCCATGTCGCGCGCGGCGTCGCTGTCATCCAGGGCCGCGATGATCTCGATCGGCTGCGTGATGCGGCCGAGGTAACCATGCAGTTGCTGTTTCAGGTCTTGGTCGAGCATGGGGATTTCTCTCGACCGTCAGATCTTGCCGACCAGTTCCAGCGTCGGCTTCAGCGTCTTCGCGCCGCCGTTCCACTTGGCGGGGCACACTTCACCCGGGTGGGCCGCGACGTACTGGGCCGCCTTGACCTTGCGCAGCGTCTCCCTGACGTCGCGCGCGATCGCGTTGTCGTGCACCTCGACGGTCTTGATCACGCCTTCGGGATCGACGACGAACGTGCCGCGCAGCGCGAGGCCTTCTTCCTCGATGTGCACGCCGAACGCACGCGTGAGCTGGTGCGTCGGGTCGCCGACGAGCGGGAACTTCGCCTTGCCGACGGCGGGCGAGGTCTCGTGCCACACCTTGTGCGAGAAGTGCGTGTCGGTCGTGACGACGTAGACCTCAGTGCCCATCTTCTGGAACTCGGCGTAATTGTCCGCCGCGTCCTCGACTTCGGTCGGGCAGTTGAACGTGAAGGCAGCCGGCATGAAGATGAAGACCGACCACTTGCCGCGCACGCTCTGGTCCGTCACCTCGACGAACTTGCCGTTGTGGTACGCGGTGGTCTTGAAGGGCTTGAGGCTGGTGTTGATCAGGGACATGTTCCACTCCGGAAGATGCTGTCGTCATGGCAAGGGCTTGAATCGATGGGCGCATTCTCCGGTCCCCGGTTCGGTAGATCCAATAGATTGTTCTGCCAAATACCATAGAGGCAGGCTATGGGACGGACGTGCGCTGTCAGCCCCGTCCGATTCCGCCGTGTCGCGAGCGTGCCCACCATGCACGCGTAACCAGACGCAGCGGAGCACGCCGATGGCCCACCTGGACGCGTACCTGTTCTTCGACGGCACCTGCGCCGAAGCGATGCGTTTCTACGAACGCGTGTTCCACGGCAAGCTCGAGTTGCTGCTCACCTACGCCGAATCGCCGGCCGGCCACGACGTTGCCCCCGACCGAGCGCAGCGCATCATGCATGCACGTCTCGTCATCGACGGGCGGGCGCTCCTGGCCTCGGACGCCGTGAGCGAGGATCCGTTCGAAGGCATCCGGGGTTTTGCGCTGTCGATGAACTACGACACGGTCGAGGAAGCGCAGCGCGTGTTCGGCGAATTGAGCGACGGAGGCACCGTGCAGATGCCGCTGCAGCCGACCTTCTGGGCCCAGGCGTTCGGCATGCTGGTCGACCGGTACGGCACGCCCTGGATGGTAAATGTGAACGCGCCCGGGCAGGATGGCGGCTCGACCGGGAAGGTCGGGCCCGCGGAACCGGCCGGCCCCGAGCGCCACTGACGCCGGGCCGTGTGCCGCCCGCCGCGGGTGAGCAGCCTGCGGAGGATGGATGTCGCGACTCGGGCTTTGGTGGACGGAGGTACGGCGCCGGCACGTACTGCGTGTCGCCGTCTGGTACCTCGCCGGCGCCTGGGTGCTGGCCCAGGTGGCGGACCTGCTGTTCGACGCCTTCGACCTCGCGGACTACACGCGCTTCGTCATCGCCGCGCTCGTTGCGGGCCTGCCCGTCGCGCTCGCGCTCGCGTGGATCTTCGACATTACGCCGCGGGGCATCGAACGGACGCTCGCACTGGCACCCGCGGGCGGGGCGGACGATGTGCTGCCGGCCGCACCGGCGCCGGAGAATTCCATCGCGGTGCTGCCCTTCACCAACCTCAGTCGCGACCCGGCCGACGAATATTTCTCGGACGGTCTCGCCGAGGAGATCCGCAACCAGCTTGCGCGGGTGCCCGGGTTGCGCGTCGCCGCGCGCACCTCCTCGTTCGCGTTCAAGGGTCGCCACGAGGACGCGCGCAACATCGGCCGCAAGCTCAACGTGCTCTCGCTGCTCGAAGGCGGCGTGCGGCGCCACGAGGACCGCGTGCGCATCGACGTGCAGCTCGTCTGCGCGACCGACGGCTACCAGGTGTGGTCGCACACGTTCGAACGCAGGCTCGGCGACGTGTTCCAGCTGCAGAGCGAAGTCTCGCAGGCGGTCATCGATGCAGTCGGGCGGCGCCACGGCCAGCCGCTGCGCCCGCCGGCGGAGATCGAAGGTCCCGGCAACTTCGAGGCCTACAACGCCTACCTGCTCGGCCGACATCATTTCCACAAGCGCACGGAACCCTCGCTGCGGCGTGCGGCGGAGCTGTTCCAGCGTGCGGTCGAACTCGATACCGGCTACGCGCTGGCCTACACGGGCATCGCCGACGCGGCGCTCCTGCTGTCCGCGCGTCATTACGGCAACCTGTCGATGCAGGAGGCACTGGCCAGGGCGCGCCCGGCCGTCGAGGAGGCGCTCAGGCTCGCGCCGGGCCTCGCCGAGGCGCACGCGTCGTTCGGGCTCGTGCAACTGAACGAAGGCGACCCGGACGCGGCCGTGCGCTCGTTCGAGCGGGCGCTCGAGCTCAACCCCGGCTACTCGATGGCGCACGTGTGGCTCGGCCTCGCGCTGCTCGCCCAGGGACGCTACGTCGAGGCGGCCGAGCGCAACCTGCGCGTCTACCGGCTCGACCCGCTCGCGCCCATCGTCGTGACGAACGCAGGGTTCGACGCGCTGCGATTCGGGCGCGACGAGGAAGCGCGCGAGCGGTTCCTCGCGGCGATCGAACTCGATCCCCGCTTCCCCGTGCCGTGCTCGGGCATGTCGCGGCTCGAGGCGACGCGCGGCAACCTGCGCGAGGGTTTGCGCTGGGTGGAGCGTGCGATCGAGGTGGCGCCCGGACGCGCGTTCTATCACGCGCGGCGGGGACTGCTGCTGCTGCAGTCGTGCCGGCTCGACGAGGCGGAGCAGGCCGTGGACGAGGCGCGTGCACGCGCGCCCGACAACGTGTTCGACGCGGAGCTGATCGTCGCGCTGCACATGGCGCGCGCCGACCGGGAAGCGCTCGGGTGCATCGCCTCCGGGGCGGCGGCCCGCGCGTTCGGCCAGGCTCAGCGCGCGTACGCGAGCGTTGCGCTCGGCCGGTACGACGAGGCCCTTGCGCTCTACGACGCGGCGACGCTGAGTGCCTGTGCCGAGCTCGACCAGATCCTCAACGACGACTGGGTCTGGCGGCTGCCGCACTCGATCACGCGCGCGCACCTGCGGCTCGCGGCGGGCGATGCCACGCGCGCACGCGAAGAACTGGAGAACTTCGTAAGCCGCGCAGAGCGGCTCCTGGCGCAGGGTATCGTGAGCGGCGAGGTCCGCTACTGGACCGCGACGGCGTGCCTGCTGCTCGGCCGGGTCGAGCAGGCGGCGGATCACCTGCAGGTGGCGGTCGACGGCGGGTGGCGGCACGGCTGGTGGGCGCGGCTCGACTGGAACCTGCTGCCCTCGCTGTCGGACCCGCGCATCGCGGCGCTCGTGAAGCAGGCGGAACCTGCGGACGCCGCCGCGTTATGTCACCCCGAAGGTTGACCTGCGTCGCGAAACGACTAGCCTCCGCTTGACGGACAGGCCGCAGCGACGGCTCGCGGACACAAGAACAACGACGTCGAGGGGCAGCGGCACACGGCCGGTGCCGAGGGAGAGCAGGCATGACGCGGAACCCGAGTGAAAGTCGCTCGTCGCCAGCCTCGCGCGCGATCGTCGCGACCGTGGCCGGCGGACTCGTGCTGGCGATGTACACGGAGGCCCTCGCTGCCCGCCGAGGCGGCGGCGTAGTGGTCGTACCGCTGGGGTCGTTCATCGACCGGATGACCGGTTACGACACTTCGCGCTGGATGAAGGCCGATGAATGGACCAACGGCTCGCCGTTCGCCAACGCCTGGCGGGCGGACCATGTCACGCACGACGCCGCGGCGGGCCGGATGGACATCCAGTTGAGCGACGTCGAATACCTCGGCATGCCTTTCAGCTCGGGTGAATACCGCACTAAAGGCTTTCACGGCTATGGTTGCTACGAAGCGCGGTTCAAGCCGATCCGGCAGCCGGGCGTGGTGACGTCGTTCTTCACGTTCGCCGGCCCGTACGACAACGGCGGCAACGGACGGCACAACGAGATCGACATCGAGTTCCTCGGCTTCGACACGCGGCGCGTGCAGTTCAATTTCTGGACCAACGACGACCGCTACGTCCAGCGCAACGAACGCACCCTGACGCTTGGGTTCGACGCTTCCGTCGAGTTCCACAACTACGGCTTCCGCTGGTTCGAAGGCGGCATCGAGTGGTACGTCGACGGCCAGCGCGTCGATTCCTTCTACGACACGCGCCGCACGAAAACGCCGAAGCCGTCCGACTCGTACCAGAAGATCATGATGAACGTGTGGCCGGTGGACGAGACCGCGGCCGGCTGGGCGGGGCCGTTCCAGTACGAGGGTCCGCGCGTCGCGCAGTACGAATGGGTGCGCTACGACCAGAGCAGCGGCTGCGACTTTACGTCCCCGGGCCATCAGCCGCAGCTCGCATCGCCGTGAGCCTGCGTCCCGCTTCAGGCGCGACAGCGCTCGACGAAGCGCCCGCGATAGAACAGTAACGGCTCGCCGCTGCGCTCGAAGCTCTCGAGCACGCGGCCGACGATGACCAGGTGATCGCCGCCCTCGTGCGTCGCGTACGTTTCGCAGTCGAAGCACGCCAGGAAGTCGTCGAGCAGCGGGGCACCGCTCGGCCCGGTCGCGCACGACACGCCTGCGAAGCGGTCGCCGCCGCGGAGGGCGAACTGGCGCGCAAGGTGGGCCTGTCCAGCGTGCAGGACGTGGACCGCGAAGGCACCGGCCTCGCGGAACGATGCGAACGTGGCCGCCGTCCGCGCGATGCTCCAGAGCACCAGCGGCGGGTCGAGCGACAGCGACGAAAAACTGTTCACCGTGATGCCCGCACGCTCGCCGCCGGCGGTCGTCGTGGTGACCACGGTCACGCCGGTTGCATAGTGGCCGAACGCCCTGCGGAGCTTCCTGGTCATGAGTCGGCGTGATCCTGACTGCCTGAACCGTCGAGGCGATCGTACTACGCGTATCCCGCTACAATGTCCGCCGCTTCCTGACCGGCCGCCTGCGGGGGTGCACCCTGGTACGTACGATCATCGACGCGTGGGCGCAGCATCCCACGCCGCGCTTCCTGAACGAGCCGATGTTGGACTCGCTGCGTCGCTGGACGCGGCGGCTCAGCGGCCCCAGCCTCGTCGCCGGTGCACCGTGGCCCGTGCAGGTCACGCTCGACGCGATGGCGGCAGCCGGAATCTCGCGCAGCCTGCTCAGCGCCTGGGTCGGGCCGCGCGGCGACCTGGTCTCGAACGACGAGGTCGCCTCGTTCGTGCGCGAGGCGCCGGACCGCCTGGTGGGCGTCGGCTCCGTCGACATCCGTCGCCCACGCGAAGCCGTGCGTGAACTGCGGCGTTGCGTCCGCGAACTCGGTTTCAAGGCCGTGCGCGTGCTGCCGTGGCTCTGGGAGCAGCCGCCGACGCACGCCCGCTTCTACCCGGTCTACGCGGAGTGCTGCGAGCTCGGCATCCCGTTCTGCACGCAGGTCGGCCACACCGGGCCGCTGATGCCGTCGGACGTGGGGCGGCCGATCCCGTACGTCGACCAGGTTGCGATCGACTTTCCAGAGCTCGTCATCGTCGGCGGTCACATCGGCTACCCGTGGACCGAGGAGATGATCGCCGTCGCGACCAAGCATCCGAACGTCTACATCGACACGTCGGCGTACACGGTCGAGCGCTACCCGCGCGCGCTGGTCGAATACCTGCGCGGGCACGGGCGGGACAAGGTGCTGTTCGGCACGAACTGGCCGATGGTGCCGCCCGTCAAGGCGCTCGAAGCGCTGCCCGCGCTCGCGCTGGAGGCGGACGTCGAGGCGCGCTTCCTCGCGGGCAACGCGCAGCGGGTGTTTCGTATTTGAGGTTGGGTGAGGGTCTTACTTCAGCTGGCCGCGAATCTCGCCGAGACGGTAGTCGCCCGGGCCGGAATTCGGCGGATCCATGCCGTCGTTGGTGTGCACGTTGACGTAGGCGTTGCCGGCCGCGAGTTCCTCGATCAGGTCCGCGAGCGGCGCCCCGGTCATCGGCCCGATCAGGTCGCCCGCGTCGAACCTGCCCTCGGCGAGCACGCCGCTGAACTCGCCTTTCTTCGCGGCGCCCGAGTCGTGCGGCCAGAGCTTCACGACCAGCGGCCCGTTCTGGATCGGCGGCCCGAGGTGAATGTCTGCCGCGGCGGCGTTCAGGAGCTTGTTGACCGAAACCTTGTATTCGACGCTCTTGCCGTCGGCGCTCACCTTCAGTTCGACCGTGCCCGTGGCATCCGTCTTGAGGGGCTCGGGCTGGTTCTGCGCACCGTCCATCGAGGCCGTGAACACCGTACCGGCCCGGGCGCCGACCGCGAAGCATGCGAGGGCGACGGCGACGGCGAGGGGAATCAGTGCGCGACGTGTCCGGAACATGTGACCTCCAGGCATTTACCCACGGCGCAATGAAAATCCCCGGCGGGTGCGGCGGGAATACGTAATTCCTGCCGAGCGCTCTCGTTCTGCGCCGAAGCCAGAGCGGCGAGCCGCGGCCGGATTGCGCGGCCCGCCTGGGCCCGGGCGGCCTATGTGAGCAGGATCGCTGCGACGCCCGCCCCGACGATCGCCGTGGTCGCGAGCGTCGTCCACTTGCGGATCGAGGGGTTGCCGAGCGTGAGCACCATGCCCGTCTTGACGACCGTGTTGCTCAGGACCGCGATCGTGATGGCGTGTGCGGCCACCTGCGGGCTGTTCGTGCGCGCATATTGCGCCATCGACAGCGTCATCGCGTCGACGTCGGTAGTGCCGGCGATCGCCGCAACGACGTACATGCCGGCCGCGGGAGCCTGCGTCTGCACGATCTTCACGACCAGCAGCACCAGCGCGAAGATCGCCGCGAACTTGATCGCGGACGTCAGGCTGAACGGGTTGCGCAGCGGCACCTCCTTCGCCTTGCCGCGGTCGCGGCCCGCGCGGCGCAGCATCAGCCACGCGAAGCCCGCACAGACCGCCGACATGGCGACCAGCGCCGGCAGCACCGCGGGCAGCAGGGCGCGGTTCACGACGAGAACCTCGACCAGCACGCGCGCGAAGCTGACGGTCCAGGCGAGCAGCACCCCGGCGACGATCGCGGCGCCGGCCTTTTCGTACTGGGGCTCGCGGCTCTGTCGGGCGAGCGAGAGCGTCACCGCAGTCGAGGAGGCCAGGCCGCCCGCGAGCCCGGTGATCGGGATGCCGCGGTGCGCGCCGAGCGTCCGGGTCAGGACGTAGCCGACAAGCGAGAGCCCCGAGATCAGCAGCACCAGCAACCAGAGCGATTGCGGGTTGAGCGCCTGCCAGGGGTCGAGCGGCTCGTCCGGCAGGATCGGCAGGATGATGAACGTGGCGATCAGCAGCCGCAGCGCCGCGTAGACGTCGTCGCTGCCGAGTTTCTCCACGAAGCCGTGCAGCGGCTGCTTGTAGGCGAGGATCGCGGCGACGGCCACGCCGAGCCCGGCCGCGAGTTCCCGCTCACCGTGCGCCGCGACGGCGCCCAGGAGGAACGTCGCGAGCGCGGCGATCTCCGTGGTCTGCCCGAGGTTGTCCTCGTCCATGCGCACGGACAGCACGTACCCGGCGAGCATCGCGCCCGACGCCGCGAGCAGACCGGCCGCGAGCACCCACGGCGACTCGAACGCGAGGCTCAACCAGCCGCAGAGGGCGCCGAACAACGCGTAGAGGATGAAGGTGCGCAGCCCGGCGATGCCGGGCATGTCGTGTTCCAGGCCGTGCCGCTCGCGCTCGATCCCGATCAGCGCGCCGATCAACAGCGCGGTCGCGAAATTCCATACCAGGGTCAGGTTCAGGTCGGGCATCCGGTCAGGGGTCAGGCATCAGGAGTTGGTTGAGGTTCGATCCTGTCCCCTGACTCCTATCGCCTATTCCCATCTCCTATCCACGAGTCGATGACGCGCTCGAGCGCTGCCTCGCACACGCGGCAGAACGGCACTTCGTTGCGCGTGAACATGATGCAGTCGAGTTGCGGGCGGTAGTAGGCCTGCGCGTCGTAATTTGCGCCTCGGAAAGCGCCGACAGCCGTGCGGTAGCGTTCGCGCGCGAACATGCGCGTCGCGTGCGCCTGCTCCTCGCGGAACAGCGCGTCCATGTCGCTCTCGGGACGCCGTTCGGCGCGGATCTGCTTGCGTCGCGCCTGCACGTCACGCTGGTACGCCTCGAACTCCGCCTTCGGCCACGGCGTCGGCACGGGCGTGCTGCGCGCGACGAGGTCGCGCCACTTGAGCTGTTCCTCGTCGAGCAGCGCCGTCACGTTCGGCTCCCAGGGCTCGACGACGTTCTCGACCGGAGCGTAGGCGACGGGGGAGGTGTAGTACTCGTCGGCCAGCGCCGCGAAGTGGTGGCCGAACTCGTGCACGAACAGGTAGTCGGACCACGAGCTGTCGACGGCCACGGTCGAGTAGAGGTTGAAGATGCCGCCGCCGCCGTAGGTCGTGCCGTTGGCGAGGATCACGATCGCTTCGTACGGGGCCCGTGACGCCACTTCGCGCAGCGCCCGGTTCTCGAAGGTCAGCACGTAGCGCTCGCTGCCGAATGCGTCGTAGGTGGCGCCCACCGGCGTCGCGCGCTGGATGCCGGTCGAGGGCCGCGAGATGCCCGACTCGCTCGCGGCCGGGCACAGGCCCCAGACGTTGAAATCGTTCCGGCGCCGCTGGAAGGGCTCCTTCGAAAACAGGGCGGCGGTCATGCGCGATGCGTCGTCCCGGAACTTGGCGGCACACTCGGCGGCCGTGTAGCCGTCGCCGACGAGCAGCAGGTCGACCTTGTCGGCCGGAACACCGTGCTGCTCGACCGCGATCAGTTCCTGCGCGGGCGTCGGGCTCCGATCGACGAACATGTCCGTCGTGTCGAGCGTCGTCTCCCAGACGGGCTGGAAGGCCTGCCGCGCATCGCGCTTGAAAATCTTCACCTGGACGGGCCCGGGCCTGGCCGGCGCCGGAAAGCGGACCGACTCGTGGAACGTGCGGTGACCGCGCTGCGCCTCCTCGGTCGTGACCCATTCGCCGAACACCGAGGCAAAGCCGCGCGCCTGCAGCAGAGCGCCCGCCGCGTCGCGCACCTCGTAACGATAGACGCCCGTGTGTCCGTCGTCCGACGCCCGCGCCGGGTGGCCGGGCCAGGGCAGCGGCTCGAGTCGCAACCGGTCGACTGCGAATATTTCCGTGGTGCCCTTGCCGCCCGTGTGGAAATAGTCGAGCCGGTAGGTCGCGGGCGCAGGTGCGGGCGCATCGGCCGCAACGGCGGGATTGGCGAGCAGCACGCTCGCCAGGAAAGCCGGGAATCGGGTCATCGGCGTGGCTTCCGTGTGCGACGCGGCCGGGCCGCTGCGGGAGGTGATTCGGCGCCGGCGGCCTCGGCCGGCACGGCAGTGGCGTTGCGTCGCGCCGCCGTCTTGCGAGAGCGCCGTCTCGGCGCTTCGAGCCGCAGCAACGCGCGTTGCTCGCGCGCCTGGATGTCGGCCTCTATCCGCCGCAATTGCGTCATGAACAGTTGCGCCACGCGCGAGAGCGCGCGTTTGCGCGTGTAGAACAGTCCGTAGCTCAGGTGCAGCCACGGCGCGGTGAAGGACAGCAACGCGATCCGCTTGGCGCGAAGTTCGGCCTCCAGCGCTACGAGCGGGGCGAGTCCCACCGCGTCGCCGCCGAGCACCGTCTTGAGCGCGAGCGAGAAGTTGTCGACGAGCAGGTTCGGCGTCAGGTCCCCGGTGTCGCGATCGATGCGCGAATGCGTCGCGAGCTTGCCGAAATGACCGGCGATCCGCTGCGGCAGGCGCGGCGCCACGAGGGGAAAGACGAGGATGGTCTCGAGCGAGTGCTCCTTGGCCGTCGCGAGGGGGTGCCCCTGGCGCACGTAGAAGAAGACGCGGTGCTCGGCGACGGGTTCGATCGCAAGCCGCGTCGGGTGGCGTTCGGCGCTCGTCGTGTCGGCCACGGCGAATTCGAGCCGGCCCGCGAGCACCTCGCGCGCGAGGTGCTCGAAGTCGCTGGTCTCCACGTGGACGCGGAGCCTGGAATTGGCCGACGCCATGCGTCCGAGCGCCGCGCCGAGCGGCAGCTCGGCCGCGAACATGTCCGTGCCGAAGTGCAGTTCCGGCGACTGCAGGCCCGCGAGTTCCTCGAGGTCGCGCGTGAAGTCGCGCGCCTGCGAAAAAATGCGCGTCGCGTGATCGAGCATCAGTCGGCCGGCAGCCTCGCCCGGCTTCAGGGCCCGCGTCGCCGTGTCGACGAGCCTGGTGCTGATGCCCGAGGAGTCGAGCGACAGCAGGCGCTTGACGAGCGTCTCGGGGTCGAGGCCGAGCGTCCGGGCGACCTTCGCGAGGTCGGCGGCCGGGACCAGCGCCACGAGGTCGAGCAATCCAGGCTTTTTCCCCATGGGGCAGCAACGCTAGCAGAGCCACTGAGGAGTGACTAGTGAATAGTGACTAGTGACTAGTGGATCGGGCTGGTGCACGCTGCTGATACGTCCTTCCGACTATTCACCAGTCACTGATCACCATTCACTGGCCGTGCCCCGAACCTTCCTGATCACCGGCGCCTCCGCCGGCATCGGCGCAGCGCTCGCACTCGAGTTTGCCCGTCGGGGCCATGCGCTCGCGCTCGCCGCACGACGCGTCGAGAACATTGAAGCCATGGTGCCGGGTCTGCGGGCGGCGGGCGCCTCGCGGGTCGTCGCCATCCGGCTGGACGTCGCCGACACCGCGAGCATCGAGCCCGCCATCCAGCAGGCAGCCCAGGCACTGGGCCGACTCGACGTGGTCGTCGCCAACGCGGGCGTCGGGCAACGGACGCCGGTCGGCAAGGGGCGCCTGCCCGTCGTGCGCGAGACGCTCGTGGTCAACCTGCTCGGGGCGATCGCGACGATCGAAGCCGCGTTGCCGATCATGCGGGCACAGGGCGCCGGTCAGGTCGTCGGTATCACGTCGGTCGCGCGGACCCGGGGCCTGCCGGGGCTCGGCGCCTACAGCGCCAGCAAGGCGGGGCTGCATCGTTACCTGCAGTCGGCGCGGGCGGAGCTGCGCGGCACCGGCATCACCGTGACCGAGCTCGCGCCGGGCTTCATCGACACCGACATGAATCGCGGCCAGGGCGCCCGGCCGTTCGTGATCCCCGTCGAGCGGGGCGCCGCGATCATGGCGCGCATGATCGAGCGCCGGGTCGGCATGCGCTGGGTGCCGATACTGCCGTGGACGGTCATCGCCCCGCTGCTCGATATCCTTCCCGCCGCCGTGCTCGCACCTCGCCGGGGGCGGCACTGACCAGGAGGCTGCCGTGGACTTCGACCCTTCCCCGCGTGTCAAGGAACTGCAGGCGCGGCTGCTCGGGTTCATGGACGAACACGTCTACCCGAACGAGGCACGGTTCTTCGCGGAGATCGAGGAGAACAAGGCCAAGGGCAACGCCTGGGTACCGACCCGCGTCATGGAGGAACTGAAGGCGCAGGCGCGCGCCGCCGGGCTCTGGAACCTGTTCCTGCCTGAATCGGAATACGGGGCGGGGCTGACCAACCTCGAGTACGCGCCGCTCGCCGAGGTCACGGGTCGCTCGCACATCGCACCGGAGGCGCTCAACTGCTCGGCGCCGGACACCGGCAACATGGAAGTGCTCGTCCGCTACGGCAACGCCGAACAGAAGAAGCGCTGGCTCGAACCGCTGCTGGCGGGCGAGATCCGCTCGGGCTTCGCGATGACCGAGCCTGCCGTGGCCTCCTCGGACGCGACGAACATCTCGGCGAGCATCGTCCGCGACGGCGATCATTACGTGATCAACGGCCGCAAGTGGTGGACCTCCGGCGCCTGCGACCCTCGCTGCAAGGTCCTCGTCTTCATGGGCAAGACCGATCCCGACAACCCGGATCGCCACCGCCAGCAGTCGATGATCCTGGTGCCGATGGACGCGCCCGGCGTGCGCGTCGTGCGCGCGGTACCTGTGTTCGGGTACCTCGATGAGCCGCACGGGCACCCCGAGGTCGACTTCCACGACGTGCGCGTGCCGGTCGAGAACCTGCTGCTCGGCGAAGGCCGCGGCTTCGAGATCGCGCAGGGCAGGCTCGGCCCCGGGCGCATCCACCACTGCATGCGCCTGCTCGGCGCCGCCGAACGCGCGCTCGAGGCGATGTGCCGGCGCGCGCTCTCGCGCACGGCGTTCCACAAGCGCCTGGCGGAGCAGGGGGTGTGGCGCGAGCGGATCGCCGACGCGCGCATGAAGCTCGACCAGGCGCGCTTGCTGACGCTGCACGCGGCCTGGAAGATGGACGTCGCCGGCAACAAGGTCGCGCAGAAGGAAATCGCGATGATCAAGGTCGTCGCACCGAACGTCGCGTGCCAGGTGATCGACCAGGCGATTCAGCTGTTCGGCGGGGCCGGCGTCACCGACGATTTCGGCCTGGGCTGGGCGTATGCGAGCGCGCGCACGCTGCGGATCGCCGACGGCCCGGACGAAGTCCATCGCAACCACATCGCGAAGCTCGAACTCGGGCGTCATCTCCCTCGCTGAGGCACGACGATTGGACATCGCAGACAGGATCGCATTCGTGACCGGCGCGGGCCGCGGCATCGGCCGCGCGCTGTGCCGCGAACTGCTTGGGCGCGGCGCGAGCGGCGTCGTCGTCGCCGACCTCGACGGCGACCTCGCGCGGGCGACCGCCGCGGAACTCGGCGGCTTGGGCGTCCAGTGCGACGTCACCGACGAGGCGGCGGTGCACGCCGCCGTGCGCGCGGCGCTCGAGCATTACGGGCGCGTCGACATCCTCGCCTCCAACGCGGGATTCGGCGTGAGCGAACTCGATCTCGACGACGCGCTCGCCACGCCCAACGCAATCTGGCAGCACATGTGGCAGGTCCACGTGATGGCCCACGTGTATGCCTCGCGCGCGCTGCTACCGGGCATGCTCGACCGCGGTGAGGGGTATCTGCTCAACGTCGCCTCCGCCGCCGGCGTGTTGAGCCAGATCGGCGATACCGCCTACAGCGCGACCAAGCACGCGGCAGTCGGC
>DASSJN010000212.1:0-10988 GCA_035691185.1 Steroidobacteraceae bacterium
CAGCCCCAGCGCGACACCGTCGAGTGCGCCCGTACCCTGCCCCCGGGCGGCACGCTCCGCCTGCTTGTGCCGTTCCCACGCGTGCGTCTGCGCCTCGGCGCTTTCGATCGTGGCGTCACCGAAGACGTGCGGGTGGCGGCGCTCGAGCTTGTCCGCGATCGACCCCGCCACCGCCTCGAAGTCGAACAACCCGCGCTCCTGCGCGATCCGCGCCTGGAACACGACCTGGAACAGTACGTCGCCCAGTTCGTCGCGCACGGCATCGACGTCGGCGCGCGTGATCGCATCGGCCAGTTCGTAGGCCTCCTCGATCGTGTGCGGCGCGATCGAAGCCCAGTCCTGCTGCCGGTCCCACGGGCATCCGCGCTCGGGGTCGCGCAGCCGCTCCATGATGCGCACCAATCGTTCAAGGTTGGTCATGACGCACCGGCACGCAACAGCCGCGACAGTGTGAGCAGCATGCTCGCGGTCGCACCCCAGATCTGACGGTCGTGGTAGCGGATGTCGCAGGTCAGGATGGTGTGGCCGGCGAAGTGCCGCTCGCGCGGCAACTGGTTCGCCGGGTCGAGCGCGAACTCGAGCGGCACCTCGAACGCGTCTTCGACCTCGGTCGTGTCGAGGCGCAGGTTGAAGCCCGGGTTCACCAACGCGACGACCGGCGTGACGCGGAAGCCCGATATCACGATGTGGTCCGGCAGGTAGCCCGCAAGGGACACGTAGCGGGCTTCCAGTCCGATTTCCTCGCGCGCCTCGCGCAGTGCCGCTTCCCACGGGCCGGCGTCGGACTCCTCGATGCGACCGCCCGGGAAACTGATCTGGCCGGCGTGGTTCTTCAGGTGCGACGCGCGCAGGGTCAGCAGCACGTTGAGGCCGTCGGGCCGTTCCACGAGCGGCACCAGCACGGCCGCGCGCGCGAGCCGTTCCGGCAGGAACTGCCGCAAGGCGTCGACCTGCTCGGGCGTGAAGTGCACGGCGTACGGGAACTCGGGCTCCGCGCCCGGCACGGTATCGCGGAGCAACTGGACGATCCGTTCCTTCAACGACGGCAGCGTCACCTGTTCCGGCAGCCCCAAGCTCACTCCCCTGTCCCGCGCTTCCCGCGCTCGCCACCTCGCGTGAGGTTGGCGGGGTCCAGCAGTTTCGCCAGCCGCTCCATGCCGAGATCGGTCATCTCCGCGGCCACGTCGATGATCGGCCGACCTTCGGCGTAGGCCTTCTTCGCGATCGCCGCGGCCTTGTCGTACCCGATCACCGGGTTCAGCGCGGTGACCAGCATGGGGTTGCGGCTCAACGCGAGTTCGAGTTGCCGCGCGTTGACCGCGAATCCGGCGATCGAACTGCGCGCCAGGGTGCGTGCAGCGCCCGCGAGCAACTCGATGCTCTGCAGCAGGTTGTACGCGATCACGGGCAACATCACGTTGAGCTGGAAGTTGCCCGACTGTCCGGCGATGCCGATCGTGACGTCGTTGCCGATCACCTGGGCCCCCACCATCGCGACAGCCTCGGGCACCACGGGATTGACCTTGCCCGGCATGATGCTGCTGCCCGGCTGCAGCGCCGGCAGCGAGATTTCAGCGAGCCCGGCGAGCGGGCCGCTGTTCATCCAGCGCAGGTCGTTCGCGATCTTGGTCAACGCGACGCCGAGCGTGCGCAGGTGACCCGACAATTCCACCGCCGTGTCCTGCGAGGCGAGCGCGGCGAAGAAATCGCGCGCGGGCCGCAAGTCGAGCCCGGTCTGCTGCGACAGCAGCGCGGCCACCCGCTCGGCGAAGCGCGGGTCGGCGTTGATGCCGGTGCCGACCGCCGTGCCACCCTGGGCCAGCGCATGCAACCGCGGACGACACGACTGCAGCCGGTTGACCGCGTCCTCGAGCTGGGTGCGCCACGCGCCGAGCTCCTGCCCGAGCGTGACCGGCATCGCGTCCATCAGGTGCGTGCGGCCGGTCTTGACGTGGTCGCCGACGTCGGCCGCCTTGCGCGAAATCGTGTCGATGAGTTCCTTGACCGCGGGCAGAAGCGACTGCGACAACGCCAGCGCCGCGCTCAGGTGAATCACGGTCGGGATCACGTCGTTGCTGCTCTGGCCGCGGTTGACGTGGTCGTTCGGGTGCACCGGCGTCGACGCATCCCCTGCGTACGCCGTCGCCAGCCGTGCGATGACCTCGTTCGCGTTCATGTTGCTGCTCGTGCCCGAGCCCGTCTGGAACACGTCCACGGGGAACTGCGCGTCGTGGCGTCCCTCGGCCACTTCGAGCGCCGCGCGCTGGATGGCCAGGGCCCGTACTCGATCGAGGTCGCCGAGTTCAAGGTTGGCGCCGGCGGCCGCCCACTTGACCAGCCCGAGCGCCCGGATGAAGCCCTGCGGCATCGTCAAGCCGCTGATCGGGAAGTTCTGAACTGCACGCTGTGTCTGCGCGCCCCAGAGCGCCTGCACGGGGACGCGGGTCTCGCCCATGCTGTCGCGTTCGACGCGGTAGTCGTTATCCGTCATGTGCGCTCCGGGATCCGCGGAAGCGCCCGGGCAGGGCCCTGCGGTATCATCCCGGATCGTAACACCTCCCGGATTTCCGCATGAGTCTCACGCCGCTGACCGCGCTATCTCCCGTGGACGGACGCTACGCCGCGCGCTGCGCCGACCTGCGCGAAATCTTCAGCGAACAGGGGTTGATCCGGGTTCGCGTCCGCGTCGAAATCGCCTGGCTGCACGCACTCGCGGGCGAGCGCCACATCCCCGAACTGCGCGGGCTCACGCCGGCGGACCTGGCCGCGGCCCAGCACGTGGCCGACGCCTTCGACGCGGCCGACGCCGCCGCGGTCAAGGCGTTCGAACGCGAGACGAACCACGACGTCAAGGCGGTCGAATACCTGGTCAAGCAGAAGCTCGCCGCGCACGCCGCCTGGCAGTCGCGCATCGAGTTCGTACACTTCGCCTGCACCTCCGAGGACATCAACAACCTGGCCTACGCGCTGATGTGCCGGGAGGCGCGCGAGAAGGTGCTGCTGCCGCACGTCGACGCGTTGCTCGGGGCGCTGCGCTCGATGGCGCACGCGCACGCCGACGACGCGATGATGTCGCGCACGCACGGCCAGCCTGCGACGCCGACCACGCTCGGCAAGGAAGTCGCC
This sequence comes from Steroidobacteraceae bacterium, assembly GCA_035691185.1. GTDB lineage: Bacteria > Pseudomonadota > Gammaproteobacteria > Steroidobacterales > Steroidobacteraceae > RPQJ01. The sequence goes on from DASSJN010000212.1 coordinate 3,127, forward strand.
GTGTTCGTGCACCGGCTGCGCCTGGCCCGCACCGCGTTCGCGGCCGCGCCTATCCGCGGCAAGGTCAACGGCGCCGTGGGCAATTACAACGCGCACCTCGCGGCCTACCCCCACGTCGACTGGCCGAAGCTCGGCCAGCGCCTGGTCGAGTCGCTCGGGCTCGAATGGAACCCGTACACGACGCAGATCGAGCCGCACGACTGGGACGCCGAGTACTTCGACGCGCTGGCGCGCTGCAACTCGGTCCTGCTGGACCTCTGCAAGGACTTCTGGGGTTACGTCTCGCTCGGCTATTTCAGGCAGAAGGTCGTCGCCGGCGAGGTCGGGTCCTCGACCATGCCGCACAAGGTCAACCCGATCGACTTCGAGAACGCCGAGGGAAATTTCGGACTGGCCAACGCGCTGCTGCGTTTCCTGTCCGACAAGCTGCCGGTGTCGCGCTGGCAGCGGGACCTCACGGACTCCACGGTGCAGCGGAACATCGGTGTCGCGCTCGCCCATTCGGACATCGCGGTGCAGTCGGTCTCGCGCGGCCTGGCGCGGCTCGAAGTCGATGCGGCGGCGCTGGCCGACGACCTCGCGAAGAACTGGGAACTGCTCGCCGAGCCGATCCAGACCGTCATGCGCCGCTATGCCGTGCCGGAGGCCTATGAGCAGCTCAAGGCGCTCACGCGCGGACGTCGCATCGACGCGGAGGCGGTCGCGCGATTCGTCGAGGGGTTGCCGATTCCGCCCGCCGAGAAGAACAGGCTCAGGCAGCTGACGCCGGCCGCGTACATCGGGCTGGCGGCCCGGCTCGCCCGCGACGTCTGACAGTGCGCGCGGACGTTTGACATAAGCGAACGCGCCTCACGGACATGACGGCTTCGGTGCGGCAGGATTTCACCGTCGAACTCGCCTGCTGGCAGCACGGGCGCGACGCGATCGAACGCGTGCGCAGGGCTGTTTTCATAGAGGAACAGCGCATCCCGGAGCACGAGGAGTGGGACGACGTCGACCCCGTCGCGACGCACGTGCTCGCCTACGTGATTTCCGCTACGGCAAAACGTGACCTGGTTGGCACAGGTCGGCTGGAGCCCACCGGTAAAATCGGCCGTGTCGCAGTACTGCCGCAGTACCGTGGCGCCGGGGCCGGACTCGCGATCATGCGCCGCCTCGTGGACCTCGCCCTCGAGCGCGGATTCACCGAGGTGTACCTGAACGCGCAGACCTCCGCCCGCGGCTTCTACGAGCGGCTGGGTTTCCGGGCGGACGGCCCGGAATTCGACGAGGTCGGCATACCGCATCAGCGCATGCGTCGTGCGGTAGGGAATCGCGATGGAACATCGGCCGGACACGACGGGGACACGCAGCCTCCTGTCGAACCTTGACGAGTATCGCTCCGCGGTGGCGGAGATCGCCGTGCGCGCCCGCCGCTCGCTGTCCATCTACACGCCCGACCTCGAGCCGCAGATCTACGACACCGACCTCTTCCTGGAGCCCGTCAAGCGCCTGGTGCTCGCGCGCAGCCACGCGCGGCTGCGCGTGCTGATCTCGAACCCGGGGCGCGTCTCGCGAGACGGCAATCGCTTCATGATGATGGCGCGACGACTCACGAGCTACATCGACCTGCGCAACGTCGCACCCGAGTACCGCAGCAATCCCTGCTCCTTCATCGTGGCCGACGACAAGGCGATCGCGTACCGCCAGCAGGCCTCGAAGTGGGAGGGCATCGTCGAGTTCGACGACGTGTCGATCGTCAAACGCTACCTCGCCTACTTCGACGAGGTGTGGGCCGGCAGCCTGATCCAGCCCGAGATGCGCGCGACGGCCGTCGATTTCTGACGACGCGCGCAGGCGGCTTCGCCTGCGGGCGACACGCTCCTGCATTCCCGACCCACCGACTGTCGTCATGACGCGGCCGCTATAATGTCCGACATGGTATGGAAACCTGACGTGACGGTGGCCGCCGTCGTCGAGCGCGACGGCAAGTTTCTCTTCGTCGAAGAACGCGCGAGCGGCCGGGTGGTGCTGAACCAGCCGGCCGGGCACCTCGAGAACGGCGAGACGCTGTTCGAGGCCGTCGCGCGCGAGACGCTCGAGGAGACGGGGTGGACGTTCGTGCCCGGGCATGTCGTCGGGCTCTACGTCTGGCAGCCGGAGCATCTCTCACGCACGTTCCTGCGCGTTGCGTTCGCCGGACGACTCGACGGCCACGATCCGTCGCGACCGCTCGACCAGGGCATCGTGCGGACGCGGTGGCTCGACCGCGAGCAGCTGCTCGCCGCGCAACCCAAGCATCGTAGCCCGCTGGTGCTTCGCTGCGTCGACGATTACCTGGCCGGCGCGCGTTATCCCCTCGAACTCGTGATGCACCTGATGCGCGGTCGGGATGCGGTCTCGGCGTCACGGGCTGGCTGAGGTCGAACAAGGGGATACAATTCCCCGCATGCCCCGCCGCGTCGTCCTGGCCATTTCCGGTGGCGTCGATTCCGCCGTTTCCGCGGTCCTGCTCAAGCAGGCCGGGTACGACGTGCACGCGCTGTTCATGCGCAACTGGGAAGAGGACGAGGACGGTTACTGCACGGCCGCGGCGGACCTGCAGGACGCGCGCCAGGTGTGCGACGACCTCGGCCTGCCGCTCCACGCCGTCACGTTCGCCGCCGAGTATCGGGACCGCGTCTTCGCGCATTTTCTCGACGAGCTGAAAGCGGGGCGGACGCCGAACCCGGACGTCGCCTGCAACCGCGAAATCAAGTTCGGCGTGTGCTTCGAACACGCGCTGCGCCTCGGGGCGGATCTGTTCGCCACGGGCCATTACGCCAGGACCGAAGGCGGGCGACTGCTGCGCGCCCTCGACGCCAGCAAGGACCAGAGCTACTTCCTGCACACGGTGCCCGGTGCGATGCTCGCGCGCACGCTGTTTCCGGTGGGCTCGCTGCCCAAGGCCGAAGTGCGCCGCATCGCGCACGAGCACGCCCTGCCCGTGCACGACAAGCGCGACAGCACCGGCATCTGCTTCATCGGCGAGCGACCGTTCGCGGAGTTCCTGCGCACGTACCTGCCGGCCGAGCCCGGCCCGATCGAGACGCCCGAGGGCCGGCCACTCGGCATGCATCGCGGACTCATGTACTACACGTTCGGCCAGCGCCAGGGGCTCGAACTCGGCGGCGTGCGTGGCTCGGCCGAAAAGCCCTGGTACGTGGCCCGGAAAGACCTCGCGCGCAACGCGCTCGTCGTCGTGCAGCAGGCCGACCACCCGCTGCTGCTGAGCGACGAAATCACGACGGAGCCTGCACATTGGGTCGCGGGCGAACCGCCCGTGCCGCCGCGAAGCCGGTTTCGCTGCACGGTCAAGACGCGGTACCGGCAGGCGGACCAGGCCTGCGAGGTGGAGGTCCTCGACGACGGCTGCTGCGTCGTGCGTACCGTTGCGGCCCAGCGTGCGGTGACGCCGGGGCAGTCGGCCGTGTTCTACGACGGCCCGGTCTGCCTGGGCGGCGGCATCGTTGCCAGCGCGGTCACTGGCGGCGCGCTGCGCCCGGAGGTCGAATCTGCGCGGGCCGCCGGTCTATAATTCGGCGGTTTGGGTCGCGCCTGCCCCGGAGGTTCCATGAGAGACAGCTTCAAGACCCGCACATCGCTTGCGGTCGGCCACCAGTCGTACGAGATCTTCAGCCTCCCGGCGCTCCAGGGCCGCGACCTCGACCGTCTGCCCTTCTCGCTCAAGATCCTGCTCGAGAACCTGCTGCGCTTCGAGGACGGCGTGAACGTCACGCGCGCAGACATCGAGGCGCTGCTCAAGTGGGAAGCCAAGGCGGCGCCGAGCTACGAGATCGCATTCACGCCGGCGCGCGTGATCATGCAGGATTTCACCGGCGTGCCGGCGATCGTCGATCTCGCGGCGATGCGCGAGGCGATGGTCCGTCTCGGCGGCAACCCGCAGGAGATCAACCCACTCGCCCCGGCCGAGCTCGTGATCGACCACTCCGTGCAGGTCGACGCGTACGGCGCCGCCGACGCGGCCCGCAAGAACACCGTGATCGAGTTCGAGCGTAACGGCGAGCGCTACTCGTTCCTGCGCTGGGGCCAGAACGCGTTCCGTAACTTCAAGGTCGTGCCGCCGAGCACCGGCATCGTCCACCAGGTCAACATCGAGCACCTCGCGCGAGTGGTCTTCGCGGAGGACAAGGACGGCGTGAAGCGCGCATTCCCCGACACGCTGGTCGGCACCGATTCGCACACGACGATGGTCAACGGCCTCGGCGTGCTCGGCTGGGGCGTGGGCGGCATCGAGGCCGAAGCCGCCATGCTGGGCCAGCCGGTCACGATGCTGATCCCGCAGGTCATCGGTTTCCGCCTCGAGGGCGCCCTGCCCGCCGGCGCCACGGCCACCGACCTCGTGCTGACCGTGACGGAGATGCTGCGCAAGAAGGGCGTGGTCGACAAGTTCGTCGAGTTCTTCGGCGACGGGCTTTCCCAGTTGCCGCTCGCGGACCGCGCGACCATCGCCAACATGTCGCCGGAATTCGGCAGCACGGTCGCGATCTTTCCGATCGACGAGGAGACGATCCGTTACCTCGAACTCACCGGGCGCGCGGCCGAGCAAGTGGCCCTGGTCGAAGCCTACGCAAAGGCGCAGGGCCTCTGGCGCACGAACGGCATGCGCGAGGCCGACTACACCGACGTGCTCGAACTGGACCTCGCGACGGTCGAGCCGAGCCTCGCGGGGCCGAAGCGCCCGCAGGACCGTGTGCCGCTAAAGGCGTCGAAGGAAATCTACCGCAAGCACCTCGCGGCGATGACGGCCGAGCGCGCGATCCGCAATCCCACGGCCACGGGCAAGGCCACGGTGGCCAGCGGCGGCAGGACGTTCGAACTCGTCGACGGCGCCGTGCTGATCGCCGCCATCACGAGCTGCACCAACACCTCGAACCCGACCGTGCTGATCGCCGCGGGGCTGCTCGCACGCAAGGCCCGCAAGCTCGGCCTGGCCGCCAGACCCTGGGTCAAGACGAGCCTCGCGCCGGGCTCGCGCGTCGTGACCGACTACCTGCAGAAGTCCGGCCTGCTGGCGGACCTCGAAGCGCTCGGGTTCTACGTCGTGGGTTACGGCTGCACCACCTGCATCGGCAACTCCGGCCCGCTGCGCCCGGAGATCTCCGACGGGGTGAGGTCGGGCGACATCGTCGCGACGTCCGTGCTGTCGGGCAACCGCAACTTCGAAGGCCGCGTGCACGCGGAGGTGAAGATGAACTTCCTCGCCTCGCCGCCGCTCGTCGTGGCGTATGCGCTCGCGGGCACGATGGACATCGACCTCAACAACGAGCCCCTCGGCACCGACACCGAAGGCAAGCCGGTCTACCTCAAGGATCTCTGGCCGTCCGCGCACGAGGTCGCCACGACGGTCGGCGCGTCGGTCGACTCGGCGATGTTCAAGAAGAGTTACGCGGGTGTCTTCACGGGCGACGAGCACTGGCAGGCGATCGCGGTGCCGAAGGACGAGGTGTACCAGTGGCAGCCGACCTCGACGTACGTACGCAACCCGCCCTATTTCCAGGGCATGACCATGACGCCAGGGGCGGTCTCGGACATCCGCGGTGCGCGCGCGCTCGCCGTGCTCGGCGACTCGGTCACCACCGACCACATCTCGCCCGCCGGCAACATCGCGAAGTCGAGCCCGGCCGCGAGGTACCTGATGGCCCAGGGCGTGCAGCCCGCGGACTTCAACCAGTACGGCGCGCGTCGCGGCAACCACGAGGTGATGATGCGCGGCACGTTCGCGAACATCCGCCTGCGCAACCTGTTGCTGCCCGGCACGGAAGGCGGTGTGACGCTGCACGTCCCGACCGGCGAGCAGATGTCGATCTACGACGCGGCCATGAAGTACAAGGCCGAGGGGACCCCGCTGATCGTGCTCGCGGGCAAGGAGTACGGCACGGGCTCGTCGCGTGACTGGGCCGCCAAGGGCACGATGCTGCTCGGCGTCAAGGCAGTGATCGCCGAGAGCTTCGAGCGCATCCACCGCTCGAACCTGATCGGCATGGGCGTGCTGCCGCTGCAGTTCAGGGAAGGCGACAGCGCGCTGTCTCTCGGCCTCACCGGCAAGGAGAGTTTCGAGATCATCGGCCTCAACGGCGGCGCCGCGAAGGTGGTCACGATCGTCGCGACGCCGGCCTCGGGCCCGGCCGTCAAGTTCGAGGCGCGCGTGCGCATCGACACGCCGAAGGAACGCGAGTACTACCAGCACGGCGGCATCCTGCAGTACGTGATCCGGCAACTGGCGGGTCAGGGCAAAGCCGCGTGAGTGAAGTGTCCAGTGTTTAGTGTCTAGCGCTGGACACTCTCAGCCATCAACACCCCGCTCACCCTCGCAGCCACGGCACTCCGCACCGCCCACCACGTCTGCGTGCTCACCGGCGCGGGCATCTCGGCGGAGAGCGGCGTGCCTACGTTTCGCGATGCGCAGACCGGACTCTGGGCAAACTATCGTCCGGAGGACCTCGCCACCCCCGAGGCGTTCGCGCGCGATCCGAAGCGCATCTGGGAGTGGTACGAGTGGCGACGCGAGCTCGTACAGCAGGCGCAGCCGAACGCCGGCCACCGCGCGCTCGTCGAACTCGCCCGGCTCGTGCCGAGGCTCACGCTCGTCACGCAGAACGTGGACAGCCTGCACCAGCGCGCCGGAAGCCGCGGCGTGATCGAGTACCACGGCAACATCCTGCGCGATCGCTGCGCGGCCGAGAGCATCGTGCGCCCGCGGTCGCCCGTTTCGGTCACGGGCCTGCCCGAATGCGCACACTGCGGCGAACTGCTGCGGCCCGACGTGGTCTGGTTCGGCGAAGCCATCCCGCGGCAGGCGTTGCTCGAAGCGGACACGGCGGCCTCCACCTGCGACGTGTTCCTCTCGATCGGCACCGCGGCCGTCGTCTACCCGGCCGCCGGGCTCGCCGAGCGCGCATTGCGCTCCGGCGCGCGGATCATCGAGGTGAACACCGAGCCGACGGACCTCAGTCCCCTCGCCGACGTCACCCTGCGCGGTCCGTCGGGACGACTGTTGCCGCAACTCCTCGAGCAGTTGCTGCGAAGGGAGTGACGGGGGTCGGCCGCAGTAAGGTTGTGGTCGTCCGGGCGGTCCTCTCAGGCATGCGCAGGCCGGGCGCACGCCCCAAGCTCCCGTCCTGCGAACGGTCCAGCCACGCCAAGGTCCATACCGCATGCGACGTCGATACGACCCGTCACGGCCCCCGCCGTCCGAGATCACGCCTCCGGAGCGCTACTACAATCGCCGTGAGATCGTCGGCAGTCTCCTCGCGGCCGGCGCCGTCGCGCTGGGGCCGGCCGATGGCGCGGTCGCTGCGACCAGGCTCGAGTACACGAAGAACCCCACGCTCAGTCTGGATTTGCCGAGCAATTCCTTCGAAGATATAACTACTTACAACAACTTTTACGAATTCGGCACAGGTAAGTCCGACCCCGCCGAGCGTTCTTCGAAGTTCAAGCCCAGGCCGTGGACCGTCAAGGTGTCCGGAGAGGCCGAGAGGACCGGCACTTATGAGCTGGACGACCTGCTGCGTCCGCACGCGCTCGAGGAGCGCATCTACCGGCTTCGCTGCGTCGAGGCCTGGTCCATGGTCGTGCCGTGGGTCGGGATTCCGCTCGGGGCCCTGCTCAAGCGTTTCGAACCGAACTCACGCGCCAAGTACGTGGCATTCACGACGGTCCTGCGACCGTCGGAGATGCCCGGGCAGCGCTTCCCCGTGCTCGACTGGCCGTACGTGGAGGGCCTGCGCATCGACGAGGCGATGCACCCGCTCGCGCTGCTCGCGGTGGGACTCTATGGGCAGTCGCTGCCGAACCAGAACGGGGCGCCCCTGCGGCTG
>DASSJN010000213.1:0-11293 GCA_035691185.1 Steroidobacteraceae bacterium
CTCGGTCGTCGGCACGTTCGCGGCGCTGCACCTGCTGGGGTTCTCGATCAACACGCTGAGCCTGTTCGGGCTCGTGCTCGCGATCGGCATCGTCGTCGACGACGCGATCGTCGTGGTCGAGAACGTCGAGCGCAACATCGAGGAGGGCAAGTCGCCGCTCGAGGCGGCGCACCAGGCCATGCGCGAAGTGTCGGGCCCGATCATCGCGATCGCGCTCGTGCTCTGCGCCGTGTTCGTGCCGATGGCGTTCCTGACCGGCGTCACCGGCCAGTTCTACAAGCAGTTCGCCGTGACGATCGCGATCTCGACCGTGATCTCGGCGATCAACTCGCTGACCTTGTCGCCGGCGCTTGCCGCCGTCCTGCTGAGGCCGCACGGCGCGCCGAAGGACGTCCCGACACGGCTGATCGACCGCGCGTTCGGCTGGCTGTTCCGGCCGTTCAACCGGCTGTTCGGCAGGAGCGCCGAGCGTTACCAGCGCGGCGTCTCGCGCACGCTGCACCGTCGAGGTGCCGTGTTTGCAGTCTATGCCGCATTGCTCGGGCTGGCGGCGCTAGTGTTCCAGGCGGTCCCGGGCGGCTTCATCCCGACCCAGGACAAGCTGTACCTGATGGGCGGCGTGAAGCTGCCCGAAGGCGCGTCGCTCGAGCGCACGAACGAGGTGATCCGTCGCATGAGCGAGGCGGCGCTCGCGACCGACGGCGTGTCGAGTGCGGTGGCGTTCCCGGGCCTCAACGCGTTGCAGTTCACGAACACGCCGAACACCGGCGTCGTGTTCTTCGGCCTCGACCCGTTCGCCGAGCGCACGCGCACGGCGAAGGAGATCAACGACGAGCTCAATGCGAAGTTCGCGACGATCCAGGAAGGGTTTGCGTTCTCGATCATGCCGCCGCCGATCCTCGGTCTCGGCCAGGGCTCCGGCTACTCGCTCTACGTGCAGGACCGCGCGAACCTGGGGTACGGTGAGCTGCAGAAGGCGGTGAGCGGCCTCTCGGGCGCGATCGCGCAGACGCCGGGCCTGCAGTTCCCGATCACGACCTACCAGGCCAACGTGCCGCAGCTCGACGCGCAGGTCGACCGCGTCAAGGCCAAGGCGCAGGGCGTGCCGCTCACGGAGCTCTTCGACACGCTGCAGACCTACCTCGGCTCGGCCTACGTCAACGACTTCAACCGCTTCGGCCGCACCTACCAGGTGATCGCGCAGGCCGACGGCCCGTTCCGCGACGACGCGCGCGACATCGCCAACCTGCGCACGCGCAACGTCGCGGGCGAAATGGTGCCGATCGGCAGCATGGTCACGCTGCGGGAGACTTACGGCCCCGACCCGGTGCTGCGCTACAACGGCTACCCGGCCGCCGACCTGCTCGGCGACGCGGACCCGCGCGTGATGTCCTCGAGCGAGGCGATGACGGCCGTCGAGGGCATCGCTGCGAAGGTGCTGCCGAGCGGCATGAACATCGAGTGGACCGATTTGAGTTACCAGCAGGCGACCCAGGGTCGCGCGTCGTGGATCGTGTTCCCGCTCGCGGTGATGCTCGTCTTCCTGGTGCTGGCGGCGCTCTACGAGAGCTGGACGTTGCCGCTCGCCGTGATCCTGATCGTGCCGATGTCGCTGCTCGCGGCGCTCGTCGGCGTCTGGCTCACCGGTGGCGACAACAACGTCTTCGTGCAGGTGGGACTCGTCGTGCTGATGGGCCTGGCCTGCAAGAACGCGATCCTGATCGTGGAGTTCGCGCGCGAGCTCGAACTGCAAGGGCGCGGCATCGTCGAAGCGGCGCTCGAGGCGTCGCGGCTGCGGTTGCGGCCGATCGTGATGACCTCGATCGCGTTCATCGCGGGCACCGTGCCGCTCGTGCTCGCGCACGGCGCCGGCAGCGAGGTTCGCGTCGTGACCGGCGTCACCGTGTTCGCCGGCATGCTCGGCGTCACGCTGTTCGGCCTGTTCCTGACACCCGTGTTCTACGTGACGCTGCGTCGCTTCGTCGAGTGGCGTCGCGGCCGGCAGGCGACGTCGACCCTTGGCGACGCGTTGCCCGGTTCGATCCCGCTGGAGGTGGGTCATGGCTGATTGGACGAGAGGTTTTCGCGTCGCGCGGTCGTCGCTGGCGGCGGGCGTGCTGGCGACGCTGGCGGCGTGCGCGGTCGGGCCCGACTACCGGGCCCCGGAGCTGGCGGTGCCGGCCGGATACACGAGCGACGCGGCACGTATTTCCCGCGGCGCGGTCGGTGCCGGACCGACGGACTCGCGGACCGGGTCCGTGGCGCCGATGCCCGACAGCGACGCGGCGTTCTGGCAGCGCTTCGGGGATCCGCTGCTCGACGAACTCGTCGCGACGGCGCTGCGCGAGAACCACGACCTCAAGCAGGCGCTGGCCCGCTTCGACGAAGCCAATGCCCTGCTGCGCGAGGCGAGGTTCGACTTCCTGCCGACCGTGACGGCCGGCGCCGGCGTGTCGAACTCGCGGTCGAGCGCGGACCAGGTCCCCGGCGCCTCTCGCGCCGATCGCGACACGAACCGGTACTCCGCTCAGGTCGACCTCGGCTGGGAGCTGGACGTCTTCGGCCGGGTGCGGCGCAACGTCGAGTCGCAGCGTGCGGACGCGGCGGCGAGCGCGGCCGATCTCGCGGCGGTGCAGGTGGCGATCGTCGGCGAGGTCGCGCGCAGCTACCTCGAGCTGCGTGGATTGCAGGAGCGCCTCCAGGTTGCGCGCAGCAACGCCGAAAACCAACGCGAAACGCTGCGGATCGTCGAGGCCCGCCTCGACGCCGGTCGCGGCACCGAGTTCGACACCTCGCGCGCACGTGCGCAACTGGAGACGACGCTGTCACGGATTCCGGCCTTTGCGGCTGCGGTCGACGTGACGATGCACCGTCTCGCGGTGCTGACCGGACAATCTCCCGGCGCCCTAGTGACGCGGCTCGATGCCGCGGCGAACCCCTTGCCGGCGCTGCCGGGCACGGTCGATGCCGGCACGCCGGGCGACCTTCTCCGCCGGCGGCCGGACGTCATCGCGGCGGAGCAACGACTGCAGGCCGCCACGGCCCGCATCGGCGTCGCCACGGCCGATCTGTTCCCGCGCTTCACGCTCGGTGGCCTCATCGGCACGCAGGCGCTGGAAAGCAGCGCGCTGTTCGGTCGCGACAGCGAGACCCGCTTCGTGGCGCTGGGCGTCGACTGGTCGTTCCTCGACGTCGGACGCGTCCGTGCACGGATCGCGGCGAGCGACGCAGCCGCCTCGGGTGCGCTGGCGCAGTACGAACAGACGGTGCTGCGCGCGCTCGAGGACACCGAGAACGCGCTCGTACGTTACGGTCACGCGCGGCTCGAGGACGCGCACCTGGAGCGTTCGTCGCTGGAGAGCGCCCGCGCGGCCGACCTCGCTCACATTCGCTTCGACGCGGGTGCGGCCGACCTGCTCGACGTGCTCGACGCCGAGCGGTCGCAACTGCAGGCGCAGGACGCGTTCGCCGACGGACGGACCCGCAGCGCTACCGCACTCGTCGATCTCTATCGGTCGCTGGCCGGCGGATGGCCGCAGCAGCCGCCGGAACGGGAACGCCTGAGCGCCCGTTAGACGGACCGATTCGCGACCCGCGCGCGCCGAACCGGCCGCGCGGGTCTCCGACCGCGCCGGGCCTTGACACCGCGAATCGTCGGGAGGAGCGTGGCACCCCTGCCGCCTCTGGCGGCCGCATCGTTCCCGGTCCTCCCACGACAACCACTCGCGAGGTCACGCACGATGAACACGCTTTCGCTCCATCCGTCCGTCGACCAGGGCGTCCGCAAGGGTAGCGATACCTTCACCGGTGGCACGTTGCGCTGCCATTGCGCGTCCTCGCCGGTCGAAGTCTCCATCACCGGCAACGTGGCACACAACCATGCCTGCGGCTGCACCAAGTGCTGGAAGCCGCCGGGCGCGCTGTTCTCCGTCGTCGCGGTCGTGCCGCGCGACAAGCTGAAGGTCACTCAGAACGAGCAGAAGCTGAAGATCGTGGACGCTTCCGCCGTGATCCAGCGCCACGCCTGCAAGGATTGCGGCGTGCACATGTTCGGCCGCATCGAGAATCGCGCCCACCCGTTCTACGGGCTCGATTTCGTGCACGTCGAACTGTCGAAGGAGCCGGGCTGGGCGGCGCCCGAGTTCGCGGCGTTCGTGTCGTCGATCATCGAGTCCGGCTTTCCGCCGGCCCGCATGGGTGAAGTGCGCAGCCGGCTGAAGGCGTTGGGACTCGAGCCGTACGACTGCCTGTCGCCGCCGCTGATGGACGCCATCGCGACCCACACCGCGAAGGCCAAGGGCGCGCTCGCGGCCTGACGGGACGGGACGGTCGCTCACGTTCGGGCAGATTCGGCGATTCGCGGCGAGGAGATCGCGGTCAGGATGCCCTGCATCAACCGGGTCGGCGTCGGCGGGCAGCCAGGCACGACGACGTCGACCGGGATCACGTTCGAGACCGCACCGAGGCTGGCGTAACCCTGGCCAAACAGGCCGCCGCACGCGCCGCAGTCACCGACCGCCACCACCAGCTTCGGGTCGGGCGTCGCGTCGTAGGTGCGACGCAGCGCCACCTCCATGTGCCGCGACACCGGGCCGGTCACGAGCAGCAGGTCGGCGTGGCGCGGGCTGGCGACGAAGCGGATGCCGAGCGCTTCGACGTTGTAGAGCGGATTGCCGAGCGCGTGGATCTCGAGTTCACAGCCGTTGCACGAGCCGGCATCGACCTGCCGGATGCAGAGCGCGCGACCGAGGATCTGCTGGATGCGCCGCTCGAGGCTTGCGCGAACGCGCAGTTCCTCGTCCGGCGCCGGCGGCGCTTCCGTGACGATCCCGACTCTCGCGATCTGTCTCAGTGTCTTGAGCATGGGCGCGTCAGAGGTCGTGGCCGCTGTAGGAAAGGTTGAACGACTTATTGATCAGCGGAAAGTCCGGCACGATGTTGCCGATGATCGCGTGCTCGAGCACCGGCCAGTTGTTCCACGACGGGTCGTGCGGGTGGCAGCGGCCGATCGTGCCGTCGGGCCCCGCTTCGAGCGCGACCGCCACCGGGCCACGCCAACCCTCGATCAGGCCGACACCGATGGAGCGGTCCGTCGCGTCCGGCACGACGGCCGCGATGGAATCATTGTCCGGGAGCTGCGTCACGACCGCGCGCACGAGCCGGAGGGCTTCCAGCAATTCGTCGAACCGGACCGCCACGCGCGCGAGCACGTCGCCGTCGGGGCCGCCGCACTGGCGCGGCCCGAGCGTCGCGTAGGGCTCGCAGGGCAGGTCTCTGCGCAGGTCGAAGGCCTGCCCGCTGGCGCGACCGGCGAGGCCGAGCAGGCCGAGGCGTGCCGCCAGCTCGGGCGTCACCGTGCCGGCCCCCACGAAGCGATCCCGGACGCCCGAATGTTCGTCGTAGATGTCGCGCAGGCGACGAACCTCCGGCAGGAGGGACTCCGCGCATTCCTCGAGTGCCGCGGCGCCTTCGCGCGGCAGATCGGCACGCACGCCGCCGGGAACGACGAAGTCGTTCAGGTAACGCTGGCCGAGCGCGCGTTCGGTGACCCGCAGCAGGCCTTCCTTGAGCCGCAGGAACTGCGACAGGCCGAAGGCGAAACCGGCGTCGTTGCCGAGCGCACCGAGGTCGCCCAGGTGGTTCGCCACACGTTCGAGTTCGAGCGCGAGCGCGCGCAGCCACGCGGCGCGGGCCGGGATTCGGGTACCGGTCATGCCCTCGAAGGCCTGGCAGTACGCCCACGAGAATGCGACCGCGGAGTCCCCCGAGACACGTGCGGCGAGACGATGGCCGTCGCGAATCGGCAGCTCGTTGAAGCGCCGCTCGATGCCCTTGTGCACGTAGCCGAGGCGCTCTTCGAGGCGCAGGACTTTCTCGCCGACCACGGAGAAGCGGAAATGCCCGGGTTCGATGATGCCCGCGTGCACCGGGCCGACCGCGATCTCGTGGACGCCGTCGCCTTCGACGCGGACGAACCGGTAATCGTCGACGGACTGCGGTGGCGGCAAGGGCAGGTCGCGCATCGCCAGCGGCCACGCGTCGCGACTCCAGGCCGCGTGACGCAGCCACGGTCGCACGTCCGGATCGGTCGTCTCGATGCCGAGCAGGTCCCGCATCGCCCGCTGCATCCGGCCCGCGGCCGGGAAGACGTCTTCGATCCCCGGGAAGGCGGACGTGGCTCGTTCCACGCGCGCCGCGACGACGACGGCGCCATTCGGCACGAGCACGATCATTCGTACGCTGTACGGGCCCGCGCCGGCGCCCGTGCCCCACAACGCCAGCAGTCGTCCGCCCGACGCCGCCACGTCCTGCGCCACGTCGCGCCAGTCCGAGGCATCGACGGTCACCGACGACAGGCCAGGCGCACCCGGCATCCGTCTCGCGTCACGCAGCCAGCGGCTCAGTGGCATCTCAGCCGCCTCCGATCATGCGCGCCGCGGCCCGGTACCACTCCGCGAGGTAGGGCGGGATGTACAGGCCGAGCAGCAGGACCAGCGCGAGGTGCGCAAACACCGGCAGCAATGCCGGCTGGTGCGGCAGCCGCCGGCCCGTGGCTTCGCCGAACACCATCGACTGCACGCGACCGAAGATGGCCGCGAAAGCGACGCCGAGCGCCACGAGCAGGATCGGCGTGGCCCAGGGTTGCTGCTTCATCGCGGTGGTGAGGATCAGGAACTCGCTCGCGAAGACGCCGAACGGCGGCACGCCCAGGATCGCGAGCGAGCCGAGCATGAGCCCCCAGCCGATCGTCGGGTTCATCGCGAGCAGCCCGCGGATGTCGTCCATGCGCTGCGAGCCCGCCTTCTGCGCCGCGTGGCCGACCGCGAAAAAGATGGCCGACTTGGTGAGCGAGTGCACCGTCATGTGCAGCAGCGCGGCGAAGTTCGCGACGGGGCCGCCCATGCCGAACGCGAACGTCACGATGCCCATGTGCTCGATCGACGAATACGCGAACAGGCGCTTGATGTCCCGTTGCCGCCAGAGGAAGAAGGCCGCCAGCACCACCGACAGCAAGCCGAATCCCATCAGCATGTTCGAGGGCAGCGAGGACTGCAGCGAGCCCTCCACGAGCACCTTGCAGCGCACGACCGCGTAGATCGCGACGTTGAGCAGCAGCCCCGACAGGACCGCGGACACCGGCGTCGGGCCCTCGGCGTGCGCGTCGGGCAGCCAGTTGTGCAGCGGCGCCAGCCCGACCTTCGTGCCATAGCCGACGAGCAGGAACACGAACGCGAGCGACAGCACCGTCGGCTCCAGTTCACCCTTGACTGCGGCGAGTTCGGTCCAGAGCAGGGCGCTCACGCCTTCCGCCCCGAGGACCTTCTCGGCGGCGAAGTAGAGCAGGATCGTGCCGAAGAGCGCCTGCGCGATGCCGACGCCGCAGAGGATGAAGTACTTCCAGCCGGCCTCGAGGCTCGCCGGCGTACGGTACAGCGTCACGAGCAGCACGGTCGACAGCGTCGCGGCCTCCATCGCGACCCAGAGCAGCCCCAGGTTGTTGGACGTGAGCGCCACCAGCATCATCGCCATGAACAGCTGGTACATGCTGTGGTACAAGCGCAGGCGCCGGGCGTTGAGGCGCCCGTGCTCGATTTCCACGCGCATGTAGGGGCGCGAGAAGATCGAGGTCGTGAGGCCCACGAATGCGGTCAACGCGACCAGGAAGACGTTGAACGGGTCGATGAAGAACTGCTCGCGGCCGGCGAGCAGGTTGCCTTCACCGATCACGCGCGCCGTGAGTGCGGCCGCCGCGAGGAACGTGACCAGGCTCAGCGCGACGTTGATCTCGGCGGCGTGCCTGCGGTGGCCCCACCATGCGAGCAGCAACGACCCGCCGAGCGGCGTGGCGAGCAGGACCGCGAACTCCACTACTGGTCCTCCCTGAGCGATTCCAGGTGGTCGAGGTCGAGGCTGTCGAACTGCTCGCGGATCTGGAAGAAGAAGACGCCGAGCACCAGCATCGCGACGAGAACGTCGAGCGCGACGCCGAGCTCGACCACCATCGGCATGCCGTAGGTGGCGCTCATGGCGCCGAAGAACAAGCCGTTTTCCATCGACAGGAAGCCGACCACCTGCGACATCGCCTTGCGCCGCGTGATCATCGTGATGAACGCGAGCAGGATCACCGCGACCGCGATGCCGATCGCATTGCGTGTCGCGGTGCTGGCGAGTTCGGCGATCGGCTGCGCCAGGCCGAACGCGAACACGACCGTCACGAGCCCGGCCAGCATGGTGCCCGGCACGTTGAGCAACGGCTCGGTGTCCCAGTACACCTCGAGCCGGCGGATCAGCCGGTGCAGCAGCCACGGCAGGCCCACGACCTTGAGCGCCAGCGTCAGCGCCGCGGACAGGTACAGGTGGTTCTGCCCCGTGCGCCACGCGAGCAGCAGGGTGGCCGCGCACAGCAGCGTGCCCTGCATCGCCAGCAGGTTCACCAGCGAGACGATGCGCCGCTGGGACAGCATCGCGAACGACACGAGCAGCAGCAGCGCCGCGCAGGTGTTGAGCAGTTGCAGGTCGAGGGACGTGAAACTCACCGGTCAGGCCCCCAGCAGCAGGTGCACCAGCAGGCCGAGCACCGCGAACATGAACGCCGTGGCGAGGAACTCCGGCGCGCGGAACACCCGGAGTTTCGCCGAGACCGTCTCGAGCAGCGCGAGCCAGACGCCGGCGAACGCCAGCTTGCCGATCAGCACCGGGATCGACAGCAGCAGTGCACCGGGCTCGGGCTCGCCGGTCGAGGCGCCCCACGGCACGAACAGCGCGAAGCCGATGCAGGCATAGTTGAACAGCTTGAGCGCGGCGGCCCACTCCATCAGCGCCAGGTGACGCGCCGAATACTCGAGCAGCATCGCCTCGTGGATCATCGTGAGCTCGAGGTGCGTGGCGGGGTTGTCGACCGGGATACGTGCGTTCTCGGCGAGCAGCACCATCGTGAACGCGACCGCCGTGAACGCGAGGCTCGGGTACAGGGCGGGCGCCTGGGTCGCGAGGCGCTCGGCGATCAGGGGCAGCGCCGTCGTGGCCGAGATCAGCGAGGCTACGAAGATGACCATCAGCAGCGCGGGCTCGGCCAGGAAGCCCACCATCATTTCGCGGCGCGCACCGAGCGTGCCGAACGCGGTGCCGATGTCCATCGCCGCCAGCGACATGAACACGCGTGCGGTCGCGAGCAGCCCGACCAGGGCGATCGCGTCGGCGGCCGAAGTGAACGGCAGGCCCGTGCCCATCGACGGGATGATGGCTGCCGCCGCGACCATGGCACCGAACACGACGTACGGTGCCGCTCGGAAGAGCCGCGACGCGCCGTCGGCCAGCACCGCATCCTTGTGGAACAGCTTGCGAATGCCGCGGTACGGCAGCAGCAGGCTGGGCGCCGTGCGGTTCTGCAGCCACGCGCGGCACTGGTTGACCCAGCCGAGGAACAGCGGCGCCAGCGCGATGGCGGCCAGCACCTCGAGCAGCTGAGTGACCCAGGCGAGGCCGCTCACAGGACCACCGCGAGCAGCGTCACGAGCGTGACGAAGCTGTAGGTCAGGTAGGCCGAGATCCGCCCCTGCTGCAGCCACGCGAGCGAATCGGCCAGCCGCTGCACGCGCGCGCCGAGCGGCGCGTAGACCAGGTGCCAGATCCGGTCGCCGACGACCACGCGGTAGCGCGGGGCCCTGTCGAACGGCGACGGCAACTCGCGCTCCATCGTGAAGAACGCCTGGAAAATGTGCCGGATCGGTTGGCCGAAGCCCTCCGCGGTGTCCTGCATGCGGGCATCGATTCGGGCGAAGCCGCAGTCCCAGGCCGGCGCACGGCGCACGGCGCGCCGGTAGACACGGCGCACCACGACCGACGTCGTGGCGAGCACCACGACGATGACCGCAAGCAGCACGAGCGGCGAGTACGACACCTCGCGGTCGGGCAGCGGCGCCAGCATCCACCACGGCGAGGCGCCCTGTGGCGGCACGCTGCCGATCAGTTGTGACGTCGTCGCGCCCAGCGCGTCGATCACCTGTGTCGGGAACAGCCCGAGCAGCACGCACCCCAGCGCGAGCCATGCCAGGCCCAGTCGCTCCAGGCGCCCGGCGTCGTGCGCGTGCGCCAGCCCCGCCTCGCGCGGCTGCCCGAGGAAGACGACGCCGAAGAACTTCACCATCACATACGCGGCGAGCGCGGCCGCCAGCGCGACGATCGCGGCGCCGAGCGGCAGCAGCATGTTCACGAACGGGTGCGGCACCTCGTGCGAGAACAGGAATGCCTGCAGCAGCAGCCATTCCGAGACGAAGCCGTTCAACGGCGGCAGGCCCGAGATCGCGAGCACGCCAACCAGCGTGAGCCAGGCGACCCAGGGCATGCGGTGGATCAGTCCGCCGAGCCGGCCGAGGTTGCGCTGGCCGGTGGCGTGCAGCACGGCGCCGGTGCCGAGGAACAACAGGCTCTTCATGAACGCGTGGTTCACGGCGTGATAGAGCACCGCCACCAGGGCGAGCGTGGCGAGCGCCTGCATGCCGACGCCATGGAAGACGACGGCGAGGCCGATGCCCGTGAACAGCACGCCGATGTTCTCGATCGAGGAATAGGCGAGAAGCCGCTTCATGTCGGTCTGCGCGGCCGCGAAGATCACGCCGAAGAGCGCCGTGGCGAGCCCGAGTGCGACCGGCACGAGTCCCCACCACCAGGCGGGATCGCCGAGCAGGTCGAACGTGACGCGCAGCAGGCCGTAGACCGCTGTCTTGAGCATCACGCCGCTCATCAGCGCCGAGACCGGCGACGGCGCGGCCGGATGTGCCTCGGGCAGCCAGACGTGGGTGGGCAGCAACCCCGCCTTGGCGCCGAAGCCGAACAGCGCGAGGCCGAACGCGGCCGCCGCCCACGCGGGCGAGAGCTCCGCCGCGCGCATCGCGTCGAACGTGAATTGCCACGTGCCGCCCTGCAGGATGCCGAAGCTGAGCAGGATCGAAATGGCGCCCACGTGGGCGATCAGCAGGTACAGGAACCCGGCGCTCCGGATCTCGGGCAGGGCGTGCTGCGACGTGACGAGGAAATACGACGACAGCGCCATCGTCTCCCACGCGACCATGAACGCGTACGCGTCGTCGGCGAGCAGCACGAACCCCATGCTGGCGAGGAACAGGTGGTACTGCAGCCCGAGCACGCCGGGCGCCGTGCCCTCACCCTTGCGGAAGTAGCCGGCCGCGAAGATCGACACGCCGGCCGAGGCGCCCCCGAGCAGCGCGAGGAACGTGCGCGACAGGGGATCGAGCCGGAGGTGGAACGGCAGGTCGGGCAGGCCGATCAGCAG
>DASSJN010000214.1:0-14677 GCA_035691185.1 Steroidobacteraceae bacterium
CGTGCTGCAGCGGCATCGCGGAGACTGGGACGCGAAGTCTTTCGTGCAGGCGCTGCGGCCGCTGGCGCCGCGGCTCTATTCGATCGCGTCCAGCCCGGAGGCCGTCGGCGACGAGGCACACCTCACGGTTTCCGTCGTGGACTACGCGTTCGGCGGGCAGCGTCGGCTCGGGGCCGCCTCTGCGTACCTGGCGGGACTCACCGGTGAGGCAGCGCGCGTGCGGGTCTTCATCGAGCACAACGAGCGCTTCCGGCTGCCCGCCGACACCGCGCGCGACGTGATCATGATCGGGCCGGGCACCGGCGTCGCCCCGTTCCGCGGCTTCCTGCAGCACCGCGAGGCGCAGGGCGCCACCGGCCGCAACTGGCTCTTTTTCGGCGCCCGCCATTTCCAGAGCGAGTTCCTGTACCAGGTGGAGTGGCAGGAAGCACTGCGCAAGGGCGTACTGACGCGGCTCGACGCTGCGTTCTCGCGCGATCGCAGCACGCCGCGCACGTACGTGCAGGACCGGCTGCGCGCCGCCGGCAAGGACGTCTATGCCTGGCTCGAGGGCGGCGCGTTCGTCTACATCTGCGGCGACGCGGAACAGATGGCACCCGACGTCCACACGGCGCTGGTCGACATCGTGGCGCAACACGGCGCCCGCGGCCGGGACGACGCCGAGGCCTACGTCCGCGCGCTCGCCGACGAGCGCCGCTACCTGCGCGACGTTTACTGAGTACGCGTCATGACCGAGCTGTCCCACGTCGAAAAGATCAAGCGCGAGAGTCGTCACCTGCGCGGCACGCTGGTCGAGAGCCTGCAGGACCCGCTGACCGGCGCGATCCGCGAGGACGACACCGTCCTGATCAAGTTCCACGGCACCTACCAGCAGGACGACCGTGACGTCCGCGAGGAGCGGCGCCGGCAGAAGCTCGAGCCGGCCTATAGCTTCATGATCCGCACGCGCCTGCCGGGCGGCGTCTGCAGCCCGCAGCAGTGGCTGCAGCTCGACGAGATCGCGCGCCGCTACGGCAACGGCACGCTGCGCCTGACGACGCGGCAGGCCTTCCAGCTCCACGGCGTGATCAAGACCGAGCTCAAGGCGACGATGCAGGCCCTCAATGCCGCGCTGATCGACACGATCGCGGCCTGCGGCGACGTCAACCGCAACGTGCTCGCGAGCGCGAACCCGGTCGAGACGAGCGCCCATCCAGTCATCCACGAGTGGACGCGCAAACTCTCGGAGCACCTGCTGCCGCAGAGCCGCGCCTACCACGAGATCTGGCTCGACGGTGAAAAGCTCGTCACGACCGAGCAGGAGCCGCTCTACGGCGAAACCTACCTGCCGCGCAAGTTCAAGGTCGCGGTGGTCGTGCCGCCGATCAACGACGTCGATGTGTTCGCCCACGACCTCGGGTTCATCGCGATCGTGGAGGACGGCGTGCTCGCCGGCTTCAACGTGACCCTGGGCGGTGGCATGGGCGCGTCGCATGGTGACCCTGAAACGTTTCCGCGACTCGCCGACGTGGTGGGCTTCGTGCGGCCCGAGCAGGTGCTCGCCGTCGCCGAGGCGGTGCTGACGACGCAGCGCGACCACGGCAACCGCGCCGTGCGCAAGCGCGCGCGGCTCAAGTACACGATCGAGGACCGCGGCCTCGCCTGGTTCGTCGCCGAGGTCACGCGTCGGCAGGGCTTCGCGCTCGAGCCGGCGCGGCCGTTCACGTTCACGCAGACCGGCGACCGCTTCGGCTGGATCGAAGGACACGACGGCCGCTGGCACCTGACGCTGCGCATCGAGGCGGGGCGCATAGGCGACAACGGCGGCGTGAAGCAGCTCACGGGCCTGCGCGAGATCGCGAAGGTCCACCGCGGCGACTTTCGCCTGACGCCCAACCAGAACCTGATCGTCGCGAACGTCGAGGCGAACGGGCGCGCCTTCATCGATGCACTGGTCGTGCGCTATGGACTCGACCGCCACGTGCGGGCGACGCCGGTCGCGCGCGATGCGCTCGCCTGTGTCGCGCTGCCCACCTGCGGCCTCGCGATGGCCGAAGCCGAGCGCTACCTGCCGCGGCTGGTGCAGCTCGTCGACGAGCGGCTGGCCGCGAACGGCCTCGCCGGGCATGAGCTGGTGCTGCGCATCACCGGGTGCCCGAACGGCTGCGCGCGCCCATACCTCGCCGAGGTCGCGCTCGTCGGCAAGGCGCCCGGCCGCTACAACCTGTTCCTCGGCGGCGACGGCCGCGGCCAGCGGCTGAACGCCTTGTACCTGGAGAACGTGGACGAACCGACCATCGTCTCCGCCCTCGATGCGGCGTTCGCGCGCTATGCCGCGGAGCGCGTCGACGGCGAACGTTTCGGTGACTACGCCTGGCGGGCCGGCCTGGTCGGCGCCAAGGCGGCTTGATGGGCAGGGTGGCAGCCATGAGAGCGTTGGCCTGGAATCCCGAGTACGCGATGGACGAACCCGCGGTGCTCGACGAAATCAACCATGACCTCGAGCGACGCAGCGCGGAGGACCGCGTCCGCTGGGCGCTGGAACACCTGCCCGGCGAGCACGCGATGTCGTCGAGCTTCGGCGCACAGGCGGCCGTGTCGCTGCACCTCGTGTCGCGCTTCCTGCCGTCGATCCCGGTCGTGCTGATCGACACGGGTTACCTGTTTCCCGAGACCTACCGCTTCATCGACGACCTCGTCGAGAAGCTCGACCTGAACCTGAAGATCTACCAGCCGCGCATGTCGCCGGCCTGGCTCGAGGCGAGGCACGGCCGGCTCTGGGAGCAGGGCGTCGAGGGTATCGAGCGCTACAACGAGTTGCGCAAGACCGAGCCGATGCAGCGTGCGCTCACCGAACTGCACGTCAACACGTGGTTCGCCGGCCTGCGCCGCGACCAGTCGCGGAGCCGCCGGCGCATCCGCCCGCTGGAATGGCGGGACGGCCGCTGGAAGATGCACCCGATCTTCGACTGGAACGACCGCATGGTCTTCGACTACCTGCGCGCACACGACCTGCCCTACCACCCGCTGTGGCACGAGGGTTACGTCTCGATCGGCGACTGGCACACGACACGTACGCTCGCCGAGGCGGGCGATGCCGAGGCCACGCGGTTCTTCGGCCTCAAGCGCGAGTGCGGCATCCACGGCCTCGAGGGCTGAGGGAGGTCACTGCTTGCGTTACTTCCCGCTGTTCGCCGACCTGCATGACCGCCGCGTCCTGGTCGTGGGCGGCGGCGCCGTGGCCGAGCGCAAGGCGAGGTTGCTGCTCGCAGCCGGCGCCCGCGTCACGGTCGTCGCCTTGGATTTCCGTCCCTCGCTCGCGGAGTTGGCGATGGCCACACCTCTCCCACCCGGGCGGGAGAGGTCGGCCGTAGGGCCGGGTGAGGGCCTTGGCTCCACGAGTTCTACACCTCTCCCGCCTGGGCGGGAGAGGTCGGCCGTAGGGCCGGGTGAGGGCAGTGGTTCCCTGACGCTCCGCTACGAATCCTTCGCTCCCGAGCATTTCGACGGCGCGGTGCTCGCGGTCGCGGCGACCGACGACCCGTTGGTCAACGCACGCGTCGCGGCGGCCGGTCGCGAGCGCAACGTGCTCGTCAACGTCGTCGACGTCGCCGAGCTCTCGAGCTTCATCGTGCCGGCGATCGTCGACCGTTCGCCGCTCGTCATCGCGGTCTCCTCGGGCGGTGTCGCCCCGGTGCTGGCGCGGCTCGTGCGCGAGCGGATCGAAGCCGTCGTCGACGGTTCGTTCGGACAGCTCGCGGTCCTGCTCGAGCGCTGGCGTGGCCGCATCAAGGCGCGGATGCCGGACCTCGGGACGCGCCGGCGGTTCTACGAGCGACTGGTGCGGGGACGGGTCGCGGACCTCGTCCGCAGCCACGCGCCGCGCGCCGCCGAGCGGGAGCTCGAACGCGCGCTCCTCGCCCGGGAACAGGCACCGCCACGCGGCTCGGTCGTGCTGGTCGGGGCGGGCCCCGGCGACGCCGGTCTGCTGACGTTGCATGCGCTGCGGGCGCTGCAGGAAGCCGACGTGATCCTGCACGACCGCCTGGTGTCGAACGAGGTGCTCGACCTCGCGCGCCGCGACGCCGAACGGATCAGCGTCGGCAAGTCGGCCCGGGACCACTCCGTGCCGCAGGACCGCATCCACGAGCTGCTGCTCGAGCATGCGCGCGCGGGCCGTCGGGTCGTGCGGCTGAAGGGCGGCGACCCGTTCATCTTCGGGCGCGGCGGAGAGGAACTCGAGTTCCTCGCGGCCCACGGCATCCCATTCGAGGTCGTGCCCGGCATCACCGCAGCGGTGGCCTGCGGGGCCTACGCAGGGATTCCGCTCACGCATCGCGAGCACGCACAGTCGGTGCGGTTCGTGACGGCCCACTGCGGCGATTCGCTCGACACGCTCGACTGGGCAGCGCTCGCGCAGGAGCGACACACGGTTGCGCTGTACATGGGTGTGGCCGGGCTGGGCCGCATCCGCGACCGGCTCGTGGCGCACGGCCGGTCGCCACAGACGCCCGTCGCGATCGTCGAGAACGGCTCGCGACCCGAACAGCGCGTGCTGCTGGCGACGCTCGAGGAACTCGAGGACGCGGGGCGCGATGCGCAGGTGCAGTCACCCGCGCTCGTCATCGTCGGCGAAGTGGCGGCGCTCGCAGAACGTTTGCACTGGTTCGGCAGTGCGCCGGTCGTGTGGCGGCGGCTGCGGGAGGCAGCCTGAGGGAGTGTCCAGTGTTCAGTGTCCAGCGGTTAGTCGGAAGCGCTCACCCGCGCTGCGCGCGACCTCTCCCGCGGCGGGGGACAGGTCAATTCCGACTGAACACTGGCCAATGAACACTAGACACTATTCCGACTTCCACCCCACTTCGGCGAACACGGCGCGCGGACGGCCGGGGAAGTACCGGTAGTCGCCGAAGGCGTAGTCGGCGCGGTCGGCATAACGGCGGTCGAGCGCATTATTCAGGCGCAACGTCGCGGTCCAGCGCGGCGCGAAGTCCCAGGCCGCGCGCAGGTTCAGCACCTCGTGGCCGCTGTACCGGTGCTGGTTGCTCGCGTCGACGTAGTAGTCCCCGACGACGAGCCACTCCGCCTCGGCCGCGAGCGTCTCGAGCGGGCGAAACTCCAGTGCGCCACGCAACACCTCGCGTGGCGCGGTGTCGACGTCGTTGCCGCGGGTGATGGTCTCGCCGCCCTCGATGCTTTTCGAGAACTCGTAGCGATGCCGCGCGTACGTGCCGCCGAGCGTGGCCGCGAGCCAGGCCAGCGGTTGCCAGAACACCCGGTATTCGACCCCCTCGTGCGAGGTGCGCCCCTCGCTCACGTAGAAGCCGTTGGAGTCGCGCAGGATCACGTCCTCCTTGCGCATGTCGAAGGCCGCCAATTCGACGTTCCACTGGCCGAGCGCGGCCTTGAGCCCGAGTTCGAGTGCGTCGATCCGCTCCGAGTCGAGGTCGGCCGCCGCCTGCGTACGCTGGAGGCGATACATTTCCGTCATTTCGGGCGGCCGGAAGCCGCGTGAGGCATTGGCGTAGAGCATCAGTCCGTCGCGCGCGGCCCAGCGCAGGGTCAGTTTCGGTGCGGCGTTTGCAAACGAATCCTCGCGGTCCGCCGGACGACTGTACAGACAGCCCGTGGGGGTGCAGGGCACACCGTCGGCATCCGTGTTGCCCGCGATCATGCGGTTGTCGTAGTCGTATGCGACGTACTCGAGCCGCAAGCCCGCCCCCACGTGCAGCGTCCGGGTGAGCGCGTACTCGACCTGGCCGTAGGCGGCGGCCACGTTCGAGGTGACCGTGTAGTCGTAATGCTTGCCCGCCGGCCGGATCGCGTTGGCAGCAGGCGAGCCGTCCGTCGCCGGGCCGTCCTGCACTTCGAGCAGGAACGAGTCGGCCCACTCGAGGTCGATGCCCGTGACCAGCGAGACACGCTCGGGCAGGTCCCACGTGAGCGTGCTCATGAGCCCGAAGCTCTCCTGGCCGTTGCGTTCGACGGGCTGGCCGATCAGGAAATGCTGCAGGAAGTCCATGCGCGAAGTGCGGGCGTAGGGGCGCAGTTCGAGGCGACCCGGCAGCGGCACCGGCGGTTGCAGCAGCCCCGTCAGGCGCAGCGCGTGGGCGTCGCGGTAGGCCTCGGGGTTCGGGTTCGTCGTGATCAGGTCGTCGTCGCGGTAGGCGTTCCTGCCGAGGATGAACCCGGCGGTTTCCTGGTCCAGGTCAGTCGCGGCGAGGTCGAAGCGGCTCGCGGTGGCGGGCTCGTCGCCGACGACGAGCGTCGCGTTCAGTTTCGCCTCGTCGTAGCCCGAGGCGTCGCGCCAACCGCCATCGTGTGCGTAGAAGGCTTTCAGGCCGACGTCGGGGCCCTCACTCGCGCGCGCCGCGACGACCGCGACCCGCCCGTATCCATCCTCCCCCGTGCCGAGATCGAGCGAGACCCCCGGCATCTCCCCCGGCTCGGCCTGCAGCACGTTCACGGTGCCGTGCACGGCGTTCGAGCCATAGAGCGCGCTGCCGGTGCCGCGCAGGACTTCGATCGCGTCGGCCTGCTCGGTGTTGATCTCGAGCATGCCGTTGACGTTGCAGAACCCGACGGGTCGTACGGGCACGCCGTTCTCGAGCAGCAGGAACGCGCCGCACGAGCCGGCGCCCGTGAGCACGGGCGAGCGGATCGCCGTCAGGCTTTCCTGGCCGCTGCCACGCTGCACCATCGCGCCCGGCACCCGGTTCAGCACCTCCGAACTGTGCGTGGCGCCGACCAGGTCGATGCCGGCCTCGCCGACCCGGCCGATGCTGAGCGGCGTGGCGAGCGTCGGCACCGCCTGTCGCCGTGCCGTCACCACGACCTCCTCGAGCTGCACGACCGGCGCGGCGAGCGCGCCGACCGGCAGCAATGCGAACAGCGCGGCCGGTCGCAGGCGGCGGGAGGCAGGCGAGGCGCGGGTGCAGGGCATCGACGAACACTCGGGTGGGGCCCGAATTATCGACGAAGGGACGGCCGGGCGAGTAGGCGCGCAGGTCCCGTTTGCTACCATCGCGCCCACTGCACGCCCGGGCCCTCGACACCGATGACACACCGCTCGTTTTTCGCGCGCGCCGGCCACGTCCTGCGTCCGCTGGTCTGCGTCGCCGCCCTGTCGTCGGTCGCAAGCCTCGCAGGCGCGGGCGAACCCGTGCACGACCCGGCCGTTGCGACGGGTGCGCCGGCGGTCGAGCCCGCCGGGCGCCCCCGCATCGGGCTCGTATTGAGTGGCGGCGGCGCGCGTGGCGCTGCGCACGTCGGCGTGATCCGCGCGCTCGAGCAGCTGCACGTCCCGATCGACGCCGTGGCCGGCACCAGCATGGGTGCCGTGGTGGGCGGGCTCTACGCCGCCGGCTTGAGCGGCGAGGAGATCGAGCGCGTCTTCCGCGAACTCGACTGGCAGGAAATGATCCGCGACCGCGCCCCGCGGCGGGACCTCGCATATCGCCGCAAGCAGGACGACCGCAACATCCTCGCGAGGGGTGCGCTCGGCGTCGATGTGGGGGAGGGCGTCGTGTTGCCGCTCGGGCTCGTCCAGGGCCAGAAGATCAACCAGGCGCTGCGCAAGGCCACGGCGCGCGTCGCGGACGTGCAGGATTTCGACCGTCTGCCGACACCGTTCCGCGCACTCGCGACGGACCTCGAGACGGGTGAGCCGATCGTGCTCGGGCAGGGCGACCTCGTCACGGTGCTCCGCGCGAGCATGTCGGCGCCCGGCGTGCTCACGCCGGTCGAGGTCGACGGCCGGCTGCTCGTCGACGGGGGGCTCGTCGACAACCTGCCCGTCGAGCTCGCGCAGACCATGGGCGTCGACCGGCTCATCGTCGTCGACGTGAGCTTCCCGCTCGCGAAGCGCGACGACTTCGGCTCGGCGTTCGACATCACCAACCAGATGATCGGCATCATGGTGCGCCGTGGCACCCTCGAGTCGAAGAAGCACCTCCAGCCGGGCGACGTGCTGATCGAGCCCGACCTCGGCGCGATGACGACGCTCGATTTCGCCCGCACGATCCAGGTCATGGACCTCGGTCGCGACGCCGCGCTCGTCGAGCGCGCCGAACTCGCGGCTCTGGCGCTGCCGCAGCACGAGTACGAGCGCTACGCGGCTTCACGCGTGCGTGCGGCCGAACCCTCCGTGCGCATCGCCTACGTGCAGCCGAGCGAGCGCTCGCAGGTCGAATCGCGCCGGATCGAGGCCGTGTTCGGCGACCTCGTCGGCCGGAAACTCGATTCCCCGGAGTTGCAGCGCCGCCTCGCGACGCAGTACCGGCTCGACCAGTTCGAATCGGTCGACTATCGCGTCGTGGGCAATGAACGCGAGCGCGGCCTCGAGATCGACCTGCGTCGCAAGTCCTGGGGGCCGAGCTTCCTCCGCCTCGGCGTCGGCGTGGAGAACGATTACGAAGGCGGAGCGACGGCGAACGCGGCCGCGCGGCTCTGGATCACGGGCCTCAACTGGCTCGACGCCGAGTGGACGTTCGACGGGCAGATCGGCGAGGAGCCGCTGTTCCGCACCGAGTTCTACCAGCCGCTCTCGCTCCGCACGCCGGTGTTCGTCGCCCCGGCACTGCGGTACGAGACGCAGTCGCGGCCGCTCATGGACGAGAAGGGCGAGCGCATCGCGCGCTATCGGGTGCGCGACACGGAGGTCTCGCTCGCTGTCGGCGCCGAGCTGTCCGTGTGGGGCGAAGTGCGAACCGGGTTACGCTACGGCGACGGCAGTGCCCGCATCCTCGTCGGCGATCCGTCGCTGCCGGCCGGCGACTACGACCTGGGCGGAGCGTTCGTCGAGTTCGGCTACGACCGCCTCGACAGCGCCGTGTTCCCGCGGGAGGGACAGGCGTTTCGTGCGTCGTGGCTCGCCGACCGTGAATCGCTCGGCGCGACGCGCGACGCCGACGTCGTTCACGCCTCCTGGCAGATGGCCCGCAGCCGCGACCGCTACAGCGTGGTGTGGTCGATGGACGCGGGCTCGGCGCTCGACGACGAGGTCGTCTCACCGCAGGAACTGTTCACGCTCGGCGGCCTGTTCGACATCTCCGGGCTTGCGCCGGATGCGATGTCGGGCACGCAATACGGCATCGCGCGCGGCATCGTCTACCGGCGCATCAGCCGCGGCGGCACGGGCTTCTTCGAGTTTCCCGCCTACCTCGGCTTTTCGGTGGAGGCGGGCAACGTCTGGCAGACGCGCGACGACGTCGACTGGAGCGACCTGCAGACCGGCGGCAGCCTGTTCCTGGGCGCGGAGAGCCCGTTCGGCCCGGTGTATCTCGCGGCCGGCCTCGCGAGCGGGGGCGAGACGGCCTTTTACCTGTACGTGGGCAAGACCTTCTAGAATGTCGCGGTCCCCCGGAGCGCGACTTGTCCATTTCGCACGATCACAACCTGCGGCAGCCATTGCCCGAAACCCGTCCGTATGGACTGCGCCTGCGGCCGCGCAGGAACGACCCCTTCCGCCACCTCGTCGGCGACGACTGGGAGAAAGAGCATTGGTTTCCCACGCGCGCGGAGCGTGACGCTGCGCTTGAGCAGATGAGCGGGCGGTACCTTTATTTCCGGCCGGGCGACGCCCCGACGCTCGAGTTCGAGAAGATCGATCCCTGACGGCCGAGCGCGAGGCGCGCGAGCGACAGGTCGAAGGGCCAGGCCGTCCTCAGCCACGGTTTCGCGCACCATGAGCGTCGCGCCAGGATCTTCCGTTGTCGCGCGGTCAGGGACTCGGCGCAGCAGGCGTGCTTGTGCGCGAGCAGGTCGCGCAGGTCTTCGTACGCGAGCGTACGGAACCGGCGGCCGCGATACCGGGGCCGCAGCGCGAACTGGAAGTCGATCAGCGCAGGACGCCCATCCACGGTGACGAGCCAGTTCGGCGCCTGAGCGAGGCCATTGTGCACGACGCCCGCGGCGTGCATGCGCCGCAACAGGCGCAGCGCCTCGCGAAAATAGAACCGATCGGGGGGTTGCGCGCGATGCATCGCGGCACCTTCGATCCACGAACGATGCAGACGTCGCCCGTCCCACGCCGCGAGACGCGGGACCTGTGGCACCCGGGCGAGCGCCTCGAGCACACGGGCTTCGCGCGCAGCAAGGCGGCGCGCCAGCCGGCGCAGCCACCAGCGGGCAGCGCCCGTGTCGCGCTCGACGATCCGTCCCGGACGCGCGTCGGCTCCGGGACGCTCGAGGCGGGCGACGGAGCCGAGCAGGTCGCGCTTGAGCAGCGTGCGCGTCTCGAGGGGCATGCAGGCATTCTAGCCAGCGGCCGGTAGAATGCGCGGGATGAACTGGCTCGGCGCGTACGTCGGTTACCTTGCGGGCGCCCTGCTCGCGATCCTGCCCATCGTCAATCCGTTCGGCGCCGTGCCGCTCGTGATGTCTGCCTCGGGCCACCTGCCGGAGCAGGAGCGGCTGCGGCAGATCCGCCGCGCGTGCATCTACGTCTTCTTCCTGATGTCGGGCTTCCTCGTGGCGGGCGGCCTGATCATGAACTTCTTCGGTATCTCGCTGCCCGGCATGCGCATCGCGGGCGGGCTGATCGTCGGCTTCCTCGGGTTCCAGATGCTGTTCCCGAATCCGATCTCGGACAAGGAAGCCATGACCAAGGCCGCCGGCGAGAAATACGACATCGCGTTCACGCCGCTCGCGATGCCGGGTCTCAGCGGGCCGGGAACCTTCGCCGTGGTCATGAGTCTGTCTTCGCAGGCGGCGGCGCGCACCGGGTGGCTGAGCATGGTGGACTTCCTCGCCGTGTTCACCGCCATTTTCCTGACGGCGCTGCTCGCATGGTTCGTGCTGCGCGGCGCGGAGCGCGTCAACCGCCTGCTCGGCGCGACGGGCATGATCGCGCTGACCCGGCTCACGGGGTTTCTCATGATCTGCATCGGCGTGCAGTTCTTCATCAACGGACTGACGATGGTCTTCGACGATCCCCGCTTCTGGTCGGGGCTCGCGGAAGCCGTACGGATGAGGGGATAGGGGATATGCTCTTTCGCAAGAAGCGCTTGGAATTACCCACCGCC
This sequence comes from Steroidobacteraceae bacterium, assembly GCA_035691185.1. GTDB lineage: Bacteria > Pseudomonadota > Gammaproteobacteria > Steroidobacterales > Steroidobacteraceae > RPQJ01. Next base: position 11,001 of record DASSJN010000214.1, read on the forward strand.
GAGGAAGCACTGCCCGGTCGCACGCAGCGCATGGCGGTGCCCGCGACGCACTTCGTCAACGGCCATCGGCTCGAGCCGCCGTTCCCGGCGGGCACGAAACTCGCGCTGTTCGGTCTCGGCTGCTTCTGGGGCGCGGAGCGCAAGTTCTGGACGCTGCCGGGCGTGTATTCCACGTCGGTCGGCTACGCGGGCGGCATCACGCCGAATCCGACGTACGAGGAGGTCTGCACCGGCCTCACCGGGCACAACGAGGTCGTGCGCGTGGCCTACGACCCGAATGCCCTCGGCTACGACGAACTGCTCAAGGTGTTCTGGGAATCGCACGATCCGACGCAAGGCATGCGCCAGGGCAACGACGTCGGTACGCAGTATCGCTCGGGCGTGTACTGGTACGACGAGGAACAGCGCGCACTCGCAGAGCAGAGCGCGGCCGCCTACGGCGCCAGGCTCCGTCAGGCGGGATTCGCCGACCTGACGACGGAAATCGCTCGCGCGCCCGAGTTCTACTATGCCGAGGACTATCACCAGCAATACCTGGCGAAGAACCCGGGCGGTTACTGCGGGCTCGGCGGCACCGGCGTCAGTTGCCCGGTCGGCCTCGAAGCCAAGGCCGGTTGAGCGGGCGCGATTGCGGCGCGGGGAGCCGCGCCGCGTTCACTTCAACGTCGCGTAATACGCCGCCACGTCGGCGACCTGGGCGGCGCTGAGTTTCTTCGCGGCCCGCGCCATCTTCGGGGCCTTGGTGCGCTTGCCGGTCTGGTAGTCCTGCATGGCCTGGACGAACTCCTTCGTCGACAGGCTGGCGAGCGTGATGTCCGGGCTCTCGTCGTCGCCCTTGCCGTCGTCGCCGTGACAGTCGACGCAGACCTCCTCGGCGACGAGCTTGCCCGCCGCGACGTCGGCGGCGTAGGCCGGGACGAATGCGAGGGCGCCGCTCGCGAACAGGCCCAGCAGCAGTGCAGGAATCTTCATGGTCTGCCCCTCGGTGTGACTGGCACGTATGTTACCGCTGTGCCGCCTGCAGCGGGGCGTCGGCCGGACCGACCGGTTCGACGTGGCACCGGTCGCAGTTGCTGCGCGCGGCGAATGCCCGCTCCCCGTCGTGACAGACGAAGCAGGCGTGCCTGTGCTTGTGGTCGGCTCGCGTGATCTGTGTGCTCCGGCTCACGTCGAACAGCTCGAGGTGGCAGTTCGAGCAGTGCATGCCCTTGCCGGTGTGCTTCGCGCCCGTGAACGTGACTTCGCCTTCACCGTTGCCGTCGAATACGACCTTCAGGCCGGGCGGCACCGCCAGTGCGACGCTGCAGGTGCCGAACGCGAGCAGGAGCAGGCCGATCAAGGAGGGCAGGCGGCTCATGGCGCGATCTCCTGCGGTTGCCACGTCTTGACCGCTGCGCGCGTGGCGACGATGGCGAGGACCGGCATCGCGACGGTCGCGCCGACCATGACGATGAGGGCCCAGGTGGGCACGTAGAACGTCGTGTAAACGTCGAATCCGACCAGGCGCAGCAGGTCGCTCAGTTGCGCGGGAGCGCCGTGCAGATGGCCGCCGAGCGTACCGGTGACGGCGAGCAGCACGCCGCCGACGCTGCCGAGCGTCGCCATGACGACCCGGCGCAATGGAGTGCTCCAGACGGATTCGCCGGCCCGCCAGCGCAGGTACAGCACCGCCGCCCAGCAGGACAACGTCCAGGTGGCGCCGATCATGTGGTTGCGTCCCAACGGCGTCTTCTGCACTGCCGCGGGCGACCAGACGAATTGCCCCAGCACGTAGGAGACCACGCCCGTCATCACGCCGATGACAAGCAGCACCGGCAGTACGCGGTCCAGCGCCCGCGCCAGCGTGGCGTCGGAGCAGGCGCGGTAGATGACGATGCCCGAGGCGACGATCCAGAACGCCACCGGGAAGTGAACCATGATGGCGTGGTAGGGACCCATGGCGCTCAATCCTCCCCCCGTCGGAACAGGAGCCCGACGGAAAACACGAAGCTCATGATCAGCAGCACGCCCGCGACCAGCGTGAGCCACCACTGCAGACGGATCTCGCGGTCGAACTCCATCTCGACGCCGTACTGCGCGAGCTGGGTTTCCTTGTGCCGGTATTTCACCGGGACGCCTTTCGCGATGTAGCGCGAGCCCGCGTGCAGCGGGCTGGTCAGGTGCGGCCAGTTGACCTGGCCGGGGTAGAACAGCGTGACTTCGCGGGGCTCGACCTGGCTCCAGTCCGGCACGTCGCCGGCGAAGCGTGTGGCGACGACGTCCGCCGTGCGCCCGAGGCCGATCTGCAATGGCAGCGACACGTAGTGCCAGCGACTGGCACGCGCGTCGCGATGCACGGAAAATGCGACGCTGTAAACGGCCTGGTCGCGAAGGATCTTGTCCTCGAGCGGGTGCCCGGTGTCGAGTGCGCGGACGAGCGTGACGTCCCACTCGCCGTCGGCCCAGCGGCCCTGGCCCTGCACGCGTATCTCGGCCCTGGATTCGTCCGATTCACGCAGCACCTGTCCGGGCAGCACGTCGCCTTCACGCCAGCCGCGGTTCGCGTCGAACGGCACTGCCGCCGTTTCGGCGAGAAAGTACGGACTGCTGTCCTGCGTCGGCACGCTGGCCAGGCTCTCCCAGCGCATCGCGCGGGACACGGCGTTCGGGTCGAACATCCAGCGCGGCTGCCCCTTTTCGACGTCCCAGTTGCTGAAATACAGCGTGTCGCCGGAGTCGTAGAGCCGGAACCAGGCGATGTTCTGGTCATCGGCACGCCCGAGCGGGTTGGAGAGGTGGGCGCGCCAGTGCCACAGGTCGAGGAAGTAGCCGGCCCGGCGCTGCGCCTCGAGCGTCGAGTCGTCGACGATGGAGTACCAGTCGTTCGGGTCGCGGCGCGTGGCGGGGAGGTACTTGCGGCGATGCGCGGCGTCGGCGCCCGAACCCGTGAAGTCGCGCATGTTCGCGCCGACCGTGATGTAGCCGCCGTACCGCTGGAACTCGGGCACGCTGCCGTCGTCGACCATCATGGTCAGGCGGTCCTCGGCGAGGCCGCTGGGGTCGGACCCGATGGGCGACTGCAGTTGCCGCTGCCACTTGCCGCCCGTGTAGCGCAGCACGTCGGTGACGACGTGGGGCTGCCTCGCGGGCCAGCGGTAGCGGAAGAAGGCCTGCCGGTCGTTGTAAGCGACCTGCACCTGCAGCGGCAGCGTCAGTTCATCGGGACTCAAGATGTTGCGCGCGGGGTCGTTGCGCACGACACCGGTGCTGTGCGTGAACAGCGCGAGCAGCATGGCCGCGCCGAACAGCCCAGTCACGGCCAGCAGTGCAGTGCGGCGACCCGGCATCCAGAGCCTCCTGGCCGCTGTGCGCGGCATGAGTGGCTGGAGCCGACCCTACGCCTGCGCCCCAGGTCATGCCTTGATGCAGGTCAATCTGGATTGCCTCAGCCACCCGGCGGCGGTGTGCCCGGATTCGGGTCTTCCATCGGGTAGGTCGTGGCTGGCTCGCTCGCAGGCGCAGGGGCCGGCGCGGGAGCCGGCGCCGTCGGTGAGGCCGCCTCGGTCGTGCCGGAAGCAGTCGCTGCCGTGGCCCGCGCCAGCGCAGCCGTGAACGCCTGGGCTTCGGGCGGCGCAGCCACCTTGCCCTCGAGGATCTGTGAGGCGAGCACGTCGGAAATGCCGTAGGCGGATTGGTTT
>DASSJN010000215.1:0-22617 GCA_035691185.1 Steroidobacteraceae bacterium
GGCAGCGTTAGCGCGGGTGAGGGCAGCGGCGGCGCGGGTGAGGGCCTGATCGGAGCGCGCGTCGGCCTCGCCGAGGCCGACCTGCTGCTCGGCTGCGACCTCGTCACGGCGGCAGAGAAGGACTCCATCTTCACGCTCGACCCCGGGCGCAGCCGGGCGGTGGTCAATTCCTGGCTGCAGCCGACGGCGCAGTTCCAGCTCGACCCGTCCCTCGCACTCGACCGCGAGGCGGAGTTGCGGCCGATCCGTGCCGGCGTCGCGCCCGAACACCTGCACGCGCTCGACGCCACGAGCCTCGCGCGCGACCTGCTCGGCAACACGCTCGGCGCCAATTTCCTGCTGGTCGGGTATGCGTTGCAGGCCGGCGGCCTGCCGCTGTCGCTCGCGGCGATCGAACGCGCGATCGAGCTCAACGGACAGGCGGTCGAATTCAACAAGCGCGCACTCGCGCTCGGGCGACTGGCGGCGCACGACTGGGCGGCGCTCGAGGCGCTGCACGAGTCGACTGCGCCGGCGCTCACGCCACGCGTCCCGGCGGCGCAGACGCTGGAGGCCATCACGCAGCGCCGCGTGGAGTTCCTGACCGAGTACCAGGACAGGGCCTACGCGAGCCGCTACTACCGCCTGGTCCAGCGCGTGCGCGACGCCGAGCGTGAACAGGCACGGGGGCTCGACGGGCTTGCCGACGCCGTCGCGAGAAACTACTTCAAGCTGCTCGCATACAAGGACGAATACGAGGTGGGGCGGCTGCACAGCTCGCCTGCGTTCCGCGAGCAGCTCGAGCGCACGTTCGAAGGCGACTGGCAGCCACGCTTCCACCTCGCACCGCCCCTGCTGTCGCGACCCGACCCGCGGACCGGCCATGTGCGCAAGCGCGAATTCGGACCGTGGGTGCTGCACCTGTTCCGCGTGCTCGCGCGGCTGAAGCGCCTGCGCGGCACGGCGTTCGATCCGTTCGGCTGGCTGCCGGACCGCAAGCTCGAGCGTCGGTTGATCGCCGACTACGAGCGGCTGGTCGACGAGATCCTGGCGCGTCTCGGGCCGGACAACCATGCCGTCGCGGTCGAGCTGGCGGCGTTGCCCGACCAGGTGCGCGGCTTCGGCCACGTGAAGCTGCGGCAGCTCGAGGCGGCGCGTAAACGGGAGGCCGAACTGCTGGTTCGACTGCGCGCCGAGATCGTCCCGGCGGCGGTTGCCGCCTGATCGGGCGGCAGTCGCGCTAGGCTTGCAGCATGAAACTTCCCTCGATCCGCTTCGACGGCAGGACGGCGCTCGTCACGGGCGCTTCCAGCGGCATCGGCCGCGAGACCGCACTCGGCTTCGCGCGTGCCGGCGCCGACGTGGTGCTGGTGGCGCGACGCGCCGGCGAACTCGCGAAGGTCGCGAAGCTCGCGAAAGCGCACGGCGTGAAGACGCTCTGCGTCGCCACCGACGTCACCGACGCGACCTCGGTGGACGCCTGCTTTCGCAAGGCCGTCGCGCGTTTCGGTCACGTCGACATCGTCGTCAACAATGCGGGCGTACTGATCCCGTCCCCCGTCGTGCGCATGGACCCCGCCGACCTGCAGCGCATGCTCGACGTCAACCTGTTCGGCGCGCTGCACGTCATGCAGGCCGCAGTGCGCCAGATGCGCCGCCAGGCCGACGGCGGCCACATCGTCAACGTCGCGAGCCTCGCGGGTCGCCGCGGCTATTCGCCGCTCGGCGGCTATTCGGCGACGAAATTCGCGCTGGTCGGCATGACGGAGGCGCTGCGCACGGAGCTCGGCGGCGAAAAGATCGCCGTCTCGCTCGTGCTGCCCGGCGTGATCGACACGCCGATGGCCGCCGCCGCGGCGTCCGACCCCGTCACGTCCGGCTTCTGGCCGAAGAAGCTGAACATGCCGCCCGCGTGGGTGGTCTGGGCCATCTTCGCGGCCGTGCGGCTGAAGCTGGCCGAAGTGGCCGTGCCGCCGGGCGGTGCACTGATCGAGAAGATCGCCTCGCTGACGCCGGGCACGGCCGACCGGCTCGTGCGCGGCGTCGTGAGCGTCGCACGTCGCACCGGGCGCGTGCCCGCCCGTTAGAAAGGGAACACTCATGTCCGAACCGTTCGCCCACCTCGCGATCGAGCGCGACGACGGCGTCGCCACGCTGTGCCTCGACCGCGCCGAAAAGCTCAACGCGCTCCACCGCGCCCTGTGGCATTCGATTCCCGAGGCCGTCGCCGCGCTCGACCGCGACCCCGACGTGCGCGCGATCATCCTCACGGGCAAGGGCAAGGCGTTCTGCGCCGGCATCGATCTGGTCGACCACGCGCCGGGCCTCGCCAGCGCCGGCTCGCTGTCCGGCATCGAAGGCTCCCCGGTTGCGAAGCGCCGGCAGCTCTACGACGACATCCGCGCCTACCAGCGCACGGCCTCCTGTTTTGCGGAGACGAACAAGCCGGTGATCGCGGCCGTCCACGGCGCGTGCCTCGGCGCCGGTGTCGACCTGATCACGGCGTGCGACATCCGCCTCGCGTCGGCGGATGCGGTGTTCTCGGTGCGCGAGACGCGCATTGCCATGGTGGCGGACATCGGTTCGTTGCAGCGCCTGCCGCGCGTGATCGGCGACGGCCACGCGCGCGAGTGGATCTTCACCGGCGCGGACTACGACGCGCAGCGCGCGCTCGACGTGCAGCTGCTCAACGCCGTGCTGCCCGACCGTGAAAGCATGCTTGCCCGGGCCCTGGACATGGCCCGTGCGATTGCCGCCAATTCCCCGCTTGCCGTGCAGGGCGCCAAGCAGGTGCTGGGCTTCGCGTCGCGGCGCGAGGTGGATGCGAACCTGGATTACGTCGCGCTCTGGAATGCCGCGTTCCTGCACTCCGAGGACCTCGGCGAGGCCATGCAGGCGTTCCTGGAAAGGCGGCAGCCGAGCTTTCGCGGCCAGTAGCCGCGAAAGCCGTGTCTAGTGTCCAGTGTCTAGCGGTTAGTCGAGCCCAAGAGGCCGGCGTCACGCCGGCCCCTCGGCCTAGACACTAGACACTATCCACTAGACACTTTCCTCAGGCCGTCTGCGCCGCCTTCGCCGCCATCGGCGCATCGCGCAGTTCGCGCCGCAGGATCTTGCCGACGTTGGTCTTCGGCAGCTCGTCGCGGAACTCGACGTACTTCGGCTTCTTGTAGCCCGTGAGGTTCTGCTTGCAGAACTCCAGGAGCTGCTCCGCCGTCAGCGCCGGGTCCTTGCGCACGACGAAGACCTTCACGGCCTCGCCCGACTTCTCGTCCGGCACGCCGATCGCGGCGCACTCGACGACGCCGGGGTGCGTCGCGATCACCGATTCGATCTCGTTCGGGTACACGTTGAAGCCCGAGACCAGGATCATGTCCTTCTTGCGGTCGACGATCCGGATGTAGCCGCGCTCGTCCATGATGCCGATGTCGCCCGATTTGAAGAAGCCGTCGGGTGTCATGACCTTCTCGGTCTCGTCCGGCCGGTTCCAGTAGCCCGCCATGACCTGCGGCCCCCGGATCGCGATCTCGCCCGGCTGGCCGAGCGGCACCGGCAGCCCGGCGTCGTCGAGCATCACGATCTCCGTGTTCGGGAACGGTACGCCGATCGTGCCGTTGTACTCGGCGTTGTCGATCGGGTTGCAGGTCGCGACCGGCGACGTCTCGGACAAGCCGTAGCCTTCGATGATCGGCAGCCCGGTGATCGCCTTCCACTTGTCCGAGACGGCCTTCTGCACGGCCATGCCGCCGCCGTTCGCGACCCGCAGGCTCGAGAAGTCGAGCTTGCGGAACTCCTCGTTCTCGCAGAGCGCGTTATAGAGGGTGTTGACGCCCGGGATCACGTTGAACTTGTACTTCGCCAGCTCCTTGACGAAGCCAGGGATGTCGCGCGGGTTGGTGATCAGCACGTTGAGGGTGCCGATGCGCATGCCGAACAGGCAGTTCACGACCAGCGCGAACACGTGGTAGAGCGGCAGCGCGCAGATGTACACGAACTGCTCCGGCACCGGGCCGCGAGAGGTGTCCTTGAGCGCCGGCACGATCCACGCTTCCATCTGCAGCACGTTGGCGACCAGGTTGCGGTGCGTCAGCGCGGCGCCCTTGGACACGCCGGTCGTGCCGCCGGTGTACTGCAGGAACGCCGTGTCCTGCGGCCCGACGCTGACCGGCTCGAGCTTGCGTCGCGCGCCGCTGTCGAGCGCTTCGGTGAAGCGAACGTGTCCCGGCAGAGAGAACTGCGGCACCATCTTGCGCAGCCTGCGCACGGCGAAGTTGACGATGGCGCCCTTCGGGAAGCCGAGCATCTCGCCGAGCGAGGCGACGACGACGTGCTTCACCGCCGTCTTCGCGATGACCTGCTGCAGCGTGGCGGCGAAATTCTCGAGGATGACGATCGCCTCGGCGCCCGAATCCTTGAGCTGGTGCTCCAGTTCGCGCGGCGTGTAGAGCGGGTTCACGTTGACCACGACGTAGCCGGCGCGCAACACGCCGGCCAGCGCGATCGGGTATTGCACGACGTTCGGCATCATGATCGCGACGCGCGCGCCACGCGCCAGGCCCTGCGACTGCAGCCACGCGCCGAAGGCCGCGGAATAGCGGTCGACGTCGGCGAACGTGAAGAACTTGTCCATGTACGCGTACGCATTGCGCGCCGCGTGCCTGCGGAAGCCCTCCTCGAGCAGCTCTACGAGCGAAGAGTATTGCGAGACGTCCACGTCGTGCGGGACGCCCGGTGGATAGTGCTTGAGCCAGATGCGATCCATGATTCAATCCCCCGTTCCGGATTCTGCTTCGCGCGGTGCTGCCTCGGTCAAGGCGGCGTGCGCGCGACGATCGGTACGTTACAGACATCGATGTAGCCCGCCGGCACGAGATACCAGTCGTCCCGGCGGTTGCGCCTCGCCTCGACGAGGGCGCGGAAACTCGCAGTGTCGGTGCGCATGACCTCGAGCGCCACGCGCCCGGGCGCCGGCACGTCGGCCGCGAGTCTGATGCTCGCGATCGACACGTGTCGTTCCGGCCTCTCGTAGAACCCGAGAGGCCCGGATCCACGCGGCAGCGTCGAGAGCAGTTCCATGCCCTGCACGACGCGCCCGACGAGCGCGATGTTGCGGTCGAGCTGCCGCGGCGCGTGGCCGGTGACGACGTAAAGTTCGGCGCCGCTGCCGCTGTCGGGCTCGTTGCCGCGCCCGGCGCCGACCATACCATAGCAATGCGCGAGCCACGCTTCGCCGCGGGCCGGATCGCGGGCCGCCGGGAAGCCCTGGCTGAAGCCGACCTCGGGGGCGTAGCCGTCGCGGTCCGGAATGGGCTCGAACGGCAGCCCCGGGCCCGCCTTGACCGTGAATTCGGGCGGCACCCTGGCCTGCGCTTCGCCGAGGGAACGGTTGCCCTCGGGATCGCCCCACTGCACGACGAAGTTGTCCTGTGAGCGGACGATCGCGAGGCCGTCGAAATACTTCTGCCGGACGAGCGTACGCAGGTTCGCGGCGTGTCTCGGCGCGAATGCCGGCGCCAGCTCGATCACCACGCGGCCAGCCGGCAACTGCACATAGAGCGTGTTTTCGGGATCGAGCGGGCGCCAGTCGGCAGCGGTCGTCGCGGCGAGCACCTCGCTCATCGTGCGGGCCGGTCCGGCAGCCGGCACCGCGCCAGTGGCAGGGGCCGTGCCCTGAGCCTGCGTCCCGCAGGCGATGAGCACCGCGACGCACGACACCGCAGCGCAGGTAACGGCCCTCATGATGCCTGCCGCGGCCCTAGGATGATCCACACCTGTTTCAGGCTCTCGGCCGCCTTGCGGCAGGCGTCGAGCGATTCCTCGAGCGATTCGCGGGACTGCGCCTCGACCGACCCCGATTCGAGCATCATTTCGAGCTGCAGCACCGCAATGGACAATTCGTCGTTGACGTCGTGCAGCAGCTTGCGCACTTCCGGGACCTGGGTGTCGGGGATGCCGTGCGGCATGCGGGCGTGTCCTCAGTTCGGAACCAGGGCCGTGCGCGCGAACCCCTCGAGGAACAGCTGCATGCGCGCCATGCCTTCCGGGGTGAGCTCGACGTAGGTGCGCCGGCGGTCCGCCGGATCCGGCATGCGGGCGGCCAGGCCGCCCTGGATCAGGTCCTCGATGCGCCGCAACGCCGTCGTCATCGGGCTTTTCGAGGAAAGCGCCAGGCTCGTGACCGACAGGTGCTGCCCGGCCAGCCGCGCTCGCATGAGTTCCGCCAGCATTTCCCAGGCAGGCTCCGGCATGACGGCTTCGCCGAAGATGCTCGAGCGCGCCTCCTGCAGCTTCTGCAGCAGCTTGAGCGTGCGCAGGCTGGCATCCTCGGGCCGGGCCGGGCTGCCCTGCCCGGCGTTGCCGCCGCCCTGCTGGCCCGCGCCGTGTTCGATGGTGCGCCGCATGTCCTCGGCGAGCGCCTTGGCCGTGTCCGCGATCTGCTGCAGTTCGCGCGCACCGGGCGAATCACCCGTCGTGGCGCGCACCTTGCGGATGCTCTCGGCGCGCGTCAGGGCGTGCTGGACCGCCTCGCGCAGCGTCTTCGGCTCGATCGGCTTGAACAGGTAGTCGCTGGCCTCGAGCCGCATGGCCGCCACGGCGGTCTCGAGCGAGGCCTGGCCGGTCACCAGCAGCAGCTGCAGCCACGGCCGGTCTGCGAAATCGCGACGCACGGTGCCGAGGAACTCGATCCCGTCCGTCGTCGGCATGTAGATGTCGCTGACGACGACGTCGATTTCCGGCGCGACCCTGAGGACGTCGAGCGCTTCGGCCGCCGACTCGGCCGTCTTGCAGGCGATGGCGCTGCTGCCCAGGACGCGCGACATCAATCGCAGCGCGCGCACTTCATCGTCGACGACGAGGACTCGGGCGGGTGCCACGGCTTCCATGCTGAAAATTTACAACGCGCAAGCCGGATACGACAGTCCGCACAGCACGCAGTTCGCGGCTCCCCGCAAGGGGGTCGCGCGCCGAAGCATCCGATCCGGTCGCGTCGCCGCTCCGGCCCGCCTCATCCGGTTTAACGTCGTGACGGTCAGGATGACACCCGGCGGGAGGCCAGCAGGGAAGTGAGCTGTTCGAGCAGACGAATCCGGTCGAACGGCTTGGTGACGACCGCGTCGGCGCCGGCGTCGCGCGCGTCCCTGCAGGTTTCGTCCGTGTCCATGCCGGTCAGCAGGACGAAGCCCATCTGTCCCAGTTCCGGGCGTGCGCGCACCCAGCGGCAGAACTCGAGGCCGTCCATGCCGGGCATCAGCAGGTCCACCAGCGCCGCAGCGGGTCGCTCGGTGGCGAGCAGCGCCATCGCAGCCGACGCACCCGGGGCGGCGAGGACGCGATACCCCGCGTGGCGCAGGACGATTCGCATGAGTTCGCGCGAGCGATCGTCGTCGTCGACGACGAGCACCAGCTCACCGCTCGCTTCCGTCGCGTGGTCCATGGATCGAGCGATAGTACGCGGCAGCCGCGGCCCCGGACAGCACGCGATGTCCTACGTAGTTATCGACAGCGCGGTCGGTGCGACTCGATCGATCCACCGCCGCGCCTGCCGGGAGTGAATGGCCTTGCGCATCCTGATGATCGAGGACAACGAGTCGAACGCCTACCTGGCGCGGTTCCTGCTCGAGCGCCGTGGGCACGAGATAGTCGTCGCGGCTACCGGCACCGAGGGCGTCGCCCTCGCGCGCACGTCGAAGTACGACCTGATCCTGCTCGATCTGCGCCTGCCGGACGGCGACGGTTGCGACTTCGTTCCCGGCCTCGTGCCCCCCGACCGGCCCGATCCCACCCCCGTGATCGCAGTGAGCGCGCACGCGCTGGCCGCCGATCGCGCCCGGGCCATCGAGGTCGGCTGCTGTGCGTTCATCGAAAAGCCGATCGACGTGACGACGTTCGCGGACCGGATCGAGGAGATCGCAAGCGCGCGGAGCGCGCCTCAGACAGGAGTCAGGGGATAGGAGTCCCCTTCTCTGTCAGCCTTGCCCCACCGCCCGTCGCGGTCGCCCGGCCACCCGGCGCGGGCTAGCATCCTGCCCATGGGCGCACGCGCATGGGCACCGGACGACGACCGCGACGACACAACGCTGCGTGTTGCGCAAGGCATCGATCCGCAGGAATTCGCCGCGCGACCGGGACAGTCGGCCTGCGTGCTGCTCGACTCGGGCCCGCTCGCGCTGCTGATGCGGTCGGTCCTCGCCGACGAAGCCTGCCGCACGATCGACCTGCAGACCTACATCTACGACGACGACGAAGCCGGCATCGTGTTGATGGACCGGCTGCGGGCCGCAGCCGACCGCGGCGTCAAGGTGCGGCTGCTGATCGACGACAACGGGCTGCGGACGGACGAGTGCCTGCCGCTGCTGCTCGACTCGCTGCCGAACGCCGAGGTCCGCGTCTTCAACCCGTTCCGCTTGCGTCCGCGCTGGACGCGGCCGCTGCAGATGCCGCTGGAGTTCCGCCGCCTCAACCACCGGATGCACAACAAGCTGTTCGTGGTCGACGGCGCGGCGACCGTCGTCGGCGGCCGCAACATCGGCGGCCATTACTTCGAGGCGCACGAGGAGTCCAACTTCACGGACCTCGACGTGCTGCTGCTCGGGCCCGTTGCGCGCGACGCGGAGCAGTGCTTCGAGCGCTACTGGAACTGCGACCTGGCCGTGCCGCTGCAGGCCGCGATGGGCAAGCGCGACGCGCGCATGGCGCACCAGCGCATCGAGCGCTACGTGCGTGCGGCACGCTTCACGCGGCTGCAGGAACTGTACCGCACGCAGCACGGCGGCCTGCGCGACACGCTCGATCGCGCCCGGCACGAGATCCACTGGGCGACCACACGATTGCTCGCCGACGACCCGCGCAAGGCGTGCGCGCGGCGTCGCCGTCACGCGCCCCAGATCATGCTCGACGCGCTGGCGGAGACCTGGGAGCAGGCGCGCGAGGAAGTGCTGGCCGCGAGCGCCTATTTCGTGCCGGGTCGCAAGGGCGCGGGCAACCTGATCCGGATGCGCCGGCGCGGCGTGCGGGTAAGCATCCTGACCAACTCGCTCGCCTCGAACGACGTGCCCACGGTGCACGCCGGCTACACGCGTTACCGACGCGCACTGCTGCGTGCCGGCGTCGAGTTGTACGAATACCAGCGCTTCGGCAATCGCCCCCGGCACCACCACGGCGCCTCGCGCTGCAACGCCCTGCATGCGAAGACGCTCGTGATCGATCGCCGCCTGGCCTGGATCGGCAGCTTCAACCTCGATCCGCGCTCGTCGCGTCTCAATACCGAGATGGCGGTACTGCTCGAGTCGGAATCGCTCGGCCGCGAACTCGCGCGGCGCATCGAGCGCGACCTCGCGCCCGACCGGAGCTGGCGGGTTATGATGCGGCGTGGCAGCCGCGAACTTCGCTGGATCGGCGAAAAGAACGGAGCGCCGACCGAACTGACGCGCGAACCGGATGCGAGCTGGTGGTGGCTCGCCTGGATCAAGCTGGCGCGGCAGTTCCCGTACATCGAGAGATTCCTTTAGGCAACGGGCCCCCTAGCAATGCTGGTCAGGTTTTCGACGCGTCACGGGCAGCTCGTCATGATGGGCGAACCTGCGGTGGCGCTGCTGCGGCTCGGGGGGCACTCCGGCACGGTGCCGGGCGCGGTGCTCGCCGCGGACCTGCCCGCCTTCCTCGACAGGCTGCGGGGCGGTCTCGAACTGCATGGCGACGAACTCTCGCCCGCCCCGCCGCCGCCCGACCCTCAGCGGCCCGACGAAGACGAGCCCCGCGAGCGGCCGATCAGCCTGCGGCACCGCGCGGTGCCGCTGCTGGAGATGCTCCAGACGGCGATCGCGCGCGAATCCGACCTCATGTGGGAAAAGACCTGACCTCCATGCGCGCCGCGGGGTTCCTGGTCGTGCCCGCGTTCGCGTTGCTGCTGCTCGCCGCGCACTTCCTGCATGCCGGCCTGGAAGCGGTCGCGGCCGTTGGGCTGCTGCTCGTCGGGCTGTTGTTAGTGCCCCGACCGTGGGCGGCGCGGACGCTGCAGGCCGTACTGGCCGCGGGTGCGATCGAGTGGCTGCTGACGGCCTGGTCGCTGGCCCACCAGCGCGCAGGGCACGGCCAGCCTTTCCTCCGCCTGGTGGTCATCCTGAGCAGCGTTGCGCTCGTCACGGCCGTGGCCGCCGCGCTGTTCCAGCACCCCGCGCTGCGAGCGCGGTTCGGTTTGAACCGGACGACCGTCGCCCCGACGCAACGTTCGACGAACTGAGGCCGCACCGCGACGAGACGTTGGGTCGCACCCACGCGGTGCGGTACCCTAGGCGGTCTCCGTGCCCTTGGCACGAACCCGTCCCAGGACGACCTCGACCATGAAGCACCTGCTCGCCATGGCGGGCGCATTTGCGCTGCTCGCCCTCCCCGTTGCGGAAGCCGACGACATGAGCCAGACCGCCCCTGCCGCCAACCCCCTGCTCGCTCCGTGGACCGGTCCGTACGGCGGCGTGCCCCCGTTCGACCAGGCCAGGGTCCATCAGCTCAGACCCGCGCTCGAGGCCGGCATGGCCGAGCAACTCGCCGAGATCGATCGCATCGTGAGCGACCCGGCGGCGCCGACGTTCGACAACACGATCGCCGCGCTGGAGCGCACCGGCCGCACGCTCGATCGCGTCGGCACGGTCTACGGCGTCTACAGCTCGACGCTCAACGACGAAGCCGTGCAGGCCGTCGAGCGCGAGATGTCGCCGAGGCTCGCGGCGTTCAGCGACCAGATCACGCAGAACGTCAGGCTGTTCGACCGCATCGCCAGGATCTACGAGGCGCGCGAGACCTCCGGGCTCACGCCGGAGCAGCAGCGCGTGACCTGGCTCTACTACACGAACTTCGTGCGCGCGGGCGCCCGGCTCGATGCCGACGCCAAGAAGCGGCTGTCCGAAATCAACCAGGAGCTCGCGCGGCTGTACACGCAGTTCAGCCAGAACGTGCTCAAGGACGAGAACGAACAGGCGCTCGTGATCGAGCAGGAGGCCGACCTGGCAGGGCTGCCGCCCGGGGTGCGTGACGGCATGGCGCAGGTGGCCGAGGCCCGCGGCCAGAAGGGCAAGTGGGCGATCGCCAATACGCGCTCGAGCGTCGAACCTTTCCTGACCTATTCCGCGAACCGCAAGCTGCGCGAGCAGGCGTGGCGCATGTTCGTCAACCGCGGCGACAGCGGCGGCGCCACGGACAACAACGAGGAGATCACGCAGATCCTGCGGCTGCGTGCCGAGCGCGCAAGATTGCTCGGCTACCCGACGCATGCGCACTGGCGCCTCGAGAACTCGATGGCGAAGACGCCCGAGCGCGCGATGGAACTGATGGAGGCGGTGTGGAAGCCCGCAGTCGCGCGCGTGCACGAGGAAGTCGCCGACATGCAGAAGATCGCCGACGCCGAGAAGGCCGGCATCACGATCGAGCCGTGGGACTACCGCTACTACGCCGAAAAGGTCCGCAAGGCCAGGTACGACCTCGACGAGACCGAGGTCACGCCGTACCTGCAGCTCGAGAACCTGCGCGAGGGCATGTTCTTCATGGCGAAGGAGCTGTTCGGCTTCCACTTCAAGCCGGTCGATGCCGCCAGGGTCCCCGTCTACCACCCCGACGTACGCACCTGGGAAGTCGCCGACGCAAACGGCAACCTGGTCGGGCTCTGGTACTTCGACCCGTACGCGCGCCAGGGCAAGCACTCCGGCGCGTGGATGAACGCGTACCGCACGCAGGAACGGTTCGACGGCGACGTGAGGACCATCGTCTCCAACAACTCGAACTTCGTGAAGGGCAGGCCGGGCGAGCCCGTGCTGATCAGCTGGGAGGACGCGAAGACATTGTTCCACGAGTTCGGCCACGCACTGCACGGCCTGAGCTCGAACGTGAACTACCCGTCGGTCGCCGGCACCGCCGTGCCGCGCGACTACGTCGAGTTTCCGTCGCAGCTGCTCGAGCACTGGCTGTCGACGCCCGAAGTGCTCGACAAGTACGCGGTGCACTACCAGACCGGCAAGCCCATTCCGGCCAGCCTGGTCGCCAGGATCAAGGCGGCCGAGAAGTTCAACGAGGGCTTCAAGACGGTCGAATACCTGTCGAGCGCGCTGGTCGACATGAAGCTGCACCTCGCCGGAAACGCCAGGATCGATCCGGACAGGTTCGAGCGCGACACGCTTGCGGCGCTGGCGATGCCCGGCGAGATCGTGATGCGGCACCGTACACCGCAGTTCAACCACGTGTTCTCGGGCGACGGCTACTCGGCGGGCTACTACAGCTACCTCTGGTCGGACACGATCACGGCGGACGCGTGGGAGGCGTTCACCGAGGCAGGCAGCGCCTGGGACAAGGACGTCGGCAAGCGCCTGAAGCTGTTGTTCTCGCTCGGCAACACCGTCGACCCGGCCGACGCATATCGCACGTTCCGCGGTCGTGACCCCGGCATCGGCGCGCTGATGCGCAAGCGAGGCTTCCCGATGCCGTCCGGGGCCGCGGCGGCGGCCCCGGGCAGCACGAAGTAAAGGTCGGCCGCCCGGCTCGCTCCTGCTGTCGCGGGAGCCAGCCGGGCGCTTGCTCTCTCCCACACGCGGTGCGGCTCAGCCGACGGCCGTCAGCGACTCGCTGATCACGAACGCGTATTCCTCGGCCAGCTCGCGCAGGTGCTCGAACCGGCCGGACTTGCCGCCGTGGCCGGCTTCCATGTTGATGCGCATGACGAGCAGCCGCCGGTCGGTCTTGAGCCGCCGCAGTTTCGCGACCCATTTCGCGGGCTCGAAATACTGCACCTGGCTGTCCCAGAGCCCCGTCGTCACGAACATCGCCGGATACGCCTGCGCGGCGACGTTGTCGTACGGCGAATACGCCAGCATGTAGTCGTAGAACTCCTTCTCGTTCGGGTCACCCCACTCGTCGTACTCGTTGGTCGTGAGCGGAATGGTCTCGTCGAGCATCGTCGTGACGACGTCGACGAACGGGACGTGGGCGACGAGGCCGCGGTAGAGCTCCGGCGCCATGTTCGCCACCGCCGCGACCAGCAGTCCGCCGGCGCTGCCGCCACGCATGAAGACGCGCTTCGGGTCGGCGTAACCTTCGGCCACGAGGTGACGGGTCACGTCGATGAAGTCCTCGAACGTGTGCCGCTTCTGCAGTTGCCGCCCCGCCTCGTACCAGCGTCGCCCTCGTTCCTGCCCGCCGCGCACCTGCGCGATCGCATAGACGAACCCGCGATCCAGCAGCGAGAGCGTCGACGAGGAGAACACCGGATCGGACGAAATGCCGTACGCGCCGTATCCGTACTGCAGCAGCGGCGCGGAGTTGTCGCGCTGGAACGCGTCCTTGCGGTAGACCAGCGCGACCGGCACGCGCTCGCCGTCCCGCGCCGGCGCCCAGAGGTATTCGGTCGCGTAACGCGTCGGGTCGAAGTCGCCGAGCACCGGTTCGCGCTTGAGCAGCGTGCGCTCGCCGGTACGCACGTCGTAATCGTAGGTGGTGTACGGCGTGGTGAGCGAGGTGTACGTGTAGCGGACGACCTCGCTGTCGATCTCCTCGTTGGCCCCGAGCGCCGCACGGTACGCCGGTTCGTCGGACTCGATGTGGAACTCGCGAGCGCCGCTCCAGGGCCGGATGCGCACCTTGCGCAGGCCGTCCACGCGTTCCTCGAGCGCGAGAAACCCGTGGAACACGTCGAACGCGGCGATGTAGACCTCGTCCCGATGCGGCACGACCTCGTGCCAGTGCTCCTTCCCGGCCGGTGCGTCGACCGGGACTTCCATGATCCGGAAATTGCGCGCCTGCCAGTTCGTCCGGATGATCCAGCGGCCGTCGACGTGGTCGGCCGAATACTCGTGGCCGCGCTCGCGCGGCAGCAGCACGCGGAAGCGCAGTTCGGGGTCGTCCGCCCGCGCGTAGCGCATCTCCGAGGTGATCGTGCTGCTCGAGTGGATCAGGATGTACTGCCGGTCCTTCGAGATCTCGACCGACGTGTAGAACGACTCGTCCTGTTCCTCGTAGACGAGCGCGTCCTCGGCGGGATCGGTGCCGAGCACGTGCACGCGCACGCGCAGGCCGAGCAGCGTGACGGCGTCCTTCTCGACGTAGAGCACGCGCCGGTTGTCCGATGCCCAGGCCATCGCTTCCTCGACGTTCGGCACGGCGTCCGCGAGCAACTGGCCCGTTTCCAGTGACTTGAAGCGCAGCGTGTGCTGTCGTCGCCCCACGGTGTCCTCGGTATACGCGAGCAGCCGGTTGTCGTCGCTCGCCTCGAGGGCGCCGATGTCGTAGTAATCGAGCCCTCGTGCCTGTGCGCGCAGGTCGATCAGGACCTGCTCGGGCGCCTCCAGGCTGCCGGGCTTGCGGGCGAAGATGGGGTACTCGTCGCCCGTCTCGAAACGACGGTAATACCAGTAACCGTGGTCGCGGTACGGGACGCTGGCGTCGTCCTGCCGGATGCGCCCGACGATCTCGCGGTAGAGCTCGTCTTCGAGCGGCCGCAACGCGGCCGTCACCGCGTCGCGATATGCGTTCTCCGCCTGGAGATAGCCGAGCACCTCCGCGGAGGTGCGCGTGTCGTCGCGCAGCCAGTAGTAGTCGTCCGGCCGCGCGCCATGCGGCGACTCGACCACGTGCGGGTGGATCGCCGCGAGCGGTGGCTGCGGGCCTGCCTTCATGTCGGGGCCGGCATCCGTCACCCTGGCGGTCAGACCGCCGCGGGGCCCATGCGCACCGCGTGCGTCGGGCGAGTGCCTCCGGCCTGGTAGTACGGCATCATCTTCGGCGCGAGCTTGCCGAGCCGCTCCAGTCGCGTCGCGTCGCTCGGGTGCGTGCTCAGGAACTGAGGCGGCGCGCCGCCGCCGGCCTTGCCCATCTTCTGCCACAACGTGATCGCCGCACGCGGGTCGTAGCCCGCCTTCGCGGCGAGTTCGATGCCGATACGGTCCGCCTCCGTTTCCGCCGTGCGGCTGTTCGGCAGGTCCACCGCGAGCTGCGCCGCCACGGCGGTCGCCGCCATCGAGGACGCCGACTGGTCGAGCAGGATCCCGGCGGCCATGACGCCCGCCTGGCTCGCCAGCGCCATCGACATGCGCTCGGCCGTGTGGTTCGCGAGCGCGTGCGCGATCTCGTGACCCATGACCTGCGCGAGCTCGTCGTCGGTCGGGTCGATCTTCTGGATCAGACCGGTGTAGATCGCCATGCGACCGCCGGCCATGCACCACGCGTTGACGCTCTTCGGCTCGTCGATGACCTGCACGCTCCACTGCCAGTTCGCGCTTTCGGGCCGCATCCTCACGGCCTGGCCGACGAGGCGCTCGGTGATGACCTCGACGCGGTTCAGCAGCCGCGGATCCGTGACGAGCTTGCCCTGCTGCTTGTACTTGCCCATCTCCTGGGCATAGGCCTGCCGCGACGCACTGATCGCCTGCTGCTCGGACACGAGCATCAGTTGCGAGCGCCCGGTGGGGCTCGTCGCGCAAGCGGCGACGACCAGCGACGACGTGACGGCGAGCAACGGCTTGCGGAGTCTCATGCCTGCACCCTGGTGACTGGCAGTCTGGACGGGACAGGGGAACATGATGCACCGGCCAGCGCGGCATCGGGAAGGAGACGGGACGGTCAATACCGTGCGTCGTGTTGTAAGCTCAGACCTGCCGTGCACCACACGGCGCTCGACGGGGAGGCAGCGTGGCCCACTGGAGCGATGCCCGCGTCGCCGGGAGCGGTGTCAGCCTGCACGTACGGCACGGCGGGCGCGGCGCCGACGTACTTCTGCTGCACGGGTTTCCCGACTCCTGGCGGCTCTGGGCCGACGTGGCGCCACGGCTGGTGGCGGCCGGTTACCGCGTGATCATGCCGGACCTGCGCGGTTTCGGCCGCTCCGACGCCCCGCCCGGCGTCGCCGATTATTCGCTCGGCCACATCGTGGCGGACCTGCGTTCGCTGATCGCCCGCCTCGCCCACGACCGCCCGGTCCACGTGGTCGGCCACGACTGGGGCGCGGTTGCGGGCTGGTGCCTGGCGCTGGAGCACCCCAGCCTGGTCGCTTCGCACGTCGCGCTCTCGGTCGGCCATCCCCGTGAATACGCGCTCGCCGGCGTCGCGCAGAAGCTCAAGGGCCTCTACACCCTCGCCTGGCAGTGGCCCGGCCTGAGCGAGCGCTGGCTGCGGCGTGACGGGTTCGCCGGGCTGCGCGGCTGGGCCCGGCAGCACCCGCACCTCGAGCCCTGCATCGCCGACATGTCGCGCCCGGGCCGGCTGACCGCCGGCCTCAACTGGTACCGCGCGAACCTGCGCCGGGTCCTGGTGGGGTCGTGGCCGGCCTGCACGGTGCCGACGCTCGGCGTCTGGAGCGACCGCGACAGTCTTCTCGCCGAAGACCAGATGCGCGATTCCGAGCGGCGCATGCGCGCGCCCTGGCGTTACGAGCGGGTGCCGGACGCCGGGCACTGGCTGCCGCTGGAGCAGCCGGAGCGCGTGGCGCAGCTGGCGGTGGGGTGGATGAGGGAAGTGACCAGCGGATAGTGTCTAGCGGATAGTCGGAAAGCCGACTGCGTCGGCGGGCGGCGGAGCCGCTTCCTACCAGACACTAGACACTAGACACTAGACGCTAACACTGGCCCCCTCCCCCTCCGGTACACCTTCCGCGTCGCCCGAGCCGCGCGCAACTCGCTCGCGACGTACTCGCCGAGCGCCTGCAGTGAGCCGCGCCCGAGGTCCGCCGGCTGGCCGTCCGCGAGCCGGAACAGCTGACAGTAGTACCAGGACTGCGCGGCGAACGCGTTCAGCGCCTTCCCGAAGACTGCCCGACTCTGCGGCGAGAGCCACCCCCGTTCCCGCACGTAGAGGCGACGGTCGAGGTCATCGATGCGTTCGATCTCACGCGCGAGCAGCCGGCGCGGGAAATCGGGCATCCAGCAGAGGGGACGCCCGAGCCCGATCACGTCGCAGTCCCCGCCCTCGCCGTCGTCCGCGCCGAGCGCAGCCTCCATGCCGCCGCGGCTGCGGAATCCGCCCGTCACCATGAGCGGCATGGTCGCGACGCGCCGAATGGCCGCCGCGTAGTCGAGGAAATAGGCCTCGCGCGCGCGCGTACTGGGTCGCACCGGGACAGCGTCTGCCGCCCTGCCCTCGAAGCCGATCAATCGGGGTTGCTCGTACGTACCGCCCGAGATCTCGAGCAGGTCGATCGACTCGCGGTTGAGCCACTGCACGACCTGCAGGCACTCCTCGTGGGAAAAGCCACCCTTGCGGAAGTCGTCCGAGTTCAGTTTCACGGCGACCGGAAAGTCGTGACCGACGGCGCGGCGCACGGCGCGCACGCATTCGAGCAGAAAACGCGCACGGTTCCCGAGGGGACCGCCCCACGCGTCGGTGCGACGATTCGTGACCGGCGAGAGGAACGAGCTGACCAGGTAGCCATGGGCGCCGTGCACCTGCACGCCCGTGAAGCCCGTCTCTCGTGCCACCCTGGCTGCGTGCGCGAAGCGCCCGATCAGGTCGAGGATCTCGCGCTCGGTCAACGCCCGCGGCGTCGCGTAGCTGCCCAACAGGTCCAGGCGCACGGCGGATGGCGATACCGGGTCGCCGGTGACATACCGCGGCGACTGGCGTCCCGCGTGCGCGACCTGGACCCACAGGTGGTTCCCCGCCGCCGTGCCGGCCCGGGCCCAGGCTTGCAGGCGCGCACGCGCCTCGGCGTCGTACGTACGCGGCGCGGAGTGGTCGATGGCGACGTTCGCCGGACGCTCGAGGTCGAACCGATCGACCTGCAGGTTGCCGGTCAGCAGCAACCCTGCTCCGCCTTCGCTCCAGGTTCGATACAGCCGTTCGTGCCGCGGGGTGGCGCGGAGCCACGCGTCGGCCAGTCCTTCTGTCATGGCCGCCTTCGCCAGGCGGTTGGTCAGCGTGGCACCGCAGGCCAGCCGCAGCGGTCGTGCGAGCACGTCCGTCGTCATTTCATCCTCCGCTGCGCCGGTTGTATGATGCGTTCCTCACCAACAGGGGGATTCCGGTGGCGCAGGGCCGCGCGCCGGAGCGGAGGATAACGAGATGCTGACCCGCGACAAGCTGACGCCGACGCAGTGGCAGGCCGTCCGCAATACGCCGCACCACGTGATCATCGCCGTGTCCGCCTCGGGAGGCAGCCCGTTCGACGAGATGCTCGAACGCGCAGCAGGCCTGCAAGGCATCGTCGACGCGGGAAACAGCTCGCACCCGCTCGTGAACGAAATCGCGGTCAGCGTGCACATCATGGGCGCGCAGGAAGAGATCCGGCGCTGGTACTACACGCTGGAAGAGCACCACCGCACGCCGCAGAACCTGCAGGACAAGGCGCTCGAAACCGCCCGGCATGCGCTCGAGGCCCTCGGTACGCACGGCACGGCGGACGACCTCCTGCACTACGGCGAGTTCGTGCTCTCGCTCGCCAACCGCGTGGCGCGCGCCGCGCGTGAGGGCGACGTGATGGGCCTCGGCGGCGAACTCGTGAGCACGAGCGAACGGAAGTTCATCGAGCGTCTCGACCAGCTGATCCAGGAGCGCCGCCTCGCGCGCGCCTGAGCGGCGACAGCGGCGGCCGTGAATCCCGGAAGGCCCCGGCCGGCGCGTGGCGCCCGGGGCCTTCTGCGTCTTCAGGCGCGGGCCGTCTCCACGACGGGCTTCGTCCTGCGGTCGCCCACGAGATAGGCCGCGAGCGCCGGCAGCAGCAGGATCGCGCCGAACGCGTTCACGAGGAACATGAACGCCAGCAGGATCCCCATGTCGGCCTGGAACTTGAGCGCCGAGAATATCCAGGTCGCGACCGAGATCGTCATCGTCGCCGCCGTGAAGATCGACGCCGTGCCGCGCTGCTTGAGCGCCTCGACGAACGCGTCCTTGAGCACGAGCCCGTTGTCCTCCATCTCGTGCTTCATGCGTTCGAACAGGTAGATGCCGTAGTCCACGCCCACGCCGACGCCGAGCGCCACGACCGGCAGCGTGTTGACCTTGACGCCGATGCCGAGCATCGCCATGAGTGCGTTGCACAGGATCGTCACCAGCGCCAGCGGCAGGATGATGCAGAGCGTGATCGGGAACGAGCGGAACGTGATCAGGCAGAGCAGGCCGACCGACGCGAACAGCGCGAGGTTGACCCACTTGTCGGCCGCTTCCACCGCCTCGTTGGTGGCCGCCATGACGCCGACGTTGCCGCTCGCCAGCCGGAACGTCACGCGCTCCGTGTCGCCACCGCCGGCCTTGAAGTCCTTGACCTTGGCCACGATGTGCTCGATCGTCGTCGCCTGGTGGTCGGTCGTGTAGATGCTGATCGGCATCGCGGTGCAGCGCGAGTTCATGAACTCGTTGCCGAGGCGCGTGGCGTACCCGACGCCCTGCGCGATCTGTGCGCGGCTCTCGGGCAGCATGCGCCACTTGACGTAGGTCTCGGCGAAGGACTGCGTGATCGTCTTCACGAAGCCCGAGAGCGCACGCACGGTCGCGACGCCGTCGACCTGGCGCATCTGGAATTCGAAGTCCTCGATCTTGTCCATGACGTCGCGATCGACGCAGGGCGAGTCCTCGTCGTCGGCCGGCTTGGCCTCGGCGATGACCTGCAGCAGGTCCACGCCGATCGCGAAGTGGCTGGTGATCATCTCGACGTCCTGGTTGTAGCGCGAATCGGGGCGCAGTTCGGGGACGCCCTTGCCGAGGTCGCCGATGTGCAGCAGGCGCGCCTGTGAGAGCCCGAAGACGAGCAGTGCGAGACCGGCCAGCAGGGGGATCCAGGCGATCTTCTTCGTGGCGAGCGGCCCGATGCGCTCCCAGAGCCAGTCGCCCGCCGTTTCCTTGCCGGCCAGCTTGGATGCCTGCTCCGGCGAGAACTTGTAGTACGACAGCAGGATCGGCAGCAGCATCTTGTTGGTGATGATCATCACCGTGACGCCGATCGTCGCCGTGAAGGCGAGTTCGCGCACCATCTCGATCTCGATGAACGCGATGACCATGAAGCCGAGCGCGTTGGCGAGCAGCGCCATCGCGCCCGGGATGAAGAGCTTCTGGAAGGAGTGCGTCGAGGCGGTCACGCCGTCGGCGCCGTGCAGCGTCTCGAGCTTCCAGGCGTTGGTCATCTGCACCGCGTGCGAGACGGCGATCGAGAAGATCAGGAACGGCACCAGGATCGACATCGGGTCGAGGCCCAGCCCGAACACGGGCAGCAGCCCCAGCAGCCAGATCACGGGCACCACCGCGCAGATCAGCGCCAGCGCCGTGATCATGAGCGAGCCGGAGTACCAGTACAGCAGGAACGAGGTGATCACGAACGCCAGGCCGAAGAACACGAGCACGCCCGCGGCGCCCCTGGCGATGTCGCCGACGGCCTTGGCGAAGCCGATGACGTGGACGCCGGTCGTCTCGTTCTCGTACTTGGCGCGAATCTCCTCGAGCCGCTTGGACACGACCTGCAGGTCGAGGCGCTCGCCGGTCTTAGGGTCGTTCTCCATCAGCGTGGCGACGACCATCGCCGCGCTCTGGTCGTTCGACACCAGGCGGCCGACCCAGTCCGACTTGAGCAGGTTCTCCTTCACCAGCCGCAACTGTTGCGGCGTGCCGGCGAAGTCGGCCGAGACGATGTTGCCGCCGCGGAAGCCGTCTTCGACGACTTCGTTGTAGCGGACGTTGGGCGTGAACAGCGAGGCGACCGAACTGCGCTCGACGCCCTCGATGTAGAAGACCTCCTCGGTCACCTTGCGGAGGGTCTCCATGAACTCTTTGTCGTAGATGTCGCCTTTCTTGTTCTTCAGCGCGACCAGCACCTTGTTGGCGCCGCCGAAATCGGACTGGTACTGCAGGAAGGTCTGCATGTACTCGTGCTTGAGCGGGATCATCTTCGTGAAGGCCGCCTGCACGCGCAGCTGGCTCGCCATCGCGCCCAGCAGGATCGTGATCAGGACGAACAGGATCAGCAGCGGCTTGCGGTTGCGGAAGATCCAGTACGAGATCCGGCCGACCCAGTCCGCGGAAAACTGCTGTTGCTTGATCTCGGTTCCACCGTTGTCACCGGGATTGACGTCGTTCGCCATGTGCCCTCCCACGCGGTCCCGTTACCGGCTCTCGAGCCAGGCCGGATCCAGCGGCGTCACGCCGCTTTCGCCCGCGAGGATGATCCGTCCGTCCGCCTCGACGGCTGCGGCAAAACCGCGGCCACTCGGCGCCCAATGCAGGTCGAGCGTCTGTCCGTCGTCCTTGCTCAGGGCGAGCAGGCCCGAGTTGCCGACGAGCAGGATGCGCCCGTCGGACAGTACGCGCCCGCCGTTCAGCGACGCCGTCGTGTTCAGCGGGACCTTCTGCCAGGTGGCGCCGAGGTCCGCGCTCCGATACACGTTGCCGCGCATGCCGAAGGCCACGACGGTGCCGCTCGCCGTGGCGAGCACGCCGAAATACGAGCCGACGTACGGCGAGGTGATCGCCGACCACGTGGCGCCGCCGTCGTCGGAGCGCGCCAGCGTGCCCGACTCCGCCACCATGATCAGCGTTTCGCCGACCGGGATGACCTGCGAAATGTGCCACTCGAAATCCTCGGCGAGCACCGTCTGCCGGACCCAGGTCCTGCCGGCGTCGGCCGAATCGAAGTACATGCCGAAGGCGCCGTAGGCGGCGAAGTGGTCGCCTCCCAGGCTGACGACGCCGAGCAGCGACTCGGGCTCGGCCTCAGGCACCGACACATGCGCCCAGTTCTCCCCGCCGTCTTCGGTGCGGACGAACGATCCGCCGTGGCCGACCGCCACGCCCACCTTGGCGTCGCGGAACGCAATGCCGGTGAGCGTGCGCGTGACGGGCGTTTCCCTGGCTCGCCAGGTCTTGCCCGCGTCGTCGGACAACAGGACGAAGCCGCGTTCGCCGACCGCCGCGAGCCGTTCGCCGACCCTGGCGATGTCGATCAGGACGATCCGGTTCGGTTTGATCTCCACGACCGTCTTGCCACGAGCCGCCGCCGGGGCAGCCTCTTCCTGCGCGTTTGCGACGGGCACGGCCACGGATACCGCGGCCATCCAGAGGTACGCCGCTCTCAGCCAGTGTTTCATGAGAACCTCATCCCCGGCGGGCCCGGAGCCCGCCCACCGCCGATGGCGGTCGAGTCTTCCCGATCCGGCGTCGCGACCGCCCTGCCGTGCGCAGACGGGCGCCGGCGAGTTCACGCCGGCGCCGTCGTGACCGTCAGGCGCAGCCGGGCGCCGCTGCGAGCATCACTTGGTACCCAGGCGACGCAGCGCGTCGGGCTGGAATTCAGCCCACTTGCCCTTCTGTCCGAACTTCCACGGCGTCTTGTTCTCGTTGTCGAGACCGGCAAAGTAGTAGCCGCCGCTGTTCAGGTCGTACCAGGTATTGGCGCGATACCACGGCACCTTCGCTTCGTAGAACTGCATCATCGGGTGCACGCCGATGCGCCACAGCTGCTTGCGCGTGTCGTACGCGTCCTCGTAGACCACCGTCCACGTGTCTTCGTCGAGGAAGAACACGCGCTTGCCGTAGATGTGCTTGCTGCCTGACTTGAGGTTGGCCTCGACCTCCCAGACCCGGTGCAGCTCGTAGCGCATGTGCTCGGGGTTCGGCGCACCCTTGCGGACGATGTGCTCCTTGTACTTGAGCGCCTTGTTGGCAAGCCTGTACGAGTTGTAGGGGATGTAG
>DASSJN010000216.1:0-4433 GCA_035691185.1 Steroidobacteraceae bacterium
CCCATCTGCTGCGCGAGCTGGAGCAGTTGCGGGATCGGCTTGTGCTTGAGCTCGCTCAGGTTCATCGAGCGCCGGCTGGCGTCGAGTGCGGCCGGGCTGATGATGTCGAGGTCGTCGCCGTCGAGGAAATCGTCCGGCGGCAGTTCATCCTGGCGCGGGCCGCGGTTGCCGTCGGGGCCACCGCCCCCGCGACCGCGTTTACCGGGGCGGTTCCTGCCCTGGTTGCCCAGGTAGCCTCTCACAGCTTGCTGTCCAGAAAAGCCGCGACGTCGCCCTTGCGGACCGCGCCGATCTTCTGGCCTTCTGCCTGGCCGTTCTTGAAAAGAATCAGCGTCGGGATTCCGCGGACGTTGAACTTCATTGGGGTTTTGGGGTTCTCGTCCACGTTCATCTTCGCGACGACCACCCTCCCCGCGTACTCCGCCGCTATCTGGTCCAGCATCGGTGCGATCATCTTGCATGGCCCGCACCACTCAGCCCAGAAGTCCAGAAGGACGGGAACGTTCGACTTGAGCACGTCCTGCTCGAAGCTCGAGTCGGAGACGTGGACGATCTGCTGGCTCACCAGAGATTACCTCCGCTGGCGTAAGGAAATATTTGGACACAGGTGTCTTCTTCGGTCGGAAGGTGGTTGGCGTCCCCGGTGATCGGGATGACGGCGGGTTGCGCGTAGGGCAAACTATGTAGATTGCTGGACGGTGTATGGGATTCGACAGGAATTCCGTAGCTGGCGCCGGTTCACCGGGCAGGGAAGACCGGGAATCGGGCCCGATCGGCCGGCGAACGTATCTGGCGGGAGCGGATTGATCCGCGATTACGGTTATTTGAACCCGCTTTTCCGCAATTTGCAAGGCCGCTTCGGCCGTTCGTGACCGATGTCAGACACACACCTCAGCGAAATTTCCTTTACGCAACTGCACCTCCCCGAACCACTCGCACGCGGCATTGCCGACGCGGGCTTCGAGCGCTGCACGCCGATCCAGGCCCAGACCCTGCCGCGCGCGCTCGCCGGCTTCGACATCGCCGGGCAGGCCCAGACCGGCACGGGCAAGACCGCGGCCTTCCTGGTCGCCCTGTACTCCAAGCTGCTGCGCGAAGAGGCGCCGGCAGGGCGACAGAACAACCACCCGCGCGCACTGATCATTGCGCCGACGCGCGAACTCGCGGTCCAGATCCACAAGGACGCCGAAATCCTCGGCCAGTACACCGGGCTGACGCTCGGCCTCGCCTTCGGCGGGGTGGACTACGACAAGCAGCGCCGGATCCTCCAGGACGGGGTCGACATCCTGATCGGCACGCCGGGCCGGCTCATCGACTTCTACAAACAGCGCGTGTTCGACCTGCGCTCGATCCAGGTCGTCGTGCTCGACGAAGCCGACCGCATGTTCGATCTCGGCTTCATCACCGACATCCGTTACATCATGCGGCGGCTGCCCCCGCCCGACCAGCGCCTGAACCTGCTGTTCTCGGCGACGCTCGCCCAGCGCGTGCTCGAGCTCGCCTTCGAGCACATGAACGACCCGGAACTCACGCGGATCGAGCCCGACAAGATGACCGTCGACCAGGTCCGGCAGCTGATCTATTACCCGTCGATGGACGAGAAGCCGCGGCTGCTGATCGGCCTGCTGCGGCAGATGGACCCGCACCGCACGATGGTGTTCGTCAACACGCGCCGCGGCGCGGACGAACTCGAGTCCCTGCTCAAGGCGAACGGCTTCAATGCCGAGGCGATCTCGGGCGACGTGCCGCAGAACAAGCGCCTGCGGATGATCCGCGACTTCCTGAGCGGCGACCTCGCGATCCTGATCGGCACTGACGTCGCCTCGCGCGGACTGCACATCCCCGACGTGAGCCACGTCTTCAACTACGACCTGCCGCAGGATCCGGCCGACTACGTGCACCGGATCGGGCGCACCGCGCGCGCGGGCGCCGAGGGCGACGCGATCAGCCTCGGCTGCGAGGACTACGTGCAGTCGTTGCCGGACATCGAGGATTACATCGGCCGCAAGATCGCGGTGGCGAGCGTGACGCAGGAACTGCTCGCGGAGATCACGATCCCGCGGCACGAACGGAGACGGTTCGGAGGCCCGGGCGGCGGGCCGCGTCACGGAGGCGGCGGCCGTCGCGGCGGCGAGCGCGGCCGCGGCGGGCATGACGGCGGGCGACGACGGCCGACTTCGCCCGCTGCGAGACCGTCACCCCGACCCTCGCCCCAACCCTCTCCCGCTGTAGCGGGCGAGGGCGCAGAACCCCCACCCGCTCCGGCGGGAGCGGGAGAGGGCGAACCGAAAAAGCGTCGACGCCGTCGCGGCGGTCGTGGTCGTTCCGGCAGCGCTCAGGCCGGCGAGGCAGCGCCCCCGAGCGGTGGCGACACCGGCCCGGCCAGCCCGCAGAGCTGAGCCCGCAACGACTCGCCGAGGTCGGCGAGTCGCAGCACGCCCGGCACGCCGTCCAGCGGCGCGTGCGGCGGCCGCGTCGAGTCCGGCTGCAGCACCTGGTAGATCCAGGCGACGCCGGCCGCAAGCGCCGCGTGCAGCACGGCGGCGCTGTCGTCCACGAAGAGCGTCCGCCGCACGTCCACGCCGTGTCCGCGCCGCAGCCGATTCCAGAATTCCGGCGCTTCCTTCGGCACGCCGAATTCGTGCGCCGAAACCAGCTCGTCGAAGTGGCGCGAGAGCTGCGTCTGCGCGTCCTTGACCTGCAGGCTGAGCGGGTGAGCGTTGGTCGTCAGCAGTACGCGTTTGCCGCTGGCACGCAGCTGGTCGAGGAACGCGTCGGCACCCTCGAGGTAGCGGATCTCGTGCCGCAGCTCGCGCTTGAGCCCGGGCACGTCGAGGCCCAGTTCCTCGCTCCAGTGATCGACGCAGTACCACTCGAGCGTGCCACGCTTGGCATCGAACCGCGGCTTGAGCTGCGCCATCGCCGCCGCGTAGTCGAGCCCGCGCGCCGCGCCCCAGCGCCGCGGCAAGGCGTCGAGCCAGAACAGGTTGTCGAAGTGCAGGTCGAGCACGGTGCCGTCCATGTCGAGGCAGACGGTGTCGATGCGACTCCAGTCCGGCACGACCTCGAGCGGTCGCGTCGCGACGGGGCCGGGTGGGTCGACGGAGCGACGGGACGACATCGGGAATCGTGACGAACGCACGCGCATCGGGTGCAGGTCGCGATGATACGCGACCGACGCCCGCACCGCGGTCGAATGCGCCGGTATCATACGGGTCCGAACCCGAGGGGAGAGCCGCTTGAATCCTGCAGCCACCCGCGACCTCGCCACGCTGTTGCCCGAGGTCCGTCGACTCGTGACCGATGCCGGCACCGCCATCCTGGAGGTCTACGCCGGCGCGCACGACGTCGAATACAAGGCCGACGAGTCACCGATCACGCGTGCCGATCGCGCCGCGCACGAAATCCTGAGCGCCGGGCTCAGGCGCCTCACGCCCGGGATTCCGGTCCTGTCGGAGGAATCGTCCGAGGAACACGCGGTCGAAGTGCGCCGGCACTGGCGCGAACTCTGGC
Organism: Steroidobacteraceae bacterium; assembly: GCA_035691185.1. Lineage (GTDB taxonomy): Bacteria > Pseudomonadota > Gammaproteobacteria > Steroidobacterales > Steroidobacteraceae > RPQJ01. The sequence goes on from DASSJN010000216.1 coordinate 3,514, forward strand.
TCGTCGACCCGCTCGACGGCACGAGGGAGTTCGTCAGCCGCAACGGCGAGTTCACGGTCAACGTCGCCCTCGTGCGCGAGCACCGCCCCGTGCTCGGCGTGGTCGCGGCCCCGGTGCTCGGCCTGACCTACTATGGCGCCGAGGGAATCGGTGCGTTCGTCGCGCAGGCAGGTGAACCCGACCGCGCGCTGCGCGTGCGATCCCCCGCGGCAAGCCCGCTCGTCGTAGTCGGCAGTCGCTCGCACCGGGGCGACTCGCTCGACGGCGTGCTCGGCCGGCTCGGGCCGCATGAAATGCGCCCGATGGGCAGCTCGCTCAAGTTCTGCCTCGTCGCCGAGGGCACGGCGGACTTCTATCCGCGCCTCGGGCCGACCTCGGAATGGGACACCGCTGCGGCACAGGCCATCGTCGAGGCGGCGGGCGGTGCGGTGACGACACTCGACGGCCGGCCGCTGCGCTACAACGAGCGGGACACGTTGCTGAACCCGCACTTCCTGGCTTTCGGGGACGCAAGCCGCGACTGGCACCGCCTGTTCTGAGGTCCCCGACCGTCGCATGCAACTGACCTGGGGCATGCTGCTGCTGCTGGCCGTGATGGGCGGCTTCGCGCTGTTCTGGGTCGACACGCTCGGGGCGCGCGACCTCGCCAACGACGCGGCGCGCGACACCTGCGCCGCGACCGGGGCCGTGCTGCTCGACGGCACCGTGTCGTTCCACCGCCTGCGGGTCGTGCGCGGGGACCAGGGCCGGCCGGCCTTCGAGCGCACCTACCTGTTCGACTATTCCACCGACGGGGTCACGCGGCGCCAGGGGTTCGTCGTCGTCTGCGGCCGGCGGGTCGAGAGCGTCGGCCTGCAGTAGGCCGCGGCCTACCTGTTTCCGGCCGCCCGGGAGTAAAGTACGGGCTTCACTCCGGGGCC
>DASSJN010000217.1:0-3668 GCA_035691185.1 Steroidobacteraceae bacterium
ACCGACTACGACTGCTGGCACGAGACGCACGGCCCGGTCGACGTCGCGAGCCTGATCACGGTCATGCACGAGAATCGCGACAAGGCGCAGCGGCTCTTCGCGCGCCTGGCCCGCGACTTCCCGGCCGAGCACCCGCCGTGCCCGGTCGGCTCGGACCGCGCGCTCGACGCCGCGATCCTCACCCGCCCGGAGGCCCGCGATCCCGCGATGCTCGAGAAGCTCGACGCGGTGGCGGGCCGGGTGCTGCGGGGGACTTGAGGCCAGCGACGCATGCGCATCCACGGACGGCCCTACCGCACGATCTTCGTCGCCGACGACATGGGTGCCGTCCAGGTCATCGACCAGACGCGGCTGCCGTTCGAGGTCGAGCTGCGGTCGCTGGCCAGCGTGCAGGACGCGGCGACGGCGATTCGCGACATGATCGTGCGTGGCGCACCGCTGATCGGCGTCACGGCCGCCTACGGCGTAGCGCTCGCGATGCGCGGGGACGCGAGCGACGCGAGCCTCGTGCGCGCCGTCGCCGAACTCGGCGCGACGCGGCCGACCGCCGTCAACCTGCGCTGGGCGCTGACGCGGATGGAAGACGCGCTGCGTGACGTGCCGCGGGGCCAGCGCACGGAGCGTGCATTCCGCGAGGCGGCGGCGATGGCGGAGGAGGACGTCGCAGCGTGCGCGGCGATCGGGCGCCACGGGCTGCGCCTGATCGAGGCCATCGCGGCGCGCAAGCCGGGCGCCCCGGTGCACGTGCTGACGCACTGCAACGCCGGCTGGCTCGCCTGCGTCGACTGGGGCACGGCGCTCGCACCCGTCTACGCGGCGCACGAGGCCGGAATTCCTGTGCACGTCTACGTCGACGAGACGCGGCCGCGCGGCCAGGGCGCGTTCCTCACGGCGTTCGAACTCGGCGCTCACGGCGTGCCGCACACCGTGATCGCCGATAACACGGGTGGTCACCTGATGCAGCATGGGCGCGTCGATCTCTGCCTCGTGGGCAGCGACCGCACCACGGCCACGGGTGACGTCGCGAACAAGATCGGCACGTACCTGAAGGCGCTGGCCGCGCGCGACAATGGCGTGCCGTTCTACGCCGCGCTGCCGACTTCCACGATCGACTGGACCATGAACGACGGCGTGCGCGAGATTCCGATCGAGGAGCGTTCCGCCCGCGAGGTCACGCACGTGCGCGGCCGCGGCGCCGACCGGGCACTCGTCGACGTGGAAGTCGTCGCGCCCGGCAGCGCCGTGTCCAACCCGGGCTTCGACGTCACGCCGGCACGGCTCGTGACCGGCATCATCACCGAGCGTGGCCTCGCCGAGGCGAGTCGCGAGGGACTGCTGTGCCTGTATCCGGAACGTACAGGGCATCGGTCATGAGCGTCGATTCGCAGGACGCCCGCGCGGAAGTCGTCGTCGTCGCCCAGGCGCTCGATGCCGCCGGCCTGATGCCGAACAAGTCCGGCAACGTGTCGATCCGCACGCCACGCGGATTTGCGATCACGCCCGCGGCGACGCCGTATCGGGAACTCACCGCGGCGAGCCTGGTGGAGCTCGCGCTCGCCGAAAATGGGGACACTCCGAATATCGTGGAAAATGCTGACACTCCTGATTTCCGGGCCGCAAAACCCGGAGTGTCCCCATTTTCGCGGCCGTCGTCGGAATGGCGCATGCACGCGGCGATCTATCGCGCCTATCCGGGGGTCGGCGCGATCGTCCACACGCACAGCCCGCGGGCGACCGCACTCGCGTGCGCCGGGCTCGGCATCCCGCCGTTCCACTACATGATCGCGCTCGCGGGCGGCGAGGTGCGCTGCATGCCGTACGCGACGTTCGGCACGGCCGAGCTGGCCGACAGCGCGGTTCGTGGTCTCGAGGCACGGCGCGCTACGCTGCTCGCGAACCATGGCGTGGTCGCCGTGGGACACACGCTGCGCGCGGCACACGCGGTCGCGCTCGAGGTCGAGAACCTGGCAGGCCAGTGGCTCGCGCTGCGCGCCGCCGGGCTGCAACCGCAGTTGCTCGACGAGGTCGAGCTCGCGCGCGTGATCGACAAATTTGCCGGCTACGGCCGGTTGGGCTGATCCCGCCGCTCGCGCCAGCGCGCGCCTACCGTCTGGCCGCCGAAATACGCGATCACGAACAACGGCAGGAGCGCCCAGCGAAAGGGAATGCCGAGCGCGAACCGCAGCCCGACGACCAGCGGCACCGCCGCGTGTACCGCCACGAACCACGCGGGTGAGAACTTCCGCACGCCGGCGCGCCAGTAGCCGAACGGCACGTTCACCATGAACGTGGCCAGCAGGACGAGCGCGTAGGCGGGCGGCTGCGGCATGGCGCCTGCCGGTGGGCTGATGACGATCCCGATTCTGTGCGGCGCAACAGGAGACGGCACAGGTTAGAGGGCCGCGTCGGAATTGCCAAGGCCCGTCGGACGTCCAGCCAGCGACCCCTCCCACCGTGGAACCCCTGCATTCATCGGCATATACCCGCATTTGTTTCTCCTGAAACCTTCGCTACAAACCGGGGACAGACGGGGGAGACGGAATGCACCAGGCACCGCGGGAACCCGGGCTCGAGATCGTGGCCCGGCAGGACTTTTCGGACGTCACCTTCCTGCTGGAGGTGAGGCACCCGGCACTGGCGAAGGCCGCGCGGCCAGGCCAGTTCGTCATCGTGATGTCGCACCCCGAAGGCGAGCGCATCCCCCTGACGATCGCAGACTATGACCGCGTGCGCGGGACGATCACGCTCGTCGTGCAGGCCGTCGGCAAGACCACGCGAGAGATGCAGCGCGACTGCCAGGTCGGCGGGCGACTGCTCGCCATGGTCGGGCCGATGGGCGTGCCCAGCCGCATCGGCCACGCGAAGAAAGTCATGTGCGTCGGCGGCGGGCTCGGTGTGGCGCCGGTGTACCCGCAGGCGCGGGGCTTCAAGGAGAGCGGCGCCTATGTGATCGGCATCCTCGGCTTCCGCAACAAGGACCTGCTGTTCTGGGTCGACAAGTTCGCCGCGGTCTGCGACGAACTGATCATCTGCACCGACGACGGCTCCGCCGGCATGAAGGGGCTCGTGACCGAAGGCATGCAGCGTGCGATCGCCGGGCACCGTGACATCGACGAGTGCGTCGCCATCGGCCCGCCCGTCATGATGAGGGGCTGCGCCGAAGTGACGCGCCCGCACGGCATCCGCACCATCGTCAGTCTCAATCCGGTCATGGTCGACGGCACGGGCATGTGTGGCGGCTGTCGCGTCAAGTTGAGCGACGGCATCAAGTTCGCCTGCGTCGACGGCCCCGACTTCGACGCCCACAAGGTCGATTTCGACGACCTGATGTTCCGGCTGCAGCGCTACCGCGAGACCGAGCGCGAGGCCGCCGCGCGGTACGACGACGACTGCCGCATGCGCAGCCTCACGGCCACGCCGGTCGTCGTGGAGTGATCGCCATGGACACCGCCGCCAGGCCGAAGAAGAAGACCATCCGCATGATCCCGCAGGCGCGCACCCCCGCGCACGAGCAGGACCCGCGCGAGCGCGCGCGCAACTTCGCCGAGGTCAACTGTGGCTACCTGGTCGAGGACGCGCAACTCGAGGCCGAGCGCTGCCTGATGTGCCCCGAGCAGCCGTGCGTGTCGGGCTGCCCGGTCAACGTGCCGATCCCGCAGTTCATCGAG
>DASSJN010000218.1:0-4241 GCA_035691185.1 Steroidobacteraceae bacterium
ACAAAGCCGACCTCTGGGACATTGCCGACGGCCTGCTCGCGGGCGCCGTGCAGTACTGGCTGTACACGCGACAGCCCTGCGGTGATCCTCGTTGCGAGGACTGTCTCGCGATCGGCACGGCCGAAGCCCGCATGGCGGAACTGCGCCGTCTGGTCGAACAGTTCTCGGAAGAGAGCCAGTACTTCCATTCGCCGAGCGACTCGAACGTCGGCCGCGCCTGACGACGGCGCGTTTCGGCGCGCATTCCCCACAAACGTGCGCTGAACACCGGGACCGCCCGGTGCGAGCATGCGACTCCCCGCCCACGGAGGGTCGTCATGCCGTCCCAGCAAGTTCCAGTGCCTGCGCGCGCGGCGCCGTCGTGCCTGCTGCGGCTCCTCGCGGCATGGCTCGTCATTGGCGCGTGCGGTGTCGCCCAACCCGCCACGAGGACACCGACCGGCGGCGGGGGCAGCGTCGAGCTCCAACCCGTTCCGCCCCGCGACTCGCCACGCGCGTGGCGGCGGCTCGTCTTCACCTGCGCCACGCCCGGCCTCGTGATCTTCTCGGACCGTCCTTGCGGCCCGATGCCGACCCTGCACGAAGTGAAGGTTCCCGCGCCCGGCGCGAGTCCGACCGTCGCAGCGCCCGCCCCTGCGGCGTCCACTCGTCCAGCGCCCGCATTGCCCGCGCGTGAGGATCCTCGACGTGCGGAGGACGAAGACCGTCACACGGAGGCCTGCCGCCGTCTCGAGAGCGGCGTGCAGGCGCTCGATGCACGCATGCGTGCCGGGTACTCCGCGCGCGAAGCGGCCCGCCTGTGGGCGCGCTGGCGCGAGGCGAAGGAACGGCTGCGCGAAGCCGACTGCTGAGCGGCGGCGGCGAGGCACGGCGCACCGTTGTGTAACATGCCGGCCTCGGTCCGTTCCCCCGGGTCCTGCCATGCCCTCGCGTCTTGTCCCCCGACTGCTGCTGATCGGGCTCCTCACGCTGGCTGCCGCTGCTTGCCAGCGGTCGACCCCACCCGAGGAGCCGCCGGTGGCGCCGGACGAAGCCCCGCCCGAGGGCGCTCTGCGCGTGTACGTGTGGCGCTGCGAAGACGGCCGCAAGTTGACGATGCGCAATCTGTTCCGTGAGCGTGCGATAGAGATCGATCTCGACGAGGGCACACAGCGGCTCGACCAGACCGTCAGCGCATCGGGCGTACGCTACGCGAACGAGGGTGAGGCCGTCGTTTTCTGGACCAAGGGCGACACGGCGCGTGTGGAACGCCACGGCGCGCTGCCGGTGCCATGCAGGGAGCTGCGCGCCGAATCGTTGCGCGAGGATGCCCGCGCGCGCGGTGTGATCTACCGCGCGCTCGGCAACGAGCCGGGCTGGACGCTCGAGATCGGCCCGGACGGCACGCTCGACTGGACGACGAACTATGGCGAGGAGCGCCACGTGTTCGAAGATGCGGTCGAGACGGCGGGCGGAGACCTCACGAGCCGCCGGTTCACGGCCTCGAGCGCCGCGCAGTCGATCGCAGTGACCGTGCGCGTCGAACCCTGCACCGACGACGCCGGCGTGGCGTTCGACTACGCAGCCACGATCGAGTTCGCGGGCGGCACGCTGCGCGGCTGCGCCGTGCGGCTCAACTGAGCGGCGGTGCGGCCGGCGATGGCGGAGTGCCCGGCAGTGATTCGTCGGGCAGCGGGATACGCTCCGGGTCGCCCGGCACCGGCGGAAAGCGCTGGTCGCGCCATTGCTGCTTTGCCGCCGCGATGCGCTGCGGCGAACTGGAGACGAAGTTCCACCAGATGTGGCGAGGCCCGTCGAGCGGGGCGCCGCCTGCGAGCATCGCGCGCGTGCCCGTCGCGCGCGAGGTGATGACGACCGCGCCCGTCCCGGGATGCAGCAGCACGAGCTGCCCTTCGTGGTACGTCGCACCGTCGATCTCGAGGTGGCCCTGCGCGACATAGACCGCCCGCTGCTCGTGTTCGTCGTCGAGCGTGCAGCGCGCGCCTGCCGCCGTGAACAGCACATCGACATAGAGCGTCGGCGACAGCACCTCGACGGGCGAACGCCGCCCGAAAGCCGTGCCCGCGATCACCGTCAGCTGCGCACCGTCGAAGACGAGCCGTGGCAGGCTCGCAGCGGGATGGTGTGCGAACGACGGCGCCGTCTCCTCGTGCTCGCGCGGCAGGGCCACCCAGGTCTGGATGCCGTGTGCGCGCGTGTGACCCGCGTCGTCGCGCACTTCGTCGGGCGTGCGTTCGGAATGCACGATGCCCCGCCCCGCGATCATCCAGTTCACGTCGCCCGGGCGGATCACCTGTGCCGTGCCGAGGCTGTCGCGGTGCATGAACGCGCCTTCGAACAGGTACGTGACCGTCGCGAGCCCGATGTGCGGGTGCGGTCGCACGTTGACGCCCTGGCCGGGGCCGAAGTCGGCCGGGCCCATGTGATCGAAGAAGATGAACGGCCCGACCGTCTGCAGGTCGGGCGCGGGCAGCAGGCGACGTACGGCGAAATCGCCGAGGTCGCGCGAACGAGGCTCGAGGACCCGATGAACACTGTTCATCGGGGAAGTGTCCAGCGGATGGTGTCCAGTGTCCAGTCGGAAGCGGCGGCGCTGCCGTCCCTCCTGCTGAACACTAGACACTGAACACTAGACACTATTTCAGGCCGAGGATCTCCTTGCCCTGCGTGAACGTCACGTCGACCGGGATGTTGCGGTCGGCCAGCCGGGCGAGGTCGCTTGCGAGTTGCGGCCGGATCGCGCCCAGGTCCTCGGTGAGCTTCGCGACGCCCGCGTAATCGCCGTCGCCTTGCAGTTTCAGGATACGCGCGGACAGTTCGTCCATCGCCCGGCGCATCTTCGGCATGTCGACGCGGTACCGGCCGCTCGCCGCATCGCGCGTGAACGCGCCACGGTCCGCGAAGAAATTGAAGCGCAGCATGTTCGCCCGGCCGTGCGCCGAGCCCGCGCCGAATCGTACCGAGCGGAAGATGCCGGTCATGAACGTGACGTAGTAATCTTCGAGCGATCCCGTCACCTCGCCCTTTTCGTGCAGGCGGGTGATCATGTAGAGACCGAGGATGTCGGCCTTGCCCTCCTCGAGACCGCTGCCCAGCTCCTTGAGCGCGTCGCGCACCGTGCCCTTGCCGTCGATCGTGTTCTTGATGCCGAGCCCGTGCGCGACCTCGTGGAACATCGTGTCGCCGAAGAACGCATCGAACGTGACGTGCTTGCGCTGGTCGGGCGCGATCAGCTCGTCGGCGATCGGCAGCATGATCTTGTCGAACTTCGCGCGCATCGCGTTCTTGAGCTGCAGCCGGCGCGTGCCCTTCTCGAGCTGCACCTGCTCGTCGTTCGGCAGGTTGATCGCGATGGTCTTGGAACCCGCATTGCAGTCGCCCGCGTAATACAGGACGTCGTAGGCGTTCAGGTCCGAATCCGTGCCCGGCGTTTCGGCCCTGTAGGCTGCCGGCACCGGCAGGCCCCGTTGCAGCTCGGGCAGCATCGCGGCATACCGCGCGAGCCGCCGGCTCCACTCCATGTCCTTGACCAGCACGTAGGCTTCGTAGGCCGCCTTGTAGCCGAACAGCCGGTCCTCGTAGGTCTCGATCGGGCCGATCACGACGTCGATGCGGTTGTGCTTCATGTCGAGCCAGGCACGATCGCTGGCCCGGTAATTGTCGGTGCGAAGCGCGGCCGCCCGGGCCTGCAGGTAGGCCTTCAAACCCGCGTCCTCGGCGAGGCCGGCTGCCTCGTCCAGCAACGCAGCCGCGCGCGTCACGCCGTCCGCGTACTCGACGTGATACGGCACGACACTAAGAGCACCCTGGGCGTCGCGGCGCAGCACGGTGTATTCGCTGCGGGCGTCCGGCAGCTTCGCTTTCTCGAACTCCTCCTTGCCCATGTCCGCCGGGTAGAACTGCGCGCCGAGCGGCTTCGCGCCCGCGCCGGGCACGAACGGTGCGTGGTCCGCGAGCCTGTCCCACGGGCCGTAGTTGATCTGCGCAAAGCGCTGCAGCCTGGTGTCACTGCCGAGACTGGAGAGCAGCGCCTCACGGTTGCCGTAAGCCTGGCGCCAGAACAGGCCGTCCATGATCACGCTGGCGTCGATGAACAGGCTCAGCATGCGGCGCTCGTTCGCGGTGAGGGCCGACAGGTCGGTCGTGAGGGTGAACGGCGCATAGATTTCCGGCCGCGCCGGCACGGTCGCGGGGGCGACCTTCGTCTCCGCTTGCTGCATCCTGCCCTCGTCGGCGCTCGC
>DASSJN010000219.1:0-10100 GCA_035691185.1 Steroidobacteraceae bacterium
GGGTGCGTGTCGTTGAGCTGGATCGCGATCGCGTCGGGCAGCGCCTCGAAACTGCGGCTTTCGGCGAGGTGCTGCGCGAGCATGTCCTGTAGGCTCGCGCTCACGAAGAAATACTGCTGCTTGAAGCGCAGTTCCTTGCCCTGTGGCGTCGTGTCGTCCGGGTACAGGATGCGCGAGACGTTCTTGGCGTCGACCTGCTCGTTCGACGCGTCGTTGTGGCGGCCCGCGTTGAACAGCTCGACGTTGAACGGCGCAATCGCGCGTCCGGCCCAGAGGCGCAGGTGATTCACGGTCGGGCTGCGGTTGCCCGGAATCAACTGGTCGAAGCCGACCGCCCAGATGTTGTGCGTGTCGACCCAGCGGTAGCGTGTCCTGCCCTGCGGATCCTGGGAGCCGACACAGCGGCCGCCGAAGCGGATGACGTAGCGCGCGTCGTCGCGCGCGATCTCCCAGGGGCTGCGCTCGCGCATCCACGTGCTCGCGATCTCGCGCTGCCGGCCGTCCTCGTCGATGACCTGGGTGAAGATGCCGTAGTCGTAGCGGATGCCATACCCGACGGCCGGAAACTGCAGCGTGGCGAGCGAATCGAGGAAGCAGGCCGCAAGACGGCCGAGGCCGCCGTTGCCGAGACCGGGATCGATTTCCTCCTGCGCGACGCGTTCGAGGTCGTAACCGAGTTCGGCCAGCGCCTCGCGCGCCTCCTCGACCATGTCGCCCTCGAGACTGGCGAGGCCGTTGAGCAGGTTGCGCCCGAGCAGGTACTCGACGGAGAAGTAGCAGATGCGCTTGACGCCCGCCTGCGAGACGCGCCGCTGCGTCGCGAGCCAGCGCGCCGCGAGTTCCTCGCGGACCGCGAGCGACAGGGCGTCGTAGATGTCGCGCTGCGTGGCGGTCTCCGGATCCTTGCCGAGCGATCGCGTGAGCCGGTCCAGCAGAACGGCGCGCAGCGTTCCCGGCTGCAATGCGATTCCACTCAGCAGGGCTGTGCTTCTCAACGTGGCGGCTCCGGCGCAGGAGGGCGGGACGTGGGCGTCCGCTTCTTTGTGGCTGTCAGAGCACTTCGAGCGTGCGCTCGGCAACGATCCGCCAACCCTGCGGGTCGCGCTGCAGTGTCAGCTCCTTGCGCACGGCGTTGTCGCCGAAGCGCTGCACGAACGTGACGACCGCACGGTCTCTGCCCTGCGAGGTGGTCGTGATCTCGTCGAGGCGCGGATCCGGCGCCTTGCCGCTCGCGACCTGCTGCTTGCGCTGCTCGATGTACGCGGTGGCGCCGCCGGTTTCGTTCGTCTGGAAGCTCGGGGAGTAGAACGAGGCGACCTGATCGGCGTTGCGTCCGGCCCACGCCATGGCCCAGACGTTGACCGCCTCCTCGGGCGATCCGGCGACGGCGCCGCCGGCGCGACGGAAGAACCCAGGCGGTTCGTCCAGGCAGCGCGGCGCGGGGTCCAGCTTGTCGGGCGTCGGCGAAACCGCCGGGATCACCAGCGCGCTCGCGCCGAGGCGTTCGCTGCCGGCCACGCCTTCGGGCATCTGCAGTCGGGGGCGCTCACGGGCGGTCAGGTAGTCCTGGTTGCCGGTCTTGCACGAGCTGGTCGTGCTGCAACCGGCCAGTGCGACGGCAAGGATGGCCAGGGCGTGTGTGCGGATCGACGGACTCGAAAAAAGCATCGGGAACCAACGGCAGACGGGCGAAGGGGGCGCATTGTAGCGTCCCCTCCGTGCGGGGTGTCGGACCAGCCCTTGAGCGCCACCCCGGGCGACCGGAACTAGCCGCGGCGCGAGCGCAACACCTCGACCTGGTCGAGCTCCCACAGGTGGATCGGCGCACCGCGCCGCACGAACATGCCCGAACCGGCGTTGATGAACGAGCGGGCGAGACGGCGCCGATACCAACCGGCCGGTCTCACGTGCACGCGGCGGTCGGTCCGTCGCTTGTCGCAGTACTGCTCCCAGTCCTCCTGCGTGAGGACGCCGAAGTGCAGCACGCCCTCGCAAAGCGCGGCGAGGTTGCGAAGCGCCGCTGCGGCCGGGCGCGAGTCGAGGTACTGCAGGACGTCGTAGCAGACCACGAGGTCGAACGGCCGTTCCGCCCGAAACGTCGTCACGGACCCCTGGATCCAGCCGTGCCGCGCACACAGGTACTCGCTGACCTCGAGCCCGACGTAGCGGGCCTTCGGAAAATGCCGCTGCAGTTGCTCGCGCATCAGGCCGAGGCCGCAGCCGACGTCGAGGATCGAACGGACGGGCAGTTCGCCATGCCGCACGAACGCGGCGACCAGGTCGGCCCGTCGCGCCATCTCGGCCGGCGTGACGACCCGGGTTTTCGGGTTCAGGTAGAAGCGGCGATAGAACTCGGCGTCGAACTGGCGGGCTGCACTGCGGGTAGGCATGCCCGGAAGCATAGCGGGTCACTGCTGACGCGGCGTCCGGAGAGGTCGCGACAGCGCTGACGGGTCGCCATGGCATTATTCAGCGGGGGTGATCATTACCAGCTCTGCTGAACCTTTTCCCCACGCCTTCGTCAAGCTTCCTTAGCAGGAGCCGCCGCGACCCGCCCCCGGCCGGCGAGGCCGACGGAGCAGGGTTGCATACGAGGGCCCCGCCCCCATGCAGGGGGCATTGCCGGATCGAGCCGGGCAGGCGGGGACCACCATGGGGCGACGCGACACCAAGACGACCTGGATGTGGGCCGAGACGGTCGACCTGCTCGACCAGGCCGAGCGCCTGCAGCGCCAGTTCTTCCGCCTGGCGGCGAATGCCGAACGGGCCCAGCCCCGATGGGAGCCGCCGGTCGACGTGTATGCCGGCGACGACCAGGTGCTGGTGGAGGTTGCACTGCCGGGCGTCCCGTCCGAGCGCATGGAGTTGATCCTCGGCCCGGGTGAACTCGTCATTCGCGGGGAACGGCGCCTGCCGCGGCGCCCCGCCGGAACGGAACTGCGGCGGCTCGAGATCCCGTACGGACGGTTCGAGCGCCGGCTGCCACTCGGGCCCGGGCATTGGGAGCTGGTCGGCCGGAACCTCGCCGATGGATGCCTGCAGCTGCTGCTGGCCCGTCGCTGAAGCAATCAAGGGACAGGTGCACCACATGAGCGAACACGAGGACGTGACGGGGACGAACGACGGGTCCGCGACGGCGAACGGCGACCGGGCGACCCCTTCTCCCGGCTTGCCGGAGGACATGATCATCGTCCTGCCGGTCCGCAACCTCGTGCTGTTTCCGGGCGTGATCCTGCCGGTGGCGATCAAGCGCGAGAAGACCGTCGCGGGCGCGCAGGAAGCGGTGCGAGCCGAGGGCAAGGTCGGCTTCCTGCTGCAGAAGCACCCCGAGACGGAAGACCCGGGTCTCGACGAGCTGCACCGGATCGGCACGGTGGCCTCGATCGTCCGCTACATCACCGCACCCGACGGCACGCACCACCTGGTCGCGCAGGGCGAGCGGCGCTTCCGCGTGCTCGACGCGGTCGGCGGCTTTCCCTACCTCGTGGCGCGCGTCGAGTGGCTGAACGACACCGGTGTCGCGCACCCGGAGGTCGAGGCGCGGATGCTCTACCTCAAGCAGAAGGCGATCGAGGCGATCACGCTGCTGCCGCAGGCGCCTGCCGAGCTCGCGAACTCGATCCAGGCGATCGAGTCGCCCTCGACGCTCGCCGACACGATCGCGAGCTTCCTCGACATCAAGCCCGCCGAAAAGCAGGCGCTGCTCGAGATCAGCGAGATCCGCGACCGGCTCGAGAAGGTCTCCGCGCACCTGACGCGACGCGTCGAGGTGCTCAAGCTGTCGCGCCAGATCGAGGAGCAGACCAAGGAGGCGATCGACGACCGCCAGCGCGAGTACGTATTGCGCGAGCAACTGAAGCAGATCCAGAAGGAACTCGGCGAGGAGCAGGAAGGCGAGGAAATCGGCGAGCTGGCCGAGGCGATCGCCCAGGCGGGCATGCCGGCGGACGTCGAGGAGCACGCAAAGAAGGAGCTCAAGCGCCTCGAGCGCATGAACGAGGCGAGCGGCGAGTACTCCATGGCGCGCACCTACCTCGACGTGCTGATCGCGCTGCCGTGGTCGAAGCTCGACGCCGAATCGATCGAGATCGACCGGGCGCGCGGCATCCTGGACGCCGACCACTACGGCCTCGAAAAAATCAAGAAGCGCATCCTCGAGTACCTCGCGGTGCGCAAGCTCAACCCGCAAGGCCGCAGTCCGATCCTCTGCTTCGTCGGCCCGCCCGGCGTCGGCAAGACCTCGCTCGGCCAGTCGATCGCGCGCGCGATCGGCCTGAAGTTCCAGCGCACGAGCCTGGGCGGCACGCACGACGAGGCCGAGATCCGCGGCCACCGCCGCACCTACATCGGCGCGCTGCCGGGCAACATCATCCAGGCGATCCGCAAGGCCGGCACGCGCAACCCGGTGCTGATGCTCGACGAGATCGACAAGCTCGGCCACGGCATCCAGGGCGACCCGGCCTCGGCGCTGCTCGAAGTGCTCGACCCCGAGCAGAACTCGACGTTCCGCGACAACTACGTCGGCGTGCCGTTCGACCTGTCGAAGGTGCTGTTCATCGCGACCGCGAACCAGCTCGACACGATCCCCGGCCCGCTGCGTGATCGCATGGAGATCATCGAGCTCACGGGTTACACCGAGGACGAGAAGGTCGAGATCGCGCGCCGCTACCTGGTGCGTCGCCAGCTCGAAGCGAACGGCCTCAAGCCCGAACAGGCGCAGATCGGCGACGAGGCGCTGCACGTGATCGCGCGCGAGTACACGCGCGAGGCGGGCTGCCGCAGTCTCGAGCGCGAAGTGGGCGCGGTGCTGCGCAACGTCGCGGTGCGCGTGGCCGAGGGCAAGGTCACGTCGGTCAGGGTCGACGCGGACGAGGTGCGCGAGATCCTCGGCCCGCCGAAGTTCGAGAACGAGGTCGCGATGCGCGTCAGCGTGCCCGGCGTGGCGACGGGGCTCGCCTGGACACCGGTCGGCGGTGACATTCTCTTCATCGAGGCGACGCGCGTACCGGGCAGCGGCAAGCTGATCCTCACCGGCCAGCTCGGCGACGTCATGAAGGAGAGCGCGCAGGCGGCGCTGAGCCTGCTGAAGTCGCAGGCGGAGTCGCTCGGCGTCGACTCGACGCGCTTCGAGAAAGCCGACGTCCACGTGCACGTGCCGGCGGGCGCGATCCCGAAGGACGGGCCGAGCGCGGGCGTCGCGCTGTACACGGCGCTCGTCTCGCTGATGACGGGCAAGACGGTACGCAACGACGTCGCGATGACGGGCGAGATCAGCCTGCGCGGCCTGGTGCTGCCGGTCGGCGGCATCAAGGAGAAGGTCGTGGCCGCGCACCGGGCCGGGATCCGGACCGTGATGCTGCCGGCGCGCAACAAGCGGGATTTCGACGACATCCCCGAGAGCGTGCGCACCGACGTCGAGTTCGTCTGGCTCGAGCGCGTCGAGGACGCGGTCGCGGCGGCCATCGACGGCACCGTGCCGAAGGCTGCGTGAATACCTCTCCCGCTGCGGTAGGAGAGTTCGCCTGATGCACCTCTCCCACGGCGGTGGGAGAGGTCGGCCGACGGCCGGGTGAGGGCGCTTCTGCGAGCGTACGCGTGCATCGCCACGGAGCCCTGCCATGGAACATCGCCGACGGTTGCGGTCCGGAATCGCCGCGCTTGCAGCGCTCTTCTTCCTCCCCGTCGTCGCCTGCGCGACCGAAACCCGGGACCTTGACGCCCGCATCGCAGCCCACCTCGGCTCGCTGCGCCAGCAGCTCGACCCGCGCGTCGTCGAGGCGCTCGACCGCATCGACGGACTCGGGCGCAGACTGCTGGCCGCACGCTCGTACCTGCGGGCCCGGTCGTCCATCGCCGAACGCTGGAGCTGGTCGCAGCAGCAGATCGACCGCTACGCAGGCTCCCCTCTGCAGCGCGCGCTCGATGCGGAGATCGCGCAGGTGCGCGCCGTCTTCGAGGCAGAGAATCCGGGCTACACGCTCTGGGTCAACCCGCAGGTGCGCAGCGTCGAACAGCAGATAGAGCGCTGGAACGACAACGCGTCGGTCGCCGCGGCCGCCGATTCCATGCTGGCCACGCTGCGCAGCCGGGTCGTGGCCGCGGATGCGCCGCCGATCGGCACGCGTGCGGCGCGCGACTGGTTCGCCGAGGCACTGCGCACGGCGGCGCCCGATCCCACGCCCACGCTCGCGGCACCCGGCCTGTCGCGACACGGGCGCATGCAGGCCGTGGATTTCCAGGTGCAACGTGGCGATCGAATCATCGCCGGTACCAGCCGGAACGATGTCGAGCGCGTCTGGGAGGCCCAGGGCTGGTGCGAGCGGCTGGTGTTCGCGGTGCGCACGGCGAGCAACCGGTTCGAAGGCCCGCTCGTGAATCCGAACGAGCCCTGGCATTACGAATACCGACCGGAGACAGGCGTCGTGGCTTCGCTGCAGGCAGCGCCGGCCGTGTCCGCGCCACGGACCGTTACTGCTTCGGGTAACCGGACGCCCTGGCCCTGCAGGTCTCCATGGGAATCGACTCGGCGCTCGCTGTGCCTTCGACATGGGCCCGTGCGCACGTGGCCGGGCTGAAGTCGATGTTGAAGGCCTTCGCCGCGAACGTCGGAGTGGCCAGCGCGAGCCACAGTCCCATGACTCCGATACAGAATGCAGTCCGCTTGAATTGCCGAGTGGTCATCGTCGCGTGCTCCCTGTCGCAGCCATGTTGGCAAGCCAGGGCGACCAGACCTGTCCGGTCGCCGCCAGAGCGTTCGCTGCTTTCGGGAGCCCGGCCGTCTCGTCGTCGAGACCCGTCGGCTTTGCGGCCCCGGCTCGCGCCGGGTGTGCCTTTGTCGCTTCAGTTTGTGTTCTGGTTGGCGCGCACGTTGAACGAACGATCCGCGGCGTACACGCGGCAGCGGACATAAGCCGCGGAGACGGCGTGGTTTCGCGACGGGATTCACAGGTCGCAAAGGGGTTCGCGTGGAGATGCCACGACATAAGCGGGCACAGCGCGCTGAAATGTCCGGGGAGCCGTCAGAGCCGCACGCGTTGCCAGGCCGAGCCGCGCCAGCGCACGAACAACGCGCTGCCGAGCAGCACTACGTAGACGAGCAGGGCGCTCCAGCCGCCGAGTGCCCCGAAGCCGAATTGCGGCAGCAGGCCGACCCAGCCCTGGCCCGGCGCAAACGAGAGCACGTGAGCGAGCGGTACGAACACGCCCCACGAGAGCACGAGGAACAGCACCGCCGGCACGCGCACGTCACCGGCCCCGCGCAACGAGAGGCCAGCGCCGAGGTTGAGCCCGTCGAAGATCTGGTACCCGGCGGCGATCCACAGCAGCACCACGCCGAGTCGAACGACGGCCGCGCCGTCGGGGTCGCTCGGGCTCAGGAACGTAGGTAGCAGCCAGGGCCCCGTGAGTGCGAGCAGCACGCCGAGCGTACCCATGAATCCCATCGTGAGCAGGATCACGGCGTTGCCCAGCTTGCGCGCCCAGTCGTGGTCGCCTGCGCCGATCGATTGCCCGACGAGCGTCGTACCCGCCAGCGCGATGCCGACGCCAGGCATGTACACGGTCGACGTGAGCATCATGACGATCTGCGTCGCCGCGCCGTCCACCGCGCTCAAGCGCACCTGCATGAGCTGGAACAGGGCCATGCCGAAGAGATCGGCCGCGTACATCGCGCCCATCGGCAGGCCGAGCCGGTACTGGCGCAGCAGGTTCCTGAGGTCGGGCCGCCAGGTCAGGTGTGTCCTGTAGCGCGTGCGCAGGTCCGAGCCGAGGAACACGCCGAGCCCCAACAGCACGCCGCACGCCATGCTCAGGTTCGTCGCCCAGGCCGCGCCCGCGATGCCGGCGTCGAACTCGAAGATGAACAGCCAGTCGAGCACGGCGTTGACGATCGCGACGAAGCCCGTCGTCATCACGGCGATCGCCGGTCGCGAAATCCCGTTGAAAAAGCCCGCGATGGCCCACAACGCGACGCCGAGCGGCGCGCCGAACATGCGCGGCTCCCAGAACGCGAGCGCCTGCGCCGAGACCTCCGGGGCGAGGCCGAACGGCGCGAAGATCGGCCCGCCGAGCCACGCGAGCGCGGCATACAGCGGCACCGTGAGCGCGCTCGCCCACAGCGCGATCCAGGCCGCATGACTCGCCCGCGCGCGTCGGCCGCTGCCTTGTGCCTGCGCGACGAACGTCTGCACCGCAAGCCCGACCCCGCCGATCAGCATGACGAACAGCAGCACCACCCAGTACACCGCGGCCATGCCGGCCATCGCGGTCGTCGAGATGTGGCCGACGAACCAGGTGTCCGTCAGGCTGATGACGGCCTGCAGGCTGCTGTTGAGCATGAGCGGCAACGCGAGCGCGGCCACGGCGCGGTAGTCGATGCGTGGCCGGCCCGTGCCCGGATCGTGCCGCTGCGCCGGTCGCCACGCCCGCGCGGTCGGAGCCGCCTCGGCGCCGGGTGCCGTCCGTGCGGACGTGTCGGGCGTGTCGTCCATGACGGAAGCTTCCCGGACGCGCCGCCCGCCCTCAGCGGCGCATGTGCCGATGCACGAAGACGTAGTAGAGCGTGCCGAGGAACACGAGCACGCCGCCGCCCCAGAGCGTGATGCGGTGCAGGCTGCCGCGCATCAGTTCCTCGTCCTGGCCCGCCGTCACCCCGAGCCACACCAGCACCGTGCACCAGATCGCCGAGCCCACGACGGTGGCGAGCGAGTACCAGCCGAAGTGCATGCGGCAGATGCCCGCCGGAATGCCGATGAGGTGCCGGATCACCGGCAGCAGCCGGGAGATGAACACGCCCACCATGCCGTAGTGCGACGACCAGGCCTCGGCCTTGACGATCTTCTCCGGCGTGATGGCGACGTATCTGCCGTAACGCATCAGCAACGGCCGGCCGAGGAGACGCGACCCCCAGTACATCACGGCCGCGCCGACCCAGGAACCCACGGTGCCGGCCACGACGATGCCGGTGAGTGAAAACGTGCCCTTCGAGTGGGCGAGGTACGCCGCGGGCGGGATCACGACTTCGCTCGGCAACGGGATGATCGAGCTTTCCATCGCCATCAGCAGCGCGATCAGCAGGTAGCCGCCCTGGTCCAGCGCGGCGAGGTACCACTGCAGCAGGTCGGACAGCATTTCGTGCACGGGTCGATCGCTCGGGCGGCGCCGGGGGTGCGCATTCTGCCAGACGGGGGCCGGCTCCACGGCGACCGGTAGGACCACCGCCCGGGGGGTGCGACAATGACCCGCCTGCAGCACCTCAACGGAACACGAAAATGGAGCGCGCGCCCCTGTCCATTGCCCGAGTCGGCCGGGGCCCCGTCGCCCTGGCTTGCGCGTGGTGGTTCTGCAGCCTCTTGGCGGGGCCTGCCGCGGCCGCGGGGCCAGTGGCAACACTCACGGGCGGCGCCAGCGGCGCGTCGGTTGCCGCCGCGCCGGTCGAGACCGTTCCCGCCGCCGAGATTCCGATGCGCGCCGACGTCGACGAGCGGTTTGCGCGGGACGTGGTCACTCGCGCGCGCCAGCGCGACCCGAGCGCGAAGCTCGCCCCGCGGCTGGCGGCGATTTCGGCCGGCATCGCCGACCTGAACGACTCGCTGCGCCAGGAAGATCTGGCCGAGCCGCCCGTGGTGCTGCTCGAAAGCGTCGAGAAGCACTGGAGGTTCTACGACGTCGAACTCGCCGAGTGGCGCCAGGAACTCGAGCGAATCATGGCGCCGTTTGCGGAGGACGCCGCTGCACTGGCGCGGCGCCGGGTCGTCTGGCACGCGACGGAGCAGGCGATGAGCGAAGGCAGCGCGCCGGGCGCGCTGCTGAACCGTGTCCGCGGCATCCTCGCGCAGATCGACCTGGCCGAGCAGGTGCTCTCGGGGCCGCTCGAGGCGCAAATCAGGCTCGGCCGCCGTGCGAACTCGGTGCAGGCCGCCATCGACACCGGCAGGAAAGACATCGGCGCGGCAATCGAGAATTACGACCGGCGACTGCGCACGATTCACGCCCCGCCCGTCTGGCAGGCCTGGCGGCTCACGCAATTCACGCAGCGCGAGATTCGCAACGCAGAAGCCGGCTTGCGTATCGAGCTCGCCTTCCTGCGCGAGTGGGCGGCC
>DASSJN010000220.1:0-10862 GCA_035691185.1 Steroidobacteraceae bacterium
GAGCTGATCATCGGCGACCGCCAGACCGGCAAGACGGCGGTCGCGGTCGACACGATCATCAACCAGAAGGGCAAGGACCTGATCTGCATCTACGTCGCGGTCGGCCAGAAGGCCTCGACGATCGCCAACGTCGTGCGCAAGCTCGAGGAGCACGGCGCCATGGCCTACACGATCATCGTCGCGGCGGCAGCGTCGGAATCGGCCGCGATGCAGTACATCGCGCCGTACTCGGGCTGCACGATGGGCGAGTACTTCCGCGACCGCGGCCAGGACGCGCTGATCATCTATGACGACCTGACCAAGCAGGCCTGGGCGTACCGCCAGGTGTCGCTGCTGCTGCGCCGCCCGCCGGGCCGCGAGGCCTACCCCGGCGACGTGTTCTACCTGCACAGCCGCCTGCTCGAGCGCGCCGCGCGCGTCAATGCGGCGTACGTCGAGAAGTTCACGAAGGGCGCCGTCAAGGGCAAGACCGGTTCGCTGACCGCGCTGCCGATCATCGAGACGCAGGCGGGCGACGTGTCCGCGTTCGTCCCGACCAACGTGATCTCCATCACCGACGGGCAGATCTTCCTCGAGACCGACCTGTTCAACGCCGGCATCCGTCCTGCCATCAACGCGGGCATTTCCGTCTCCCGCGTCGGCGGTGCCGCGCAGACCAAGGTCATCAAGAAGCTCGGCGGCGGCGTCCGCCTCGCGCTCGCGCAGTACCGCGAGCTCGCCGCGTTCGCGCAGTTCGCGTCCGACCTCGACGACGCCACGCGTCGCCAGCTCGACCGCGGCCGCATGGTCACCGAGCTCATGAAGCAGCCGCAGTACTCGCCGATGTCGGTGGCCGAGCAGGCGCTCACGCTGTTCGCCGTGAACCGCGGTTTCTTCGACGACGTCGAGGTCAAGCGCGCGCTGGCGTTCGAAGCGGCACTGCGCGCGCACGTCAGGAGCAAGTACAAGGAACTGTTCGACCGCATCGAGTCCACGAAGGACCTGAACGCCGACGACGAGAAGGCCCTCGCCGCCGCGATCGAGGACTTCAAGAAGAACGGCGCGTACTGATCCGCCCGTTGCCCGTCCGTCGCCCGCAGCCGCACAGCAGGTACTGAGACATGGCCGGAACCAAGGAAATCCGCCTCAAGATCAAGAGCGTGCAGAACACGCGCAAGATCACCAAGGCGATGGAGATGGTCGCAGCCTCGAAGATGAAGAAGGCGCAGGAGCGCATGCGGCGCGGCCGCCCCTACGCCCAGCGCCTGCTCGACATCACGATGCACGCGGCGCGCGCCAACACGGAGTACAGGCATCCGCTGCTCACGCGGCGCGAGACCGTCAGGCGCGTCGGCACCGTGGTCATCACGACCGACAAGGGTCTCTGCGGCGGCCTCAACACGAATCTCCTGCGTCTCGTCCTGAACCAGCACAAGGCGTGGCTCGAGAAAGGCGTCGAGGTCGAGTACTGCACGATCGGCAACAAGGGCCTCGGTTTCGTCAACCGCATGGGCGGCAAGATCGTCTCGCAGGTCGTGAACTACGGCGACCACCCGGCGCTCGAGCGGCTGATCGGCCCGGTGAAGATGTTGATCGACGGCTTCCTCGAAGGGCGCCTCGACGAGGTACACATCTTCTCGACGCGCTTCGTCAACACGATGAAGCAGGAGCCGATGCACCTGACGATGATTCCGATCCCGCAGGAATGGGTCCTGCCGACAGGCCAGGTGATGACGGCGAACGTCGGCACCGGCAACTGGGACTACCTGTACGAGCCGGACCCGAAGTCCGTGCTGGACCAGCTGCTCGTGCGCTACCTCGAGACCTTCGTCTACCAGGCGGCGAGCGAGAACATCGCCTCGGAGCAGTCGGCGCGCATGGTCGCGATGAAGGCCGCCTCCGACAACGCCCGCAACATCATCGATGAGCTGCAGCTCGTCTACAACAAGAGCCGCCAGGCCGCGATCACGAAAGAGCTCTCCGAGATCGTCGGCGGCGCCGCCGCCGTGTAGTCGCCCGCAGCGCCTCCGACCAGACACTGAACACCAGACACTAGACACTTCTCCAAGCAGGCACGCCCCATGTCCACCACCGCCACTGCCACCGGCACCATCGTCCAGACCATCGGCGCAGTCATCGACATCGAGTTCCCGCGCGATGCCATGCCCAGGATCTACGACGCGCTCGTTCTCGCCGAGACCGACAATGCGCTGGTCGAGAGGGGCCTCACATTCGAAGTCGAGCAGCAGCTCGGCGACGGCGTGGTGCGCACGATCGCGCTCGGTTCGTCGGACGGCCTGCAGCGCGGCATGAAGGTGCTCAACACCGGCGCAGGGATCTCCGTGCCGGTCGGCCCGGGCGTGCTCGGCCGCGTGATGGACGTGCTCGGTCGTCCCATCGACGAACGCGGTCCGATCCAGGCCGACGAGCGACGCGGAATCCACCAGACGGCGCCGAAGTTCGACGAGCTGGCGCCGTCGACCGAGCTGCTCGAGACCGGCATCAAGGTCATCGACCTGATCTGCCCGTTCGCGAAGGGCGGCAAGATCGGCCTGTTCGGCGGCGCCGGCGTCGGCAAGACCGTCAACATGCTCGAGCTGATCAACAACATCGCCAAGGAGCACTCGGGCCTGTCGGTGTTCGCCGGCGTGGGCGAGCGCACGCGCGAGGGCAACGACTTCTATCACGAGATGTCGGAAGCGAAGGTCATCGTGCAGGAGGACTTGAGCCAGTCGAAGGTGGCGATGGTGTTCGGCCAGATGAACGAGCCGCCGGGCAACCGGCTGCGCGTGGCACTCACGGGTCTGACGATGGCCGAGCGTTTCCGCGACGAAGGCCGCGACATCCTGTTCTTCGTCGACAACATCTACCGCTTCACGCTGGCCGGCACCGAGGTGTCCGCGCTGCTGGGCCGCATGCCGTCCGCGGTGGGCTACCAGCCGACGCTCGCCGAGGAGATGGGCCGGCTGCAGGAGCGCATCACGTCGACCAAGACCGGCTCGATCACGTCGATCCAGGCCGTGTACGTGCCCGCGGACGACCTGACCGACCCGTCGCCGGCGACGACGTTCGGCCACCTGGACGCCACGCTGGTCCTGTCGCGCGACATCGCCGCGCTCGGCATCTACCCGTCGGTGGACCCGCTCGACTCGACGTCGCGCCAGGTCGATCCGCACGTCATCGGCGAAGAGCACTACGGCTGCACGCGCCGCGTGCAGGCGACGCTGCAGCGTTACAAGGAACTGCGCGACATCATCGCGATCCTCGGCATGGACGAGCTGTCGCCGGAAGACAAGCTGACCGTGGCCCGGGCGCGCAAGGTCCAGCGCTTCCTGTCGCAGCCGTTCCACGTGGCCGAGGTGTTCACCGGCACGCCGGGCAAGTTCGTGCCGCTCAAGGACACGATTCGCGGCTTCAAGGCGATCGTGAACGGCGAGTACGACCACCTGCCCGAGCAGGCGTTCTACATGATCGGCAGCATCGAAGAAGCCGTCGAGAAGGCGAAGAGCCTGCAGTAAGGAGCCGTCATGGCCACCATGCGCATCGATGTCGTCAGCGCCGAAGAGTCCATCTACTCGGGTGAAGCCGAGTTCGTGGTGCTGCCCGGCGTCGTCGGCGAGCTCGGCATTTATCCGCGCCACGCGCCGCTGATCACCCAGATCAAGGCGGGGGTCGTGCGCATCCAGGTGCCCGGCAAGGCGGAGGAAGAGGCGGTCTACGTGCAGGGCGGCTTCCTGGAAGTCCAGCCCGACCACATCAACGTCCTCTCCGACACCGCGATCCGCGCCGCCGACCTCGACGAGGCCAAGGTGATGGAAGCGAAGCGCCTGGCCGAGGAGGCCCTGCGCGCGCGCAGCGAGAAGCAGGAGATCGCGAGCGTCGAGGCCGAGCTGTCGGCGCTCACGGCCCAGCTCCAGGCGATCCAGAGGCTGCGCAAGACGCGCGGCTGATTTCGTACCTCTCCCGGCACGCGGGGAGAGGCCGGGCCAGCGACCGGGCGTGGGCCGCGTCCTATTTCCGCGTCGTGTCCGCGCCGCCCAGGTGTCCAGCCAGAAACGTCTCGAGCCGCTCGAGCATCTCGAGCCGCGTCGCCGGCGACGACAGCCAGTGATCCTCTCCGCTCAATGTGTGGTACTCGACCGGCTTGCCGTACGAGCGCAGGTTCGCCGCCATCAGGTCCGACTGCGTCCGCGGCACGACGACGTCGTATTCGCCGTGGAGCAGCAGCACGGGCGCGCGCACGTTCGCGGCCGATCGCGCCGGCGAGCGTGCGGCGACCCTGGGGTCCGTCGCCACGCCGATGTGCGACTTCCAGTAGCTGATCTCGTCGCTCTGCTCGCCACCGACCCGGTTGAGGTCGCCGAGCATCTGCGGCAGGTCGGAGACGCCGTTGATGCTCGCGGCGCAGGCATAGAGGTCGGACGTGAACGCAGCGCCCGCGAGCGCCGCATAACCACCGTAGCTGGCGCCGACGATGCAGATCTTGTCCGGGTGCGCGATGCCCGTCGCGATCAGGTGGCGCACGCCGGCGGTGACGTCGTCCTGCATGCGTCCGCCCCATTCGCCGTATCCGGCCAGCCGATGGGCGCGACCGAAACCCGTCGAACCGCGAAACTGGGGCTGCAGGACGGCGTAGCCGCGCGTGGCGAGGAACTGCGCGAACCAGTCGAAGCGGTACGAAGAATCGCGCGCCTCGGGACCGCCGTGCGGCATCACGACCGTCGGCAGGTCCTCCGCCTTCGCACCGGGCGGAATGAACAGATAGGCGGGGATCTTCGCGCCGTCGCGTGCGAGGTACGTGATCGTGCGGACCTCGGCAAGCTTCGTGCCGCTGAGGCCCGGATACGTTTCGCCCATCAGGTCGGCACGGCCCGTGTCGAAGTCGACGACGTAGTAGCTGTTCGGGTGTGAAGGCGAGCCGACGCGCACGAGCACGCGCTTGCCGTCGATGGAGCGGTCGTGGACGTCGACGGTGCGACCAGGGAACGCGGCGTCGAGCGATCGCTGCTGCGAGGCGAGTTGCTTGTCGAGCCAGACCTTGGTCGGCAGCAGACCGCCCGAGCGGTAACCCAGCACCGTGGGACTGCTGCGCTGGAGCAGCACCGAATCGATGTCGACGCCGGGCACTTCCTGCAGCACTTGCGGCGCGGCCGAGCCGTCGAGCGGCATGGCCCAGAGCTTGACGTTCTCGCCGCCGTTCTCGGCTGCGACGACGACGGACTTGCCGTCAGCGGTCAAGCCGGCGAGTGACGGGTATTCCCGGCCCTTCAGCTGCATCACCGAGTGCCAGCTGCGCCCGTCGCGCGCCAGCACCGTGTACTCCTCGCGGTCGGCGCGCCATTCCGAGCGACCCACCGCGACGCCGTCGGCATCGAGCAGCCAGTCCGACGTATACGGGGTGCCGCGCTCGACCGTGCGAGACTTGCCGGTCCTGGCGTCCACTTCGAGCAGCGTGCTGGCGTACCCCGATTCGCGCCGGTCGTCGCGCAGTCGCGTGTTGTAGTTGACCGCCGCGTCCACGACCGAGTAGTCGTGCGTCTGCACGACGATGGTCTCCGGCTTGCTCTTGCGCGCGCCGAGCGCCAGCGTGTAGCCGCGCAGCACGTTGTCGGCCGGCAGGGGCTTGGGTGGCCCGCCCTGCAGGTCCACGGCCATCGAACGGTAAATGATGAAGAGGCGGGTGGGTTTCGCCGTGTCGCCGGCGACCGCTGACCCGGACACGATCGTGCGGTTGTCGGTCACGCGTACGGTGGTCGTCAGGTCGGCGACGACGGTGTCGGTATCGGCCCACCAGAGCGAACGCAGCGTGTCGTTGCCGTTGACGCTCAGCACACGACGCGGCTGCGACTGGCCGAGTTCGAACAGCACGATCTTATTGCCGCTCGTCGTGCCGCGTTCCATCGCGACGTACTTGCCGTCCGGCGACAGCGTGACGGAATCGAGGTCGCTCCCGTAGACGAAGGCCTCGGCAGGCGGCGGTGCCTGGGCGCCGGCGTCCGGGGCGGCCAGCGCGCCGAACGCAAGCACCAGCGGAAGGACGAGGCTCGATGGCGGTCTGTCCGGGATACCTGCGCCCGTCATTTCTACAATCCTCCCGTCGCTACGCGAACGCAACCACTCGGTCGTCCCCGTCCGCGGCCCGAACTAATGGGACCGGTCCGGGCCGGTCACCGGAACAAATGTACCATATGGTCGTTGCGGACCATATCCGGGTGACCGCGCTTGAGGTACACCGCCTTCTCATGGGCGCCTCGTTGCACCCATGGCGGTGCGCCAAGGTATAAGCCTGTCTCCCGCGCGTCGCCGGAGTACGGGTTCATGTCGCACGCAAACCGACCGTCCCGCATCCGTCGCACGATCCAGAGGCTGGCTGTCGTACTGTGCATCGCCGGCTCGACGGCGCTTGTCGCTGCAGAGGTCTCCCCGGACGTGGCGCAATCCGCCACCCGCATCGAGGCCGACGTGCGTTTCCTGGCGGACGACCTGCTCGAGGGGCGTGAAGCCGGCACGCGCGGCCATGACCTGGCCGCGCTATACGTCGCCACGCAGTACCGCCAGATGGGGCTGCAGCCCGCCGGCGACGACGGCACCTACTTCCAGGCCGTGCCGATGCTGCGCGGAACGCGAATCAGGGACGGCTCAAAGCTCGCCATCACGCGAGATGGAGCCACGACCGAGCTCGAGTTCCAGGAAGACTTCCTGCCCTCCCCGACGTACGACGCCGAGGCCTGCGCCGTGAAGTCGGCTCCGATGGTGTTCGTCGGCCAGGCCGTGGACGCGCCGGAACTGCAGCACGACGACTTCGCCGGCATCGACGTCCGCGGCAAGGTCGCCGTGATCCTGCGGAACGCACCCGCGCGTTTTCCGACCGACCAGCGGGCGTTCCATGCCGACTGGGACCAGAAGGCCGCGGCGCTCGAGCAGCGCGGTGCGGTCGGCGTCGTCGTGCTGTCCGATCCCGAAACCGAGCGGAAGCGTGCCTGGGACCTCGGCGTCGCCGGCTGGCGGCGCCCCGGCATGCGCGTCCTCGACCAAGACGGTCGGCCGCTCGACACGTACCCGGGCCTCGCGTGTGTGGCGAACGTTCGCGCGTCGCGCGCGGACGCGTTTCTCGCCGGTTCGCCGTACGACGCGACGGCCGTGTTCGACATGCTCGAGAAGGGCGCGCTGCGGTCGTTCGACCTGAAGGGCACCGTGACCCTCGCCTCTCGCACGAAACTCGAGCGCGTGACCACGCGCAACGTGGTGGGCCGGGTCGCGGCGCCTGCGAATCCGCTCGCCGCGGAGCACGTCGTGCTCACCGCGCACCTCGATCACCTCGGCATCGGTGCGCCCAGAAACGGCGACGCAATCTACAACGGCGCCCAGGACAACGCAGTGGGCGTCGCGGCCATGCTCGAAACGGGCCGGCTGTTACAGGGAAACGCTGCGAGACTTCAGCGCTCCCTGCTGCTCATCGCGCTGACGGCAGAAGAGAAAGGCCTGCTTGGCGCGCAGTACTTCGCAGCACATCCGACGGTCCCCATCGCATCGATCGTCGCCAACGTCAACCTCGACCAGCCGATGACGATCGGCGAGGTCAGCGACGTCATTGCGATCGGCATCGAGCATTCGACGCTCGGGCCCCTGGTGCATGAGGCGGCTGCAGGCGCGAGGTTCGCGGTCACGCCCGACCCGTTTGCGGACGAAGTGCTGTTCATCCGCAGCGACCAGTACCCATTCGTCCGGGCGGGCGTGCCGGCCGTGGCCCTGATGAACGGAGTCAAGCGCAAGGATGGCGCCGATGGGCTCACCGCACTTCGGGACTTCCTGTCCGATCGTTACCACTTGCCGAACGACGACCTGGGCCAACCGATCGACTGGCTCGGCGCCGCGCGTCTCGCGACGGTCAACCACGACATCGCGTTCGCCGTCGCCACGCGACCGCAGCGCCCGCGCTGGAATGCGGGAGACTTCTTCGGCGAACGGTTCGGTCGGCGCTGACCGCGCCGGGCTTTGCGTGCATCTCGGCGCCGCGCCGCAATGCGATGCAACGCAGAACCTCGCAATTGCTGCGCCCACCCTTTCACAGCCAACGTTTTGCTGATATACGGAGCTCGCCGCCGTCGCGATGGCACAACGAAGCGGCGCAACAACTAGACAGCGCAAGGGGAACCACGGATGAACACGAAACTGGCCAGCGCCATGCTGGCGATGGGTCTGCTTTTCTCGAGCCTGGCCCCGGCGGGCGAGGATCCCAAGGTCGCGGCAGAAGTGATGGCGCTTGCGCGGGCGCAATGGGCCAGCGAGGCGGCGGGCAAGAGCGTGGCGGAGCAGATGGCCACGGTCGCGGACGATTACACGGAGTTCAACCAGGATTACGGCGCGCGACTCGACGGCAAGGCACTGAACGTCCGGCTGTACGACGCGATCAGTTCCGACGGGTCCAGGTCACTCGCCGGCGACATGGTCAATCCGAAGGTCCAGGTCTACGGCGACACGGCAATCCTCACCTACAACTTCGTCGGCGTGACGCGCGACAAGGACGGCAAGGTCGAGCCGAGCAACGCCAAGTCCACGCGCGTGTACTCGAAGATCGGGGGGAAGTGGATGCTCGTGCACGCCAACTTCGCTCCGGCGGCAAGCAAGTACTGAGTCACGTCCTCGGCGAGCGCCCTGCAGGCGGACCTCCGGGGCGACGCGTACCCGTTCGTGCGAGCCGGCGTCGCGGCGGTGTTCCTGCTCGCGGGCATTTCGCCGCACCGATGGCAAGGACGGATTGCAGGCGCTCGAGGACTACCTCGGGCGTCCGCAGCGGGGGGAAAGGCCTGCCTTGCTTGCGCAGGCCTCTCCTGCAGCCCGCCGATCGCGATTCTTACTTCAGGACGAGTTCGCGAATGATCTCGACACCCGCGGGTTCGCACACGCTCGTCGCTGGCGTGACGACCGTGCGCGCGCCTGCGTTCAAAGTCGCTCGACCGAAACGATCTTCATCTCCTTCCCGTCGGGACTCGCAAAGAGGCCCCACCTGTCGCTCGCGATCCAGAAGTCGAGCTTCTGACCTTTCCGGAGGTCCGTGTATTTCGTTGCTTTCTTGTCGAGCATGAGGGACTGGTCGTCCATCGGCTCGAACGTGACGCGTGACATCGGCTTCTCGTCCTTGTTCAGGAATGCGATCGTCACGTTTCGGTCCTTGACCGTTTCGACTTCCGCGATGTAGTGCGCGTAGACGACGCCGTTCTTCTCGGTCACGCCGCGACACAGATTCTTTGCGTTCGGCATCTTTTCGAGGACATCGGCGCCGAAGTTGACCGCGTCGCAGCCGTAATTGGGTCCGGCGGTCGCCACCCACGGCAGCGACAGGGCGAGGACAGAGACACTGGCAATCAAGAGTTTCATGAGGGTTCTCCCGGTGCTTGTTCACGAGCGGCAAAATCCGTGAGAGATGTGGCCGGTCATGCCTGTCATCGTTCGGTTCCCCTGAGGGACCGGGAGCTATCCTCGGCCTCGGCCGGCGGCGGCGCAAGCCAGGCGAGGAATGACGCTGCATCGCAGCATACCGAGGTCCGTCTGTAGAATCGGCGCAGTCGTCGCCACCGGGATCGCCATGCCTATTTCCGTCGTCATCCTGGCCGCCGGCCAGGGCAAGCGCATGAAGTCGGACCTTCCCAAGGTCGTGCAGCCGCTCGCCGGCCGGCCGCTGCTCGCGCACGTGATCGAGACGGCGCGCGAGCTCGACGCCACCGACATCCACGTCGTGCACGGGCATGGTGGCGAGCGCGTCCGCGAGAGGCTCGCGCGGCACGACGTCACCTGGGCGTTGCAGGCCGAGCAGCACGGCACCGGGCACGCGGTGCAGCAAGCGATGCCGGGCGTGCCCGACGATCACCTGGTGCTCGTGCTCTACGGCGACGTGCCACTGGTCCGGGCCGCGACGCTGCAGCGGCTGGTCGACGCCGCTGCCGGTGGCGAGGCGCTCGCGCTCCTGAGCGTGCGCATGCGCGACCCCACGGGCTACGGGCGCATCGTGCGTGACCGCGCGGGTAACGTCGTGCGCATCGTCGAGCACAAGGACGCGAACCAGAAGGAACGCGCCATCGACGAGGTCAATACGGGCCTGATGGCGGCCTCGGCGAAATGGCTGCGCGAGTGGCTCGGGCAGCTCGGTAACGACAACGCTCAGGGCGAGTACTACCTCACCGACGTCGTGGTCATGGCGGCGCGCGCGGGGCTCAAGGTCAACGCGATCCCGGCCGAGCGCGAGGACGAGGTGCTCGGCGTCAACGACAAGGTGCAGCTCGCCGAAGTCGAGGCGGTCTACCGTCGCCGCCGGGCGCAGGAGCTGATGCTGCAGGGCGTGACGATCGTCGACCCCGCGCGGTTCGACGCGCGCGGCCCGGTGCAGGTCGGTCGCGACGTCGTCATCGACGTCAACGTCATCCTCGAGGGCACGGTCCGCATCGGCAACCGCGTGCGCATCGGCCCCAACGCGTTCATCCGCGACTGCGAGATCGGCGACGACGTCGAGATCCTGCCGAATTGCGTGCTCGACCACGCCAGGGTGGGTGCGCGCGCCATCGTCGGTCCCTTCGCGCGGCTGCGCCCCGAGGCAGTGCTCGGCGAGGAGGTGCACGTCGGTAATTTCGTCGAGGTCAAGAAGTCGGAACTGAAGCGCGGCGCCAAGGCGAATCACCTGACGTACCTGGGCGATGCGACCATCGGCGAGAAAGTGAACGTCGGCGCCGGCACGATTACCTGCAATTACGACGGCGTGAACAAGTGGCGCACGGAGATCGGTGACGGAGCGTTCATCGGCTCCGGCACGATGCTGGTCGCGCCCGTGAAAGTCGGGGCGGAGGCGACGATCGGCGCCGGCTCCACGATTACCCGGGATGCCCCGGACG
>DASSJN010000221.1:0-2287 GCA_035691185.1 Steroidobacteraceae bacterium
GAGCTTCGCCATCGAGGCGTTGCTCGCTCGCTCGACGGGGAGCGCAACGCCGCGACTGCAGGAGTACCTGGCGCGGATCCGCGCGCGGCCGGCCTACCAGCGAGCGGAGCAGAAGGGCGGCCCGGTCATCATGTCCACCTGAGCGTGCAGGCGTTTGCACGACGGTGCGCGCCCCACGGACCGCTCGGAGTAGGAGCGGGCGCCGTCGAAGCCTGCCCATCCGCCCCTATCCACTCGTGGGCCGACTGCACGAACATGCCCGCGTGTCACACCTGTCCGCACGGCCGCTTTTCATCGTCCTGAACGCCGTCTCCGGGGGCGAAGACGGTGACGCGTCTGCCTCCACCATCGCGGGCGTGCTGCAGCAGGCCGGCCGGGAACACGAGATCCGGCGCGTCGATGACGCCCGACAGCTCGACGAGACTGCGGCGCGCGCCGTCGAGGATGCGCAATCCGCCGCCGGCATCGTCGTGGCGGCAGGAGGCGACGGCACCCTCAATGCAGTGGCGCGGGCCGTGCTCGGCAGCCGTGTGCCCTACGGAGTGATCCCGCAGGGCACGTTCAACTATTTCGCGCGCAGCCACGGCATCCCGACGGACACGACCGAGGCGACCCTCGCGCTGCTCGATGCGCGGATCGAGCGCGTACCCGTCGGCCTGATCAACGGCCGCCCGTTCCTAGTCAACGCCAGTCTCGGTCTCTATCCGGAATCGCTCGAAGTACGCGAGGAGCAGAAGCAACGCCACGGTCGCAGCCGTCCGGTCGCGCTCTGGGCGACGCTGTTGACCGTCCTGCGCGAGCACCGTCCGATGCGCATCCGGCTCGAGCGCGACGGGCGTCCGGTCGAACTGTGCACGCTGACGCTGTTCGTCGGCCTCAACGGCCTGCAACTGGAGCAGATGGGGTGGGACGGAACCGTGGTGGAAGAGGGCAAGCTCGCCGCGATCGTGCTGAAGCCCGTCTCCTCGGTGCGACTGCTGTGGCTCATGGCGCGCGGCGCCCTCGGGCGACTCGCGCAGGCCCACGGCGTCGACAGTTTCGCGTTCTCGTCGCTGACGGTGCGGCCTGCGAATCGCTCGGTACAGTCCGTCAAGGTCGCCACCGACGGCGAAACGACGACGCTGCGGCCGCCGCTGGAGTTTTCGCTCGCCGCCGAACCGCTGTTGCTGCTCACGCCGCGCACGGAGGTAAAGCAGGGCAACGGGACGTGACGACGCTGTTGCAGGTTTCCGATCCGCACTTCGGCACCGAGCAGGCGCCGGTCGTGCAGGCACTGCTGCGATTCGCGGCCGAGCAGCGACCGGACGTGCTGGTGCTCTCAGGTGACATCACGCAGCGCGCGCGTCGTCGCCAGTTCGAGGCGGCCCGACGGTTCGTCGACCTCGTGGCGGCGCCCGCCACCGTCGCGATCCCGGGCAACCACGACATACCGCTGTTCAACCTGCCGGCCCGCATGCTGTCGCCCTATGGCGGCTACAGGCGCGTGTTCGGCGACGACCTGGAACCGTCGTTCGCAGCCCCCGACGTGCTGGTGGTCGCCGTCAACACCACGCGCCCGCGACGCCACAAGGACGGCGAGGTCTCGTCGGAGCAGGTCGCGCGCGTCGAGCGACGGCTGCGTAGCGCGCTGCCCTCACAGTTGCGGGTCGTCGTGGTCCACCAGCCCGTCATGGCGGTACGTGTCGATGACGACAGGAACCTGCTGCACGGCCGCGCCGAAGCCGTGCGCACCTGGGTGGCCGGCGGCGCCGACCTCGTCATGGGCGGCCACATTCATTGGCCCTACGCCTGTCCGTTACGCACGGGCTATCGCGACCTCCCACGCGAAGCCTGGGTCGTGCAGGCCGGCACGGCAGTGTCGTCGCGCGTACGTGACGGTGTGCCGAACTCCGTCAACGTCGTGCGGACCACGGCAGGCGCCGCCCCGCGTCGCTGTGCCGTGGAGCGCTGGGACTACGAGGCGGTCGCCGACCGGTTCCGGCTCGTCGAACGGCACGATCCGACCTTCAGCTAGAGGAGCGCAGCATGAGCGTCCTGCTGGACAGACCACTGAAGCGAGAACTCGCCATCGGCGACGACCCCTACACGCTCACGATTTCGCCCGAGGGCCTCAAGCTCGCGCCGAAGGGCCGGCGCAACGGCGTGGAACTGCGATGGCGGGACCTCGTCAGCGGTCAGGCTGCGCTCGCCGTGGCGCTCAATGCTTCGCTGGAGCGCGTTGCGACGTTCGATCGCCGCGGCGTCAACGGCTCCAAGGGCGCGGTCGCCTCGGCACGAGGCCGCGTAC
>DASSJN010000222.1:0-9889 GCA_035691185.1 Steroidobacteraceae bacterium
CGGCTCCGAGGTCATACTCGCGGCCCTGCCAGGCGAGACGCAGCCGGTCATTGCGCACCCCGCAGGTTGCGCCGCCGCCTGCACGGTGCTGCCGGAGGTCCTGGCGGTCGAAGTCGAGCGCGAACCAGCCGAACGTCGGCAGTGCGCCCTGGAGGCGCTCCGGCAACGTCGCGGCCTTCCGGCGCAACACGTCGTCGTCGGCGTTCAACACGAGTAAGCCGCGGCCCGCGACGAGATGCGCGACGGTCAGTTTCGCCTGGGCGAGTCCGTCCAGGTCGTCGATGCCGTATTCGCCGAAATGATCATCGCTGAGGTTGGTCACGACCGCGACGTCCGCGCGACCGATGGCCAGGCCGCGGCGCAGGATGCCCCCGCGCGCCATCTCGAGCACGGCCGCCTGCACGGTCGCGTCGCGCAGCACGCGGCGCGTACCGGCGGGGCCCGAATAATCGCCCGGCTCGACGAGCGCGTTCGCGGCGAAGACGCCGTCCGTGCAGCAGAACCCGTCGCGCCAGCCGTGCGCGCGGACGCAGGCCGCGACCAGACGCACCGTCGTGGTCTTGCCGTTCGACCCGGTCACGGCCGCGATCGGAATGTTGCGCAACTGCGGCCACGGAACCTCGTCGTCTGCCGGCAAGGCATCGAGGGCCCAGCTGCGACTGCCCACGCCCGCGCCGAGCGTGAGTTGGCGCTCGTCGACGACGTGCAGCGTGGCGTGGGCTTCCGCCTCGGCGATCAGTGCGATCAGGTCCGGCCGCCGCTCGGCGGCCGCGAGCCGCTCGAAGCGTGCGAACGCTGCGCGCTCCTCGAGCACCGGCTCGTCGAGGTCGGCGGGATTCGCAGCCTGCTCCCGAGCCGTCGTGACCAGCGCCTGCTCGGTCCGCCGCCACCGTCCGGGGTCGCACGCCTGCAGGGTCGCGCAGAGCGCCCACTCGTTGACCTCCGTCGCCGTGAAGAGCTGGTCCGCGGGCGCGGCGAGCGCGAGCGAGGCGCCGCCGGCGTGGCGACGCGCGACGAGCGGCAACGCCGCGGGCCACCCCAGGCGTGCGCGTGCACGCGCGACCCGAGTGCGCCAATCGGCAATCAAGTCTTCCTGCACGTCCACCTGCGCGGTTTCGAGCACCGCGCCGGTGTGCGCGAAGAACAGGTTGCCGCCGGTCAGGCGACGCGAATCGTCGAAGGGCAGGTCGGCCGGCGCGTTCAGTCTTCGGCCTCCGGCGCGAGACGCACGCCACGTTCGTCGCGGATCAGGCCGCTCAACTCTTTCGAGCCTTCGCCGGCGAACAGCGGCTCCGTCGGCTCGGGCTCGCGCGTCGGCCGCGGCGTGTGTGACGCGACGACTCGCGCGGAAGCGGAGTAACCCTCGCCCGCAGAGCGTGCAATCTCGCCCGCCGGGACAGGAGCAGCCGCAGCGATGAAGCCGCCGATGCCGTAGCGCTCCCCCGAATGACCGACGCCCTCACCCGCACCGCGTGCCCCCTCACCCGCACCGCGTGCCCCCTCACCCGACCTGCGGTCGACCTCTCCCACTGAAGCGGGAGAGGTGTAAGCCGTGGAGCGGAACTTGATGATCTGCTTCCAGGAGCGCGTCAGCGCATCGGCGAACACCAGCAGCAGGTCGCCCGGCTGGCCCATGTTGAGCGCCGCCTCGATCGCCTCCTGCTCGTCGGGGATGATCGAGATCGCGGACGCCGGCACGCCGCAGGACTGGAGCGCGGCCGACTGGATCCGCGGCACTTCGTCGGGCGCGCGGCTGCGCAGGTCGTCGTCGCGCCGGCAGATGTAGTGGTCGAAGCGGCCCGCGACGGCCTCGGCGATCGCGCGCAGGTCCTCGTCGCGCCGGTCGCCCGGCCCGGCGAGGACCACGATGCGCCGCCCGGTACATTCGAGTCGCGAGGCCAGATCCGCGAGCGCGGCCACGGCGTGCGCGTTGTGGCCGTAGTCGAACAGCACCTTGAACGGATGCTCGTTGAAGACGTTCATGCGACCCGGCGCCTGGAAGAAGGTCGAGTCGAAGGTGCGCAGGCCCTGGCGGATCGCGTCGAGCTTGATGCCGAGCGAGAACGCCATCGAGGCCGCGAACATCGCGTTCTGCACGTTGTGCAGAGCGCGACCCTCGAGCGTGGCGGGAATCAAATGCGTCCAGACGAGCGGGATGTGGCCGCCGCGGTCGTAGAGCGTGATCATCTGGCCGTTCACGCCGGCCTCGAGCGCACAGGCCCGGCCGCCCGCGCGGATGTGCTCGCGCACGAGTTCGTGCTGCGGGTTCATGGTCACGTAACAGATCGTCCTGGCCTCGGTGTAGCCCGCCATCCTGAGCACGTTCGGGTCGTCGGCGTTGAGCACCGCGCAGTCGGTGGCCACCTCGACGACGACGCGCTTGACCTCCGCGAGCTGTTCGAGCGTGTCGATGCCCTTGAGGCCGAGGTGGTCGTCCTGCACGTTCAGCACGGCGCCCACGTTGACCTCGGGCACGCCCATGCCTGCGCGCAGCAGCCCGCCGCGCGCCGTCTCGAGGATCGCGATGTCGATCTGCGGGTCGGCGAGCACCATGCGGGCGGAGACCGGGCCCGTCATGTCGCCCGCGACCGTGCGCCGGCCGTCGATGTAGACGCCGTCGGTCGTCGTGAGCCCGGGCGTGTAGCCGGCCATCTTGGTGACGTGCGCGAGCATGCGTGCGGTCGTCGTCTTGCCGTTGGTGCCCGTGAGCGCCGCGATCGGCACGCGCGACGGCGTGCCGGGCGGAAACAGCATCTCGATCACGGGCCCCGCGACGTCGCGCGACGTGCCTTCGCTCGGCGCCACGTGCATGCGGAAACCCGGCGCCGCGTTCACTTCGCAGATGCCCCCGCCGATGTCGCGATAACTTTCACTGATGTCCCGGGTCAGGAAATCGACGCCGCCGACGTCGAGGCCCACCGCGCGCACTGCACGCACGGCCATGTCGCGGTTGTCGGGATGGATGGTGTCGGTGACGTCGGTGGCGGTGCCGCCGGTGGAGAGGTTCGCGGTCGAGCGCAGGTAGACGACCTGGCCTGGCGCGGGCTCCGACTGCGGCGCCAGTCCCGCCCGCTCGAGCATCTTGTGCGCCTGCGCGTCCAGTTCGAGACGCGTGAGCACCTTCTCGTGGCCGACGCCGCGGCGCGGGTCCTGGTTCACGATCTCGACCAGTTCGGCGACCGTGTGCTTGCCGTCGCCGACGACGTGGCCCGGCGTGCGACGCGTCGCCGCGACCAGTTCGCCGTTGACGACCAGCAGCCGGTGGTCGTCGCCGTCCAGGTACGTCTCGACGATGACGGACCGGGAGTGCTCGCGCGCGACGTGGAAGCCGGCCGCGACTTCGTCCTCGCTCATCAGGCGAATGGAGATGCCGCGGCCGTGATTGCCGTTGTAGGGCTTGGTGACGACCGGCAGGCCGATGCGCCGCGCCGCGCGCACGGCTTGCGCCTCGCTCTGCACCAGTTCCTGGCGCGGCACGGGCAGGCCCAGCGTCGCGAGGATCTTGTTCGTCTCTTCCTTGTCGCTCGCGAGCTCGACCGCGATGTGCGAGGTGCGTCCCGTCACGGTGGCCTGGATGCGCTGCTGGTACCTGCCGTGGCCGAGCTGGACGAGCGACTGGTCGTTGAGCCGCAGCCACGGGATGTCCCGCGCTTCCGCCGCACGCACGAGCGCGGCCGTCGAGGGGCCGAGCGCGCGCCGCTGCGCGAAGCGGATGAATTCGTCGCGCGCCTCGGGCCAGTTCCAGCCTTCGGGCAGGATGTCCGCCGGCCGGATCGATTCCGGCAGCAACGAGCAGAGCAGTTTCAGGCCGAGATCGCCGGCGGCGATGCCTTCGTCGCGCTGCGCATACTCATAGACGACCGTGTAGACGCCGGGCGCACCTGCGCTGCGCGTCTTGCCGAACGTGACGTGCTCGCCGGCGACGTTCTGCAGCTCGATCGCGACGTGTTCGAGCACGTGGCCGAGCCACGTGCCTTCGTCCTCGCGCATGCGCCGGATGAAGCCGCCCGGCTCGCCGTACGAGCAGCCGTGGTCCTGCAGTCCCGGCAATGCCGCGATCAATCCGTCGACGAACGCCGGGCCGAGGCGACCGGTCGGCCAGGCTTCGAGTTCACCGAGGTCGAGTTCGAGCCGGATGACTGGAAAATGGGCATACAGCGAAGGTCCGACGTAGACGGACCGGTCCAGCACACGCATCCCCGGCTTCCTCCCTGGGATCAGTCAGTCTGTCAGGAGACCTTATGCTTTCGACGGCGCCAGCGCACCTGCGTCGGCGATCCGCGTGTGCAGGTTGAACGTCGCGCCCGCGACCAGGATGTGCAGGTGCAGGCCGAGCAGGCAGACCGGCTGGCCTTCGCCGACGCTGTCCATCGACGAGAAGCTCACGTCGGCGGCGTCGACGATGGTGACCCCGCCACTGCCTTCGACCTCGACCGTCTCGTCGGGACCGATGAAGGCCGCGGTGTCCTCGTCGAGGCCGATGCCGACCGCGAAGGGGTTGTACGTCAGGGCCGTGAGCAGGCGCCCGAGACGGTCACGCTGCGTGAAGTGCTGGTCGATGATGAAGCGGTTCGTGAGGCCCAGGCCCGGGGCGAGACGCACGCTGCCCGAAATGACCGACGAGCCCTCGTCGCCGAACGCGATCATGTGCTCGCTCAGGATGCTGGCGCCGGCGCTCGTGCCGCCCACCGTGACGCCCTGGGCGTTGCGGGCACGTACGAGCTTCGCCACGGGCGTGCCGCCGAGCAGGGTCGTGAGCCGGAGCTGGTTGCCGCCGGTGAAGAAGATGCCGGTCGCCTGCTCGATGCGCTCGAGCCGGTTCGGCTCGTGGCAGTCCCGGCGCGTGTCGAAGTCCATCGATGTCGCCCGCGATGCGCCCAGTTCGCGGAACAGCTGCTCGTAACGCGGGCCGGTCTCGTGCAGCCTGCTCGCCGTCGGGATCACGACGATGTCGGCGTCACGCCCGCCGGACACCTGCACGAACCGTTCGAGGATGTGGCGGTCGTTTTCCTTGTTCTCGGCGCCGCCGATCGGGACGATCCAGCCGCGCGTTGCGCCTTCGGGGACTTTGCTCGGCATTGCTCTGGGTCGACTCCTGATCCAAGGCGCGAATCATGACGATACGTACGTCGCCTGTCTCGTGTCACCGCCGAAACTGTTGTACCCTAATTTTCAAGAAATTCTGACTCTGCCGGAAGAAACATGACCGATACGACCCGGAACACCATGGGGCCGTCGGGCTGGCTTGGGTTTGCGCTGCTGTCCCTCGGCTTCGCGCCGGTCGTCGCGATGCCCGAGGAGGCGGACGGCTATCGGTTCGGTGAAACGATCGTCGTGGTTGGCGAGCGGCCGCGCCTGGCGGACGAGATCGCCTCACTCGACGTGGTGACCGCCGAGGACATCGCGCGACGCGGTGCGCGGACGCTGGACGAGGCTCTGACGCTGTTGCCGGGCGTGCACGTGCGTCTGGGCGCCGATGGCGTGCCGCGAATCGACATTCGCGGCCTGCGTACCCGCAACGTGCTGCTGCTGCAGGACGGCGTGCCGCTCAACTCCGGTTTCGACGGGCAGTTCGACCCGGCGTCCATCCCGGCCGACAACGTCGCGGCCATCAAGGTCACGCGCGGCGGGAGCTCGGTGCTGTACGGCCCCGGCGGCAACGCGGGCGTGATCGAGATCGTCACCAAGTCGGCGGGCGATACGTTGAGCGGCAGTGTCGCCGCCGAATACGAATTCTCGGAAGCGTGGGAGTTGCGCGGGTCGGTCAGCGGCCCGGTCGGCGGCGCCGGCCTGTCGCTCTGGGGCGCGGCGTTCGACCGCGATCATTTCGAACTGTCGGACGAATTTCGTTCCTCCACGCTGCAGCCCGTCGACGAACGCGTCAACAGCGACCGCGAGCAGTCGATCATGCAGGGCAACCTCGTCTTCGACGCGGCGGGCGCGCAGGTCGGGCTGAGCTTGTCTCACCGGGACGGAGAGTATGGCAAGCCGCCGACCACGGTCGACAGCAGCGAGTCGCCCTACGCGAGCCGGCCGCGCTACGAGCGGGTCGACTTCGAAGCGGTGTCGGCGCAGGCGGCCGTCGAGTTCGGACGCGGCGAGGCCTGGTCGCTCCGTCCGAGCCTGTACTTCAATCGCGACGACGAACTCACCGACGGTTACGACGACGCCAAGTACGCCACCCAGGTCGCCAGTGGCGCATTTCGGGAGGACACGACCACGGACGTGCTCGGCGGGGGCCTGTTGTCCTCGCTGCGGCTGGGCAACGGCGCGCTGCTGTCGGCGTCGCTGGGCGGTCGGCAGGAGAGCTGGGATTCGACGGGCTTCACCGTGACGACGACAAGCGGCGGCGGAGGCGGGGGTGGTGGTGGAGGCGGCGGTGGCTCGACGACCGTCGTGCAACCCTTCGACCAGGACGAGTCCATCGACCTCTACACGCTGGACCTCGAGGCGGAATTTCCGGTCGGCGAAGTCGTCGGCGTGGTCGCCGGTGTCGGCTACAGCCGGCAATCGCGCGACGGCGGCGAGAGCGACGACGGCGTTTCCTACCTGCTGGGTGCCGATTATCGGCTGGGCGAGGCGACCACGCTGCGCGGCAGTGCCGCACGCAAACTGCGCTACCCGACGCTGCGCGACCTGTATTCGGTCGACCGTGGCAATCCGGACCTGAGCGCGGAGGCGACCCAGACCTACGATCTCGCGCTCCAGCACCGCTTCGGCGCCACGGGCCCGGTGGCCGAGGCCACCCTGTTCCGGATCGACGCCGAGGATTTCATCGAGCGCGTACCGGGCGGCGTCACGCAGAACTTCGAGGAGTACCGCTTCGAGGGCGTCGAACTCACGGCCAGCCATCGTGCGTTCGAGCGTCTCGACCTGGCCGCGAGCTACACGTACATGGAAACGGAGAACCTGTCGCCCGGCGTGGACACGACCCGACTGCAGAACCGGCCCGAACACAAGTTCTCGATGCGGGCGGACTACGATCTGACGTCGAGCGTGCGCCTCGGCGGCCAGTACGTGTACGTGGCCGACAGCTACACGCTCTCGCGCACGACTCCGACGACGGCGCGCGAAGTGGGCGACTACGGCGTGCTCGACCTCGACGGGTCGGTGCTGCTCGGGGAGGGTCGCTGGCGCGCCTACGTGCGCCTCGAGAACGCGCTCGACGAGGATTACGAGGAGTCCTTCGGCTTTCCGCAGCCCGGTCGCACCTGGGTGCTGGGCGTCGAGTTCAAGCCCTGAACGGGGCGGCGCCTGCTCAGGCGCGCAGGCGTCGCTCCGTGTAGCGCCAGACCAGCACCGCGGCGAGGGCGCCGAGGAAACCGAACGCGACGTGCGTCAGAAGCGGGTAGACGGGGCCGGCGCGCAGCGAACCGAAAGGGATGCCGAACGCCTCGTTCGCAAACACGCGTAGCGCGGGTTTGGACGCGAAGGCGACCGCCGCCAGCACCGGCAGGAACAGCAGGGCCTTGGTCGCAAGCTGCGGCCACACCCGGTAGCCGAGATCGAGCACGATGCCTGGCAGGACGTAGAACAGGGGCATCAGGACACCGTGGTCCGCGCCCGCCAACGGTGCGGCCGCGGCGGCGCTCGCGCCGACCAGCGTCGCTGACCACGGGTTGCTGCAGGTGAGCCGCCCGAACACCAGCAGGGCCATGGCCTCGAGCCCGTGATGGCCGGGCAACTGCAACGGCCACCGGAACGCCTGCTCGAGCAGGGCGATCGTGATGCCCAGCGACGCGAGGAACAGCCCGCGCCCGACGGTCAGCGGACCGACGGGGTCAATAACGCCGAATAGTTTCCTTGGGGAGGAGTCGCCAGCCGCTACGGTCATTTTCAGCCTCACAGGGTTCGGTCAACAGCACCGCCCGGCCGCCGAGCAGCACGGGGCGGGGCCACGGATCGACGAGGACCTCGGCGTCCGCCGGCAACGGTCGGCCGTCGATCGTTTCCACGGAGTCTATGCCAGTCGTCGCCAGCAATGCGTCGACCCGGGCCGTGCCGGTCAGTTCGCGGACGCCTTCCAGCCAGAGGAAGCGGCCGTCGTGGCCGCCCCTGCGCAACCCGACCGCGGCCAGGGCCCCGATGACGCCGATGCGCTCGCCGGT
This sequence comes from Steroidobacteraceae bacterium, assembly GCA_035691185.1. GTDB lineage: Bacteria > Pseudomonadota > Gammaproteobacteria > Steroidobacterales > Steroidobacteraceae > RPQJ01. The sequence continues at coordinate 8,109 of DASSJN010000222.1, forward strand.
CACGCCCTCGAGATGCACCCCGTGCGCGGTCGCCAGCTCGTGGGCCTGCTCACGGGTCAGGACGCGCTCCTTGGCGTGCCGGCCGAACGTCACCATCTCGTCGGGGACCTCGTCATACACGGCCAGGCAGAGGCCCGCGTCCGACCCCTCCGCACTCTCCGACGCAAGATAGTCGCGACAGAACTCCCGCGCCTCGGCCATCGCATCGTCGCGCAGGTCCACGTCGAGGCAGGCCGAACTGTTGTGCGAGGTGAACGGGATCGACGGGTGTACGTAGAGCTGGTGCCGGGTGATGCCACGCAGTTTGCCGAGCCCGGCCTCCATCAGACGGGCGCCGAGCTGTCGCGCGCGAAAGCCCGTGCCGCGGCTCTCGAGGTTGTCGGTGTCGTCGATCGCGATCAGGCAGCGCATCAGGTGTTTCCGGCGCGGAAGAGCGGGGGCTCCGACCCGGGCCGAGGTTACACCGTGGGACGCAGCGCCTCCAAACGTGATATCCGAACGTGCCGAGGGGCGCTTTCGCGCCCCCCGGGGTCACCCCGCCGATTCGACTGGGCTATGCCGCGGGCCCTGCGGAGACGACCGGACGTGCCACCGTGTCCGCCGGCCGCACCGTGCCCTGCTGCACCTCGTCCAGCCAGACGCTGTGGTGCTGCCGCGCCCATCCTTCGTCCACTTCGCCGGTCACCATGCCCTCGAACGCGCCCTCGGCGCCGAGGGTGCCTAGATAGATGTGCGCGATCACGGCGGTGCAGAGCACCAGGGCGATCGCGCCGTGCACGATGTTCGAGGTCTGCATGGCCGCGCGCTCGAAGCCGAAGTTCGGGAACAGCAGGTAGAAGCCCGATATCACCAGTGCGAGACCCCCGACCACCAGCAGCCAGTACCAGATCTTCTCGCCGGCGTTGGCGAATCCGGCCGGGGGGTGACCCGTGCCGAAGTAGCCACCGCCCCGGCGCAGCCATTCGCGGTCGTAGCTGGCGGGCAGGTTGTGGTGGAACCACTTGACCAGCATGATGGCCAGGCCCGCCGTGAACGCGAGTGCGACGTAGTCGTGCACCGGCTTGGCGAGCGAGGCGAAGGCCGCGAACCCTTCCTTGCCGAAGATCGGGATCAGGACCGAGCGCCCCCACAGCAGGCTCAGGCCCGTGATCGCCAGCACGATGAACAGCACCGCCGTGTACCAGTGCAGCACGCGATCGGTCATCGACCAGCGGTGCACCTTGCGCCCGGTGCGGTGCTCGAGCTTCGCACCGCCGGTCTTGAGGTGATACGCGAGCAGCGCGAGCAGGATCCCCACGACCATGATCGCGCCGATGATCTTGACCGGCCCGTTGCGCACTTCGCGCCAGGTCTCGCCGCCGCTCTGGATCAGGACGTTGGTTTCCTGGCCTCGGACGGCCGTATACCCGGGCTCCGAATCGCGCACCTCGCGCCAGTACTCGGAACGTGGGTTCCTGCCCTCGGTCTCGGCGGCTTCGTCCGCATGCACGGCTGCCGTCCATACGTACGCGCTCAGCGGCAGCAGCATGCCCGCGACCGCGATCAGCACGATGCTCCACAGCATGGTGCGCAGGCGCTTCGCGCCGCGGCTCGTCCCGCTCGGTGACTCACTCATTCGTCGTCTCCCGCTCCTGGCGGCGCGCGGCTAGCGCTCCGCCTGGCCTTTCGTGAAGCGCTCCTGGAGCGCCGCCGTCTGCTCGTCCGTGCCCTGCAGGTCGAGCAGGGGATCCTTCGATCCCTTGTACTCGCCCGGCTCGTACACGGTCACGCCGCAGCCGGCG
>DASSJN010000223.1:0-3932 GCA_035691185.1 Steroidobacteraceae bacterium
TCGAACGGAAGTACGCGCCGCGCGACGCCGGCGCCCGCGGCGTCGAGCGTGTGCTGCCAGCTGCGGGCGACCTCGGCTTCCCGGGCCGCGTCCGCCCGCGTGCCGAGCTGGTTCAACAGCACCAGCGTCGGCTTGTCCAGCCACTCGAGGATGCGCAGCTCCGGCGCCACGTAGCCCGCCGCCGCGGGGTCCTCCGTCGCGTTGGCGACGTAGAGCACGATGTCCGCCGAGTCGCGCGCCGTACGCATCGCCTGCTGGCTGCACCAGAAAGGCCGATCGGCGAAGCGATCCCACACCTGCGACAGGAACCAGCCGATCGGCTGGCCGCTCTGCTCCAGGCGGCGAAGCAGCCGCACACTGTCGCCGAAACCCGGCGTGTCCCACAGCACGAATTCGTCCCCGGTCTCCGTGCGCAACAGCACGTGCGACTCGGCCGTCTCGGTGACGTGCGCGCGGTCCATGACGGCGCCGATGTCCCGGCGCAGCAGCGTGCGTGCCAGCGTGGTCTTGCCGGCATTGGTGTGCGACAGGAGTGCGACGTGGATGGCCTGGTCGCTCATGCCGGCACGGGCCGCGCCGATGCGCGCAGGCGCGCAATGAGGTCCTGCGACACGTCCTGCGCCGCGGCGAGCGCGGCGAGGTCGGCCAGGCACACCTCGTAGCCGTGACGTGCGCCGAATTCACGCCAGGCGTCGCGCCGTTCGTCGACGCGGGACGCGAGCGACGCGTCGCCGCGCATGTGCGCGAGTAACGGCGCCTCATCGACCAGGGCCACGAGCCGCGTCGGCGACTTCGCCGCTGCGAGCGCATCGCGCGCAGCCACGAGCACGGCGCCGTGGTTCTCGACCTCGGGCGTCGCCGCGAGCGTGAACAGCAGGATCTCGAGGCCGTGGCTCGTTGCGGGCTCGAGCCGGCGCAGCGCGGCCTCGTCGCCGTACGCGACGGCGGTCGCGAGATCGACGCGCGTGCCGGGCCCGTACGTCGCGTGCAGCAGCTTGCCCAGGCCGTCCAGGCTCGCCTGGGCCGGGTGGTAGGCGTACGGAATCACGCGCACCGCCACTGCAGCGGGCGCGGCATCGCTCGCGCCGAGTACGCGGCGGGCGTAGGGCAACAGCAAGTCCGGGGGCGCTATGCGGCGCGAGGCGCGAACCAGCGCGATCGACGCGAGAATCGCCAGCCACAACCGCGGCAGTACGACGAACAGGATTGCCGTCGCCGCGATCAGGTGTATCCACCCCGCGGCCGGGCCGCCGCCGGCGCCGTCGCGCCAGTGCAGCGCTTCGATCGCGGCATCGTCCGCCGGCAGCGCGATACCGGTCGCCGCCGACGCCGGGCCGTAGAGAACGTGCAGCGCGCCGCGCACCTGCGTCGGCGTGAGGAAGGTGCTTTCCCAGCCCGCGCGGTATTCGAGCGCGATGCCGCGCACGTAGAAGCCGGCGACGAGCCCGAGGGCCACGGCCGCCGCAGCGAGGTGGAAGATGCGCCTGCCCTCCAGGGCGAGGAGCGGTTGCGCGAGCGGCCACCACTCCTCGGAGAACCGTCGCAGCGCCGACGCGAGCGGCCGGTGATAGAACGAGGCCTGGCGCACCAGCGACGCGGCGCGCCGCCACCCCCAGCGCAGCGGCCACGCGACCCACCCGGCGGCGGTCGACACCGCGCCCGGCGCGCGTGAGCGCGGCCGACGCAGCGTCGCGACGGCGAGCACCGCATAGACGACGAGGTTCCACAGCACGAGCCCGAGCAGCGGAAAGGCGACGATCTCGATGCGGACGCGGCTGTCCAGGACCGACAGCGCGAGACCGACGCCGAACGCGACCAGCAGCATGGCGAACGCCGCCTGTGTCGCACGCGACTCGAGCAGCACGGTCCGTGCCACGACGGGGTGACGCTGGACGAGGCGGCCGTGGAGATCGCGGGCCCGGGCATCGAGCACCCGCCACGTACGAGCCTCGCGCGCCTCGGCCGTGGCCTCCGCGGCGGGCCCGGGATGGGCTCGCAGCGCGCCACGCGTCGCCGCCTCGCGTTCCGCGAGCGTCAGCATCGCGCCGTCGGCGTCATGGTCCTCGACCGACTTGACGAGCAGGATCGTTCTCAGGGCATTGGCGTGCATGCGGGCCGGCCGGGCGCCGTCGATGAACCGTTGTCCCGGCGAGTCTAGCAAGGCTGGCACTGCCGGGCGCCCGTGCTAAGGTGCCGGCCGAGGCCACGCCCGTGTTTCGCAAGTTCGAAAGCCTGATCCCGACCTACCCGGACGCAAGGCCGGCGACGCCGCCGCGCGGCTTTTTCGCGTTCATGTGGGAGTGCACGCGCGGCCTGCGCGGCTACATCTTCGCGATGACGTTCTGCACGGCGATCATCGCGGCGTTCGAGGCCCTGCTGTTCGCGATGCTCGGCCGGATCGTCGACTGGCTGTCCGAGGTCGAGCCGTCCCAGCTCTGGACGCAGGAGCTCGACAGCCTGCTGCTGCTCGGCGCGATCGTCGCGGCGAGCCCGCTCGTGGTCTGGCTCTATTCGCTGATCAAGTACCAGGCCCTGTTCGCGAACTTCCCGATGCGCCTGCGCTGGAACTTCCACCGGCTGATGCTCGGGCAGAGCATGGGCTTCTACCAGGACGAGTTCGCCGGGCGTGTCTCGACGAAGGTGATGCAGACGGCGCTCGCCGTGCGCGATGCCTGGATGACGGCGATGGACATCCTCGCGTTCATCACCGTCTACTTCCTGACGATGCTGGCGGTGGTCGGCAGCTTCGACGCGTGGATGCTGGCGCCGTTCCTGGGCTGGCTCGCGCTCTACATGGGCTGCCTGCGGTACTTCGTGCCGCGCCTCGGCAAGGTGTCCGCCGCGCAGGCCGACGCGCGCGCGCTCATGACAGGCCGGGTCACCGACGCCTACACGAACATCGCGACCGTGAAGCTCTTTTCGCACGCGAGCCGCGAGGCGGGCTACGTGCGCAGCTCGATGCAGGAATTCATGCAGACTGCCTACGCGCAGATGCGGCTCGTGAGCGGCTTCGAGACCGCGAACCACGCGCTCGGCATGGCGCTGATCGCGGGCACCGCAGGCACCGCGCTGGTGCTCTGGACGCGCGGCGCCGTGGGCATCGGCGCTGTGGCGGCCGCGAGCGCGATGGCGCTGCGCCTCAACGGGATTTCGCACTGGATCATGTGGGAGATGGCGTCGCTGTTCGAGCACGTGGGCACGGTCCAGGACGGCATGCGCACGCTCTCGCGGCCCCACACCGTGGTCGACCGGCCCGGCGCGAAGCCGCTGCAGGTCACGCGCGGAGAAATCCGCTTCGAACACGTCACGTTCGGCTACGGCGGGCGCCGCGCAGTCGTCGACGACCTCACCCTGCACATCCGGCCGGGCGAAAAGATCGGGCTGGTCGGCCGTTCCGGTGCGGGCAAGAGCACGGTCGTCAACCTGCTGCTGCGCTTCTACGACGTCGAGGGCGGCGTGATCCGCATCGACGGGCAGGACATCTCGGCCGTGCTGCAGGACAGCCTGCGCGCCCAGGTCGGCATGGTCACGCAGGACACCTCGCTGCTGCACCGCTCGGTGCGCGACAACATCGTGTACGGCCGGCCGAACGCGACGGACGAGGACATGATCGCCGCCGCGAAGCGCGCGGAGGCCCACGAATTCATCGAGGCCCTCGCCGACTCCAAGGGCCGCCGCGGCTACGACGCGCACGTGGGCGAGCGTGGCGTGAAACTGTCGGGCGGGCAGCGCCAGCGCATCGCCATCGCCCGCGCCATCCTCGCCGACCCCCGGGTGCTGATCCTCGACGACGCCACCTCCGCGGTCGACCCGACCAAGGAGCACGAGATCCGCGCCGCGCTCGCCGAGGTGATGCGCGGGCGCACGACGCTGATCATCGCCCACCGCCCCGCGACCATCGCGCTCGCCGACCGGGTCGTGCTCATGGACGC